>PWHJ01000001.1 GCA_003554865.1 Bacteroidota bacterium | reverse complement strand
TTTCAAATATGGGAATGGAGTTTTTAAAAAAAATGATCTGTTTAGCCGTGTTTACGAGAAAATGAAATCAAATTTTTTATTGTATAATTAAATATTTAAAGCTATGAAAAAGAGTTTATTATTACTACCGTTTGCACTAATGTTCGCATTAGTATTTACAGCTTGCGAAAAAGACGATGATGATGATAAGGGAAGTCTCAATCTATTCATAACTGATGCCCCGATCGATTCAGATGGTATTGAAAGTGTGTGGATCACCATACAGGATCTGCACTACCAAACAGACCAGGACGGTTGGGTTGAACTGGGTCTTGAAGAGGAGAAGAAAATCGATCTCCTTCAGCTCACAAGAGGCGATTATGAAGAACTTGGCAACTTTGAGCTGGAAGCGGGGACATACAACCAGATCAGGTTCATGCTTGATGCTCCTGCATTTAATGAGGGACCGCAGGAAAACCCGGGCTGCTACCTGGAATTCGAGGACAAAGAACCTGAAAACCTTTTTATTCCCAGCGGATATGAAACAGGATTCAAGGGAATTGGAACCTTTACAGTGCCAATTAACGGACAGGTTGAAGTAACAGCCGACTGGGATGTAAGAAGATCAGTCGTAGAGGCAGGTGTTACGGGAATGTATATTCTGAAGCCTACTATTCGCCTGGTGGTTAATAATCAGGCAGGGGATATCCAGGGTAATGTAGATAATATTCCCGAAGGAAAGGATATTGTTATCTATGCGTACGAACAGGGTGAATATGATGACACTGAAGCACAGGATCCCGGGGCAGAAGATACAAGGTTCCCTAATGCTATAACAAGTGATAAGGTAGATGAAAATAATTTCTATCATCTTGCATTCCTTGCCGGGGGCGCATACGACCTGATAGTTACTGCTACCGGAGAGGGTGAGTTTGTTGAGGTTTTGGGAGTAGTTGAAGATGTTTTAGTGGAAAGCACAGAGACAACAAATGAGCCGATTGTAATTGATGAGCTTGATGAGTTATAATTGTTAAATCTTATTTCGTTGACATAATGATTTTTATAAGAGCGGTCAGCTTATCGGCTGACCGCTCTTATAATTCTATTTCCCGATACAGAAGTTTTTGAAAATGTTGCCCAGGATCTCATCTGTTGTTATCTCGCCGGTTATCTCACCCAGGTAATGCAACACTTCCCTGATGTCGATCGCCAGGAGATCCCCCGGCAACCCGCCGTCGAGTCCATCGCCCGCTCTTTTTACCGCCTCGTGGGCATTTTTCAGAGCCTCGTAATGGCGGGCGTTTGTAACAACTATATCATCTTCTTTCGGTCTTCCTTCATTTACAATATCAACAAGCAGTTCCTTCAGGTTTTCCAGTCCATCACCCTTTTTGGCGGATATTTCAACCACATGGTCTTTCTCGTCCAAGGAGGGGAAGTTATCACCGGATGGTTTAACGCTGTTTTCTTTCCTTGGGAGATCGGACTTGTTCAGCAGCAAAATGATCCGCTTGCCGGAAAGTTCCGGCTTTTCCCTTAAACCTTCAATAATCTGGTTTATGTGATCAGGCGTATCTGTTGCTTCAACCATCAGAAGTATAACCGATGCCTGACGGATTTTTTCCATTGTTCGCCTGATACCCATTATTTCAATCTTCTGGGTAGTCTCTCTGATCCCTGCCGTATCTATGAAACGGAAAGCTATTCCTTCAATGTGTATCACATCCTCTATTGAATCTCTCGTGGTACCGGGAATTTCAGATACAAGGGCCTTCTCTTCGCTCACAAGGGAGTTAAGCAGTGTGGATTTGCCCACATTGGGCTTGCCTGCTATAACCACGGGAATTCCGTTCCTTATAGCATTTCCGAAGGAAAAGGATTTGGTAAGTGATCCCGTCATCTCAGAGATAGACTGCAGAAGTGACTTTAGCTCACTTCTGTCGGCAAACTCCACGTCTTCTTCGCTGAAATCCAGCTCCAGCTCTACAAGCGAGACAAAGTGGAGAAGCTTCTCGCGAAGTTTTTTAATTTCCTTTGAGAAGCCTCCTCTCATTTGATTTACAGCCACTTTGTGAAATGCCCTCGAGGAGGAGGCTATCAGATCGCCCACCGCTTCAGCCTGGGGCAAATCCATTTTACCGTTTAAAAAGGCTCTTTGCGTAAACTCTCCCGGTTTGGCCATTGCCGCTCCGTTATCAATTAGAAGCCTGATTGCCTCCCTTCGAATGTATGGCGACCCGTGGCATGAGATCTCAACAACATCCTCGCCGGTGTAGGAGTGTGGCGCCCTGAAAACCGTAACAAGCACCTCGTCGAGTATCTCTTTCCCGTCAGCAAGCCTGCCGAAATTGACACTGTTGGGTTTACGGCCGGAAAGTTTGGCACCCCCGCTGGCCGGTAAGAAGACCTTTTCGCATATCTCAACCGAATGCGGGCCGCTAAGTCTGATTACCGCTATTGCGCCCTGACCGGGTGGAGTTGCAGGTGCCACTATGGTGGATTGAGGGGGCATTTATCAGGTTTTTCGGGTTTAATGTTTAAAATTTATTCCACAAAATTAGGCATTTATCCGGAAAGTAACTTTGTGGGAAAAAAGCAAAACGGGGAAGAAAAATTGCAAAAAACGAAACGGAGAAGTAATAAGTGCAAGGCAAAACGGGGAAGAAAAATTGCAAAAAGCGAAACGGAGAAGTATAAGTGCAAAGCAAAACAGAGAAGAAAAAGTGCAAAGCGAATCTTTTTGAAATAATAGATAAAAAAACTACTTTTGAGATGTTAATTTAAAAACTTCATATAAAATGAGCATTTTAGTAAACAAGCAATCACGCATTATAGTTCAGGGCTTTACAGGAAGCGAAGGTACTTTTCATGCAACACAGATGATAGAGTACGGGACCAATGTTGTAGGTGGTGTAACCCCGGGTAAAGGCGGACAAAAACACATTGAGAAACCGGTTTTCAACACAGTTGAAGATGCTGTAAAAGAGACTGGGGCCGACACATCGGTCATCTTTGTTCCCCCGGGATTTGCTGCCGATGCCATTATGGAGGCGGCCGATGCCGGCATAAAGGTAATTGTTGCCATAACCGAGGGAATTCCTACCTCTGATATGATAAAGGTAAAGGAGTATCTCAAAAAAAGGGACTCCAGGCTGATAGGCCCCAACTGTCCGGGTATTATAACCCCAGGGGAGGCCAAGGTGGGCATAATGCCCGGTTTCATACACCAGAAGGGTAATATAGGAATAGTTTCCAGATCGGGTACATTAACTTATGAGGCGGTTGACCAGATAACCAAAGCCGGACTGGGGCAATCTACCTGTATTGGTATCGGCGGGGATCCGATAGTGGGAACCTCGATACTGGAGGCCGTTCAGATGTTTATGGATGACCCTGAAACGCACGGTATAATATTGATAGGTGAGATCGGGGGCGGAATGGAGGCTGAGGCCGCCAACTGGCTAAAGGAAAACGGCACAAAGCCGGTTGCCGGTTTCGTGGCAGGCAGAACAGCTCCGAAAGGCAGACGCATGGGTCATGCCGGCGCAATTGTGGGAGGAAAGGATGATACTGCCGTGGCGAAAATGGAAATTATGGAAAAGTGCGGTATACATGTAGTCGAATCCCCTGCACTCATTGGAAAAACTATGCTTGAGGCACTTGAGGGTCAGCCCGGCAATGCATGACTTTACAGAACTGCCCTCGATCCCTTAAGTTTATGCAGTAGTGGTAAAACAAAAGGATACCGGCAGTTGTAATGACAGTGAAGTTCGTTTTAATGAGTGAAATTGTTTAAAAAAAAACAGCATAAATATGGAATTACTAAAAGGAAAAACCGCAATTGTAACCGGTGCCAACAGGGGGATAGGACGGGCTATAGCCATGGAGCTGGGAAGGAACGGTGCCAACATTGCCTTTACCGATCTTGTAATAGATGATTCTTCGAAGGAGCTTGAAAATGAGCTGAACAAGATGGGGGTTAAAGCCAAAGGTTACGCTTCCGATGCTTCCGATTTTGATATGACCTCCAAGACGGTGGAGCAAATAGTTAAGGATTTTGACAGGGTGGATGTGCTGGTTAATAATGCAGGCATTACAAAGGACACACTGCTGATGCGGATGAATGAGGAACAGTGGGATGCGGTTATAAATGTAAACCTCAAATCGGTTTTTAACTACACCAAGGCGGTGCAGATGACCATGGTGAAGCAGCGCTCAGGCTCTATCATAAATATGAGCTCCATTGTGGGTATAAGAGGAAATGCCGGCCAGTCAAACTATTCGGCATCAAAGGCAGGTATAATCGGCTTTACAAAATCGGTGGCAAAAGAGCTGGGATCAAGAGGGGTTAGATGCAATGCAGTAGCCCCTGGATTTATAATGACGGAAATGACCTCTGAACTGCCCGAAGATGTCAAAAAGGAATGGGTCAACCAGATACCCCTTAAGCGTGCCGGCACTACCGAAGATGTTGCAAATACGGTCCTGTTTCTTGCATCAGGGTTGTCCGGTTATGTAAGCGGACAGGTTATTTCCGTTTGCGGTGCAATGCAGACCTGAAACGGTCACTTTAAATTTGTTCTATGGGCCTTAAACTGAGGTTGTTAACAGCATATTTGGCATTGCTGTCACTTGGTTCGTGCCTGACAGTGAACCGCATCGATATAGAGATGCTGGAGCCTGGCGAAGTATCAATACCCGCCGGACTTGAAGAATTGGTACTTTTAAACAGGAATATTTACCTGCCCGACAGCATTGTCCAAAACAACAGTGAAAAAGAGAAGCTGGAGATTTTAAACATGGCCTCTACGGAAGGTATCTTCAGTCTGGCCGACATTCTTAACGAGTCGCCCCGTTTCGGTTTTGTTGACACTACAATGATCCTGGAGACCGTTCACGCTGACAGCCTCCATAAAAGGCCGCCCCTTGAGCCGGGATTTGTTTATCATCTGGTCGACTCGCTGGAGGCGGACGCGGTTGTTTCTTTTGAATACTTCAACCTTGAGGATTCCACGAGAACAAGGGCCAGAAGCGGCAGGTATGAGGTGGTGAAGACTTTGTATATAGAGGCTTTATGGCGTTTCTACGAAGGTGACGGGGCCGGAATAATCAACGAGCATACATTTGAGGATACCCTCAGGTGGGGAAGCAGTTCATCAAACCGCAGGGCTGCAAGAGAAGCGCTCCCGTCCAGGGAGGAGGCATGGAAGGAGGCGGCCTATTTTTCAAACCTCAACTATGCAAGACGTATAGCACCTCATTGGGAGCTCGCCGAGAGGGTTTATTACTCTTCTATGGTCTCGACCAAAATAAGTGAAGCAGCTATGCATATTGAACAACACGAATGGGAAAAAGCCGCGGAGCTGCTGATGCCTCTTACAGATTACTGGTACAATCCGGTTGCTGCCGCCGCTGCTTTCAATATGGCTTTTATTTCTGAAATGAAGGGCAATTTTGAGGTTGGGATAAAGTGGCTGGAAAAATCGATGGAGCTTCACGACCGGCCCGGCAAGGAAGAGTATATGGAATTACTTGAGGAGAGGAAAAAGGAGAGAAAAAAGATTGACGAACAAATTGTTCACCCTTAGATATCCGTTAATACCCGAATCCTGGGTTAATGAACAGATGTGTCACGGTAGATTAATGAACAGGGGCGCCGTATGATGTAAATGAACAAACATTCCCCGGCAGGCAAATGAACAGGTACAACGCAGCAGGCAAATTAAAAGGTATGCCTTGGAGTCAGAACAGGTGCTCCGCAGGGAATAAATGAACTTGTTTGCCGGAGCTTAGACTCCGGAAGTATGGCCGGGGTATTTTTTACCGCCCCGTGTATCATTACAGGCAAAAATTTTAAATTAAAACTTGAAAAATTAAATATATGCTGTTTTATATAATAGTTATACTTGTAATAGGGCAGTACATCCTGGATGCTGTGCTGGAATACCTTAATTCTCTCAAAAGATCCGAAAAGCTCCCGGAAGAGGTGGAAGGTTTCTTCGATGAGGAAAAATACAGAAAATCTATTTTGTATGAACAGGTAAATCGAAGATTTTCGCTTTTCACAGGTGCATTTAATCTGGTTGTGATACTTTTGATGCTCTTTTTGGAAGGATTTGCATTTGTAGATTCTCTGGCCCGCGGTTTAAGCGATCACCCGGTGGCCGTGACTGTAATATTTTTCGGTATCTTAATGATTGCTTCAGATATTATTAATATACCTTTCCAGGTATATCATACTTTTGTGATCGAAGAGCGGTTCGGGTTCAATAAAACAACTCCCTGGTTATTTGTAACTGACAAGCTGAAGGGGTGGGCCCTTTCGATTATAATCGGCGGTGGACTGCTTGCTCTTATTACCTGGTTTTACCTTCAGACAACAACATGGTTCTGGGTTTATGCATGGATTACTGCCGGAGCTTTTATGATATTTATGAATATGTTCTACTCTACTCTCATTGTCCCTCTTTTCAACAAGCAAACGCCCCTTGGCGAGGGCGAGCTTAAGAGTGAGATAGAGGATATGACCGGGAGAACAGGTTTTGAGCTTGAGGATGTATATGTGATTGACGGCTCGAAACGCTCTTCAAAGGCAAACGCTTATTTTGCCGGACTGGGCAAAAAAAAGAGGATCGTGTTGTTCGATACTCTTATCAATGATCTTAAAAACAATGAGATCGTTGCCGTGCTTACTCATGAAATAGGGCACTACAAGAAGAAGCATATCAGACAGGGCCTTATCATATCACTTCTCACTACAGGTTTTACTCTCTGGCTTCTTTCCCTTTTTATTGATAATCCGCATCTTTCGGCCGCGCTGGGTGCCGGGGAGCCATCATTTCACGTGGGACTGCTCGCTTTTTCCCTTCTTTATTCGCCGATTTCTACTGTATTGGGACTGTTAACCAATGTGCTCTCAAGAAAGAACGAATATGAAGCTGACCGGTTTGCAGCACTGAATCACAATGCTGATGACCTGGCGGCGGCACTTAAAAGACTCTCGGCGAAAAACCTGAGCAATTTAACACCGCATCCGGCTTATGTCTTTTTCAATTATTCGCACCCGCCTTTGCTGCAAAGACTGAGTGCAATGAAAAAGGCCGGGGAAGAAGATTAATACTGCAGTAATGAAGAAACCTGATACTGCAGTGATGTTGAAAAGTAATTGATACTGCTTTAATATTGAGGTAATTATTGCAAAATTATGCCGGCTGAGATTATAACAATAGGGAATGAGCTTCTGGAAGGGAGGGTAACCGATACAAATGCGACATGGATTGCCGACAGGCTTACGTTGGCAGGGCTTGCCGTAAAGCGGATTTCTTCGGTACCCGACTGCCGCGGGGAGGTTGCCGGCATACTGGAGGAAGCTGAAAGGCGGTCGGATGTGATCATTGTGGGCGGTGGACTTGGTCCGACACACGATGATGTTACAAAAGCGGCACTTTGCGACTTTTTTGGCACGCACCTGGTAGAAAACAAAAGTGTGCTGGAGAATATAAAGCAATTGCTTCGTAAAAAACAACTGCCCCTTAACAAAAATAACCGCCGCCAGGCGGAAATACCGGCAAATGCAGATCCTGTTATGAATCCCCTGGGGACTGCTCCGGGACTGTGGATGGAAAAAGAGAAGAAAATATTTGTGGTTATACCGGGAGTTCCTTTTGAAATGGAAAATATAGTGGAAAAGGAAATTATTCCCCGCCTTACCCGCTCTCTGAAACTGCCTGCACATTATCAAAAAACGATAGTTACAAGCGGCAGCTTTGAAGCCATGCTGGCCGATATTCTCCGGGATTTTGAAAATGAGCTTCCCGAAAATGTAACTCTTGCCTATCTTCCTTCACCGGGGATAATCAGACTGCGCCTTGGCGCCCGTGACCAGAGCATGCAAAAGGCAAAAGAGTCGGTTGAAGGGCAGGCTGAAAAACTGAAAAAGATCATCCCGCAATATATTGTAGGGTACAATGAAGAAACACTTGAGATGATTGTTGGAAATATGCTGAAAGCTAACAACAAAACATTATGTACAATTGAAAGCTGTACAGGAGGGAAGATATCTTCAATGCTGGTTTCAGTTCCGGGGTGTTCGCAATATTTCAAGGGAGGAATAGTGGTCTATTCAAATGAGCTTAAAACGGGTTTGCTTAATATAGACGACAATATATTAAGTAAATACGGTGCAGTAAGTAAACAAACGGTTGAAGCTATGGCTGTCAACGGCAGCCGTATTATGCAAACCGACTATTCTGTGGCTATTTCCGGTATTGCCGGACCTGACGGGGGCACACCGCAAAAGCCTGCCGGGATGGTATGCATTGCGGTGAATACTCCCCGGGGTTGCTTTTCCGATATTTTTTATTTTGGCGACAACCGGGAAAGGAATATTAAAAGGGCTTCGGTGACAGCACTAAATATGCTTCGCAAAAATATAAAAACATAGAACCGCTTGCTTTAGAAAGGACAGGTATGGGTAAGGGCAGTTTGAACTTAATAATTCTGCAAAGGGCTAAAGTGCTGGTCTTAAAAAAGGCCTTCAGTAGCAACATAAGTTTGAGGTGACGGGTCTTTTAAATGCATAAAAATTAATTGAAAATAAGTTTGAATTATTGAAAAAAATAACGAATTTTGCAAACTGTTCAAATTAAGGTATATTAAAAGTAAAAATATTGTAAGATGTCAAAATTTTGTGAAATAACAGGAAAGGGTGCTTTAACCGGCAATAATGTTTCTCACTCGAACAGGAAGACCAAAAGGCGGTTTTATCCGAACCTTTTTACCAAAAAGTTTTACTATGAGGAGGAAGACCGCTGGATTACCCTTAGGGTATCGACCGAGGCTATAAGGCTGATCAATAAAAAGGGTCTTCATACCGTTCTTAAAGAGGCTGAAAAGAAAGGTTACATTAAAACCGTTTAAAAGGAGGATTTATAAATGGCAAAGAAAATTAAAGAAAACAGACAGCAGGTTATACTTGAGTGCACCGAGCACAAGAAGACAGGTATGCCCGGTACATCCAGGTATATAACAACAAAGAACAGAAAAAATACACCTGATAAGCTTGAGTTGAGGAAGTACAACCCTATATTAAGAAAAGTCACAGTTCACCGTGAAATAAAATAAACTGTAATTATGGCCAAGAAAGTAGTATCAACATTTAAAGCCGGTGATGCGAGGAACCTGGTAAAAGTCATCAAAATGGTTAAATCTTCGAAAACCGGACATTATGTTTTTAAAGAGGATATAATAAACAAGGAATACGTAAATAATTTTTTCGCCGGAGAAAAATAATTTATTTATCCCCGGATAAGCCATTTTTTGCTCTTAAAAGCCCATAATCATTTGCAGCCTTTATACTCTGAGCTATTCAAAAACACCTTAAGCAAGCCAGCCTGGCTTTGTGGCCTGCATTACTTTTATATTTTGAATTTAAACACCGGGCATAATGTTTAATTTCGGCATATTTTCAACCGGGAAAAAAAAGAGTCTTGACCGCGGTCTTGAAAAGACCAGGGAAAGTGTCTTTAAAAGGCTGTCCAGGGCTGTTGCAGGCAAATCAAAAGTTGACGAGGATGTGCTGGACAACCTGGAAGAGGCCCTTATCAGCTCCGATGTGGGAATTAATACTACAGTCAAGATAATTGACAATATATCAAATCGTGTAGCAAGGGAAAAGTACATGGGTACTGCCGAATTGAACAATATCCTCAGGGAAGAGATAGCCTCCATGCTTGGGGGAGAAGGGGCTGAACAGGAGGATTTTACCGTTCCCCCAGACAAAAAACCCTATATTATAATGGTGGTGGGAGTAAACGGGGTAGGCAAGACCACTACCATAGGCAAGCTTGCCCATCAGTTTAAAAAAAGGGGTAACAGTGTAATGATAGGAGCCGCTGATACATACAGGGCTGCGGCTATAGAGCAGCTTGATATATGGGCATCACGGGTAGGGGTAAACCTTATAAAGCAGAAGCACGGATCGGACCCGGCCTCGGTAGCTTACGACACACTTGCTTCTGCCAGGTCAAAAAACACGGACGTTGTTCTTGTTGATACCGCAGGCAGGCTGCACAACAAGGTAAGCCTGATGAACGAGCTTGGCAAGATCAAAAAAGTGATGTCAAAAGTTATTCCCGACGCACCTCATGAAGTACTTTTAATACTTGACGGGTCGACCGGGCAAAACGCATTCGAGCAGGCAAAACAGTTTACCGGTTCGACAGAGGTGACGGCCATTGCGCTCACAAAACTTGACGGGACAGCCAAAGGGGGAGTAGTAATAGGAATATCGGATCAGTTCAAAATACCCGTAAAATACATAGGAGTGGGAGAGGGACTGGATGACCTGCTGATATTCAACAAAATGGAATTTGTCGACTCCCTGTTCTCCAATTAAAACTTTTCTTAACGCTTTAAAATTTTTTCATCGTGAAGGCAAACCCCTCAACAGTGAACATTGTAACAATGGGTTGCTCAAAAAACACTGTTGATTCAGAGAAGCTCTCCGGTATACTTGCGGCAAACAACTGGAAAGTTTTTTTTGACGATGAAAATTCCTCCCACAACGCGGTTATTATCAATACATGCGGCTTTATTAACGATGCCAAGCGCGAGTCGATCGACATGATCCTGAAATTCGCCGAAGAAAAGAAGAGGGGAAAAACAGGCAAATTGTACGTTATGGGCTGCCTTTCCCAAAGGTATGGCAAAGAGCTGAAAAGTGAGATTCCGGAAGTTGAGGGGTATTTTGGGGTTACAGACTGGGAGGGTATTGCCTCAGCACTGGGAATAAAATACAAAAAAGAGTATACAGAAGAAAGAATCGTATCCACTCCTTCTCATTACGCCTATCTTAAAATTTCAGAAGGCTGCAGCCGCACCTGCTCTTTTTGTATCATACCTGAAATAAGGGGCAGGCACGTATCGGCACCAATGGATGAGCTTGTTCAGGAAGCACAGTTGCTGGCAGATAAAGGTGTGAAAGAACTTATACTGATAGCCCAGGATCTGACCTATTACGGTGTTGATCTTCACAAAAAGCCGCTGCTTGCTAATTTGGTTCAAAAAATTTCCGAAATTCAAGGTATTGAATGGATAAGGCTGCATTACGCTTTCCCTTCCCTTTTTCCAAGTAACATCCTGGAGGTTATGAGAGAAAACCCTTCAGTATGCCGCTATATTGACATGCCGCTTCAACACTGCTCTGACGGTGTTTTGAAAAAGATGCGCCGCGGCACTGGGCAGGCAAATATCACCAGCCTTATAAATAAAATAAGAAAAGAAGTGCCGGGCGTGGCCGTTCGGACAACTTTGCTCGTTGGTCATCCGGGCGAATCGGAAAAGGAGTTTGAACAGCTGAAGCAATTTGTCCGGGATATGAAATTTGACAGGCTTGGTGTTTTTACATATTCGCACGAAGAGAACACCCTCTCCGGTGAAAATTACCCGGATACTGTTCCCCCTGAAGAAAAAGAGAGAAGGGCAAATGAGATAATGTCGATACAGCAGCAGATATCCCAATCGCTTAACGCTCAAAAAACCGGTAAAACTTTCAGGGTTATAATTGACCGTGAAGAATCGGACCATTATGCAGGAAGAACGGAGTTTGACTCCCCTGAAGTGGACCCGGAGGTTATAATAAAAAAACCCGGGAAACTTGTCCCGGGCAATTTTTATTATGTTAAAATAGATTCGGCTTCCGAGTTTGACCTGTATGGAAGCGTTATAAACGAAGATCTTTAACGCGATTTTTGTTTTTCCTTCTTCTCCTGGCTGTCGATCATTATTTTGACCTCGTCCTTTTTCTTGTTGTACTCGGCCACGATCGTATCGCCTTCCTTCAGCTCCGATTTGATAATAACCTCGGCCATCGGATCTTCCAGGTATTTTTGGATAGCCCTTTTTAGAGGCCTGGCACCGTACTGAACATCATATCCCTTATCAGCAATGTAATCTTTCACCGAAGGCTTAAGCTTGACATTGTATCCCAGCTCGTCAACCCTCTTGTACAATCCCTTAAGCTCTATGTCAATTATTTTGTGAATGTGCTCGCGGGTAAGCTGGTTGAATATTACAACATCGTCTACCCTGTTTAGGAATTCCGGTGAAAATGTTTGCTTCAGCGCCTTCTGTATGAGGCTCTTCATGTGGTCCTGTGAACCGGCCTCATTTGCAGTTGTGCTGAATCCAACGCCTTTACCGAAGTCTTTTAGCTGCCTTGTTCCGATATTCGATGTCATTATCAGTATTGTGTTCTTGAAATCCACCCTGCGGCCCAGACTGTCGGTTAGCTGACCGTCATCGAGGACCTGAAGCAGGATATGATAGATATCGGGATGCGCTTTCTCGATCTCGTCGAGAAGAACAACCGAGTAGGGCCTGCGGCGCACCTTTTCAGTCAGCTGACCGCCTTCCTCATATCCCACATACCCGGGAGGTGCTCCTACCAGACGGGATACTGAGAACTTCTCCATATATTCACTCATGTCGATGCGGATCATATTGTTGGTGCTTTCAAACAGGTGTTCGGCAAGAACCTTGGCCAGCTCTGTTTTTCCAACACCGGTCGGACCGAGAAATACAAAGGAGCCGATAGGTTTATTGGGATCCTTCAGTCCGGCACGGTTACGCTGGATGGCCTTTACCACATTGTCGATAGCCTGTTCCTGGCCTATAACGCGGGATTTCAGCTCATCACCCATTTTAACAAGCCTGCTGCCCTCGTCCTGGGCAACACGCTGAACCGGTACGCCGGTCATCATAGCCACAACCTCGGCTATCTTATCTTCTCCAACAGCCTGCCTGTTCTTTGAAAGCTCCTTTTCCCATTTTTGCTTTTCAACATCTATAAGATCCAAAAGCTCCTTTTCTTTGTCGCGGTAACGGGCAGCCAGCTCAAAGTTCTGGTTTTTGACCGACTGAACCTTTTCCTGACGGATATTGTCCAGCTGCTCTTCGTAGTCGAGTATCTGCTGGGGAACCACAATATTGGAAATATGCACTCTTGATCCTGCCTCATCAAGGGCATCAATAGCCTTGTCAGGCAAGTGCCTGTCGGTTATATATCTTTCCGTCAGGGAAACACAAGCCTTGATTGCCTCGGGGGTGTAATATACATTGTGATGATCTTCGTACCGGTCTTTTATATTGTTGAGTATTTCGACGGTCTCCTCTTCGGAAGTGGGCTCCACCATAACTTTCTGGAACCTGCGCTCCAGGGCCCCGTCCTTTTCGATATGCTGACGGTACTCATCTAGTGTGGTTGCGCCGATACATTGTATCTCGCCCCTTGCAAGCGCGGGCTTAAGCATATTGGCTGCATCTAGTGAACCGGTTGCTCCGCCGGCACCTACAATAGTGTGTATTTCATCAATGAAAAGTATGATCTTGTCGGTTTTGGCAAGTTCATTCAAAATAGCCTTGATGCGCTCCTCAAATTGCCCCCTGTACTTTGTTCCGGCAACTATTGAAGCCAGATCGAGGGTAATGACCCTCTTGCCGAAAAGAATCCTGGATACTTTCTTTTGAACAATCCTCATTGCAAGACCTTCTACAATTGCAGATTTTCCGACACCTGCATCACCGATAAGTATGGGGTTGTTTTTCTTTCTCCGGCTCAATATCTGGGCAAGCCGTTCAATTTCAACCGATCTTCCCACAATTGGATCAAGGCGGTTCTCTTCGGCTGCCTTGGTCAGATCGATGCCAAAATTATCCAGAACCGGAGTTTCCGATCCTGATTTGGCACCGGAGCCCTGAGAGGATTTACCACTGCCGAAGGGGCCTTTTATTTCGTCATCATCTTCATTTGGAAATTCCGATTTTGGTTTTTTCTCTTTTTCTTCCATTTCTTCTTTAACATCAAAGTAGTCAATATTTTCCTCTGCCAGTAACCGTGAAATATAATTGGACTCATCCTTTAAAATAGCAAGCAAAAGGTGCCCGGTATTTATAGTATCGGTTTTGAAAGCCCTTGCTTCCAGATGGACAAGCTTTAAAACCCTTTCAGTTGTTTTTAACAGCGGTATATTTTGAGATTCTTCCGGTGAAAGAGCCTCCCCTGTACCAACTTTTTTTTCAATTGCTTTGCGTATATCAGACAAATCCAGCCCCAGTGACAACAGAATGTCAATGGCCGTTCCTTCTCCGTCCCTGAGAATACCCAAAAAAAGGTGTTCCGAACCGATATTACGGTTTCCAAGGCGAACGGCTTCTTCACGGCTGTAAAGCAACACATCCTTTACTCTTTGCGAAAAATTTGCATCCATAAAATTCCCTCTTACTTATATCTATACTTTTTCATCTTTAAAAACGGGCGGCGGAGTATTTTATTCTACTCTCTTTACCGCCTAATGCGCATCACAGCTTATCTTTGCATGCTGCCAATTTACAAAGTTACGATAAATATAAATAAATTTAAAACTGTTAATAATTATGAGATTTTTCAGAATTTTTTTCAAGATATAATAACTAATTTAGTGCTCGCTTTATTTTACGATTACTTTAAATTACTTCAATTTATGATTTCAAAAGCAAGTCACTGACTAACAGTGACTTGTACAATAAAAAATATAATTATAAAAATGGCAGAAGCATCTAATATCAGCAAAGTTAATATTGAAGAGGAGATGAAATCGGCCTACATTGATTATTCAATGTCGGTTATTGTTTCAAGGGCATTGCCGGATGTCAGGGATGGACTGAAGCCGGTTCACCGTCGCGTTCTTTACGGAATGTATGATCTGGGCCTGGTTTCCAACCGGGGACATAAAAAGTCTGCCAGGATAGTGGGAGAGGTGCTGGGTAAGTATCATCCCCACGGTGACCTTTCGGTATACGAAGCCATGGTGCGTATGGCCCAGTTGTGGTCAATGAGATATCCTTTGGTTGACGGACAGGGAAATTTCGGGTCTGTAGACGGCGACAGGCCGGCCGCTATGAGGTATACTGAGGCAAAGCTGCGGAAGATATCTGATGAGATACTGGCCGATCTTGATAAAAACACGGTTGACTTCAGGCTAAATTTCGATGACACCCTGGAAGAGCCGACAGTGCTTCCCACAAAAATACCTACGCTTCTTGTCAATGGTGCATCCGGAATTGCAGTAGGAATGGCAACCAATGTGCCCCCGCATAATCTTTCCGAAATAATTGATGCAATTGCCGCTTATATTGACAACAATGACATTGAAGTGCAGGAGTTGATGGAATATGTCAAAGGTCCGGACTTCCCCACAGGAGGATCTGTTTGCGGTACCCAGGGCATAAAGGACGCCTATGAGACGGGAAAGGGCAGGGTTGTCATGAGGGCTAAAACCCAGATAGAAACGACAAAAACAGGCCGTGACAAAATAATTGTAACCGAGATCCCTTATCAGGTTAACAAGGCCGAAATGATCCGCAAGACTGCCGAGCTTATAAACGACAACAAAATTGAGGGGATCTCTTATATAAATGATGAATCTGACCGCAGCGGAATGAGGATAGTAATTATCCTAAAAAAGGATGCGGTCGGCAAAGTGGTCCTCAACAACCTTTTCAAGCACACCCAGCTTCAGACGTCCTTTGCCATTAACAGTATTGCGCTGGTAAACGGCCGGCCAAGATTGCTTAATCTTAAGCAGATGCTTGGTTATTTCGTCAAGCACAGGCATGAGATCGTTATAAGACGCACAAAGTACGAGCTGGAACAAGCCGAAAAGAGAGCACATATTCTTGAAGGTCTTTTCGTGGCGCTTGATAATCTGGATGCCGTAATAAGCCTTATTCGAAATTCAAGAACGCCGGATATTGCAAAGGAAGGTCTCATGTCAGATTTCGGACTTACCGAGGTTCAGGCCAGGGCCATCCTTGATCTGAGACTTCACAGGCTGACCGGACTTGAAAGGGATAAGATCAGGAAGGAGTATGAAGAACTGAAAAAGATGATTGATTATTACAGAAAGCTTCTTGATAATGAGGATATGCGAATGCAGCTGATAAAGGACGAGCTTTATGAAGTCAAGCAACAGTACGGCGACAACAGGCGGACGGAAATAATTCCCGATGAAGGGGAGTTCAATCCCGAGGATCTTTACCCTGATGAGGAGGTTGTTATTACTATCTCAAATATGGGTTACATAAAACGCACCCCTTTAAATGTTTACCGTACTCAAACGAGGGGAGGTGTTGGTTCCAGGGGAAGCGTCACAAGGGATGAGGATTACCTTGAGCATATGTTTATTGCAACAATGCATAACACAATGCTCTTTTTCACTGAAAAGGGCAAATGCTACTGGCTTAAGGTCTATGAAATACCCGAAGGGCACAAACTTTCAAAAGGCAGGGCAATTCAGAATGTAATCAATATCAATCCTGAGGACACTATCAAAACCTTTATAAATGTAAAGGATTTCGAAGATGAACAATTTATAAAAAACCATTTTATAATACTTTCTACAGCAAAAGGTGTGATTAAGAAGACTCCTTTTGAAGCATTCTCCCGTCCGCGTCAAAATGGTATCAACGCAATAAATCTCAGGGAGGGTGATTTTCTTATTGAAGCCAAAATAACCGGCGGAAACAGCGATATCGTCATTGCTTCACGTTCGGGACGCGCCATAAGATTCCCTGAAAAAGCCATAAGGCCCATGGGAAGAACGGCAGCCGGAGTACGCGGAATCAGGCTCTCCGGCGGAGATGATCAGGCTGTCGGTATGATTTGTGTTGAAAATGAAAATGAGGATATACTGGTTGTCTCTGAAAACGGCTACGGCAAAAGATCAAAGCTTCAGGACTACAGGATAACCAACAGAGGAGGAAAAGGAGTAAAGACTATGAACATTACTCCCAAAACAGGAAAACTTATTTCACTGAAAGGTGTTTATGATACTGATGATCTGATGGTTATAACCAAGTCTGGCACGGCTATAAGGCTTGCAATAGATAAGATACGTACAACCGGCAGAACGACCCAGGGAGTAAGATTAATTAATTTAAAAAACGGGGAAAAGGTTGCAGCAGTTGCCATTGCGGAAGTGAACGGAACAAATTTGTGATTTTAATAATATTTCGCAAGGTTTTTGAGTTATTTCCTGTGAAAAATATTACATACATACTGAGATTATAGTTTGATATAATACTATTTTACAGGATATTTGAGTTTTAAATATAAAAAACTATTTTTGGCAAAATTAATTTACAAATCAAAAAACATATTAAGATGAGACGAATCTGCTTTAGTTTAATTATCTTTTTAGGGATATTTGCAATATCTGCAAACGCTTTCGGTCAGATGGATGCGGAAGGGCAGACAGCTCTGGAAGCTGTATCATACGAGGGACTTGAAAGAAGGCTTGAGAGAAATAACAGGCAAATAGATCCTGAAAAGCACAATTTTATCGACCGCTTGTTCAACAGGCATGAAAGACCCGGCACCTGGCTAAGCAGGGCTGATATTTTCATGGATATACACGGGGCGAACATTGATTTTGTGAGAATGGGAATGCCCCTTGAAGAGTTTGAGCTTTTCTTCGGAGAACCCAATGAGATCAGAACTGAAGAAACTGACATGGGCGAAAGGGATATCTATGTCTTTGACAGGATTGAGTTTTATTTTGAGGAAGAAGTGCTTACAGGATGGAGGGAGACGGATCCTTTCATGGAGGAGGACCCGCTTCCTAAAGCTTATGATGCTATAAAAAAGGCAATTGAGCTTGACGACGGAAGCAACAAGGAAGATATCGAAGTAGAGCTTGAAAGACTTAACGGAAGCTTTGTTCAAAATGCCATAAACTATTATGAGTTTGGCGAGATGGAGGAGGCCTATAAAAACTTCTCAAGTGCTATCGAAGTAACTGAAATGCCGGAGTATGGCGGAGAAATTGATACCGCTCTCTACTACAACGCCGGTTTTGTTTCCTACGAGCTTGGAAAGTACGAGGAAGCACTGGGGCATTATTACAGCGCGAAGGAGTTGGATTACGGCGGATCCGACACTTACCTGCTTATAATGGATACTTATATGGCTCTTGACGACAGAGAGGGAGCCGAGCGTATACTGCAGGAAGGGTTTGAAAAATACCCTGATGACAGTGCATTGCTGGTTGAGATGATAAATTTCTATCTGGAAGGCGATGAAAGTGATCGAGCCCTTGAATATCTCGAACTTGCACTGGAACAGGAGCCCGACAATCCTTCATACTATTTTGCAATGGGTGCCTTGTATGAGAGAGAAGGGGAAATGGACAAAGCAATTGAGGCATATGAAAATGCCTATGAAATTGATCCCGAAATGTTTGAGGTAAACTATAACATCGGAGCATTTTATTACAACAAGGCTCTTGATATGTTCGATGAGGCTCAGGAAATTGCCGACCACGAAGAATATGAAAAAGCCAGGGATGAAGCATTTGAAGTTCTCGAAGAAGCTCTTCCTTACATGGAGAAGGCTCATGAGCTTGACCCGGAAGACCAGGATGCAATGGAGACTTTAAGAATTATTTACTACAGGCTCGGTATGGAAGAAGAATATGAGGAAATGTCAAGAAAACTTGGTGTAGAAGTTGAGTAATAACTATTTTGCATAAAATATAAAATAAAAAAACCGGCCGTATGGCCGGTTTTTTTATAGGGCACCGTTGTGTGGAAATGCACCGTTGTGTGGGAAAACGGATAAACAATATCAGTCAGCAATCTTAATTTTTGCTTTAATAAAGATTGATACAAAAGAGGGGGGATACGGCCAAAATGAACAAAAGAGAGTGAGAGAATTTTTTTTAATATTTCTATTTAACATAATATTAATTATGGGACAAAAATGGCATTGTTAAAATCAATATTAACTTTCCAGGATAGAGTTTTCAAGTTTAGTTTATATAATAATTTCCAAAAATCAGCTAGCCGGGCTTACTATAAACTTTCCACAAATGAATTTTCGGGTTTATTAATACAGCTGCCGCCGGGCTTTTTTCATTCATTTAATTGACATTCTATTACGAATGAAAATTGTTTTCGGGATTCGGGATTTGTATTTCGGGGTTATTCTAAAGAATCCTCAATCAATTCAAACATCTCTGGCTGATAAGTCAAATCTTCGCCTATAAACAAAAGAATGTAGTTGTTAAAAAGCGAGAAAAAAAGATTGTTACCTTCATTGTCGGTAAAACTGAAACCTCTTTCATGCGGCTCATAACCTGAAAACTTGTCAAGATCTTTCATGCTTTCACCGGCTTTTTCGAGATTTTCCGATGAATTCTCCTTTGAGTCGTAAGCCATTATAAAAAGCTTGAAGTGACTGTAATCTCCGGCAATAGCTTCATTGTAGCCAAAAATGTCCTGGAATGTAAAAGAATATACATTATTCATTCCCAGATTGCCTCTAACATACTTTGCTGATATAAAATTCTCTTCAGGAAGGTGATTTACTATTTCAGGCTTTTCTCCCTTTTGAGGTATTTTCCCGTCAATGAACGAGGCTATTTTTTTCATTCCATCCTCAATTTCCTCACCTGAATCCATTGCTGAGACAAGAATATAATAATTATCTTTCCAGAATCTGATGTGATAATCCGACATCTCTCCGTGATAACCAATTTTGAAAGCTTCAGCATCAGGACTTTCAGATACGGAATATATACCGTATGCGGCTCCGGGATCTTTCATTTTGTAAATTTCAACACGGATAGAATTGTTCTCATCATCCATATAATGTTCCGCTATCACTTCTTTGAACCCATACTCATAATAAATATCGGCACCACCGTTAATCAGGAAAAAAAGATCGTCTCCTTCATAATTCTCGGGTGAACCAGAAGGCTGCCAATTTTCAAACTCGACTTCAGAAGGCAAAAGCTCAGACATCTCCCCCTCATCTGCGTATGAGGTAACAAAGAAAAAAAATAATCCGAATAAAAATACTAAGTGTTTCATTTGTAATTATTTAAGATATTTTATATATACTTTTAGTTTAATGTTTTTAATAATTTGACGAGCGGCTGATCAATCCGCCATTTTTAACAGTCGTATTGCATAATCAAAAGTTAACATGGTATTTATTAACAGAAGTTACATTATGCATGAAGCTCTTCAATTTTCATTTTTTTGAAATCCATATCCCCGAGTCCGGTCTCATGGCCTTTCACTACACTGAGAATATCACCGTATTCATGATTTATCAGGGTTGTACACAGGGAATCGACTGCCACCATATCTGTTCCTGCTACCACCTTACCGGGATTAATGACATCACCTGGTCCTGAAGGTCCGTTTGTGACAAGCACTTCAGAAACATCCACAAGGCAAATATCAGGTTTGCGCAAAGTATTAAGGTCCGCTATGCACTGAGCAAGAAAATCAGCATCGTTCCTTGTGGGGCCGTCCGTGTGGAATGAAACGCAATTCTCCCTTGTGTTAATCCCCATGGTGTTTTTCATAGTGCCTGTATAAATTGTACTGCCGTGATGTTTTGCTATGGATATGTTTATATATACATCACAACTGAAAAAATCATCTACAACCTCGGCTTCCTTTAGAGCCTTACCCGAAACATCAACCCTGGAGAAATGATCCGGGTCAAATTCTGCATGGGATTGATTGTAGTCATTGATTACAATCTTCTCTATCATACCGGATAAATCTTCCGCATACTTGCTCCTTCGCCAGTATTCGGGACTTACAAATTGAAGGCATCGCACTTCGGATGCCCCGGCATCAAAACACATTTTTGCAACAGAAAGCGTCATATCGGGACTTACATATGCCCCCCTGTTTTCAAATTCCGAGTTAATAAGCAGTCCAACTTTTTGTCCCCCCGATACGAATCGTCCTGTACCACCAAGAGTATCAACCAGAAGTTTTGTGTTGTCAAAAATATTCTCCCCGTTCACTATGCAGATGTCGGGGTACTCACCGTTTTTTTGACGGGAGACAGCTTTTTGGGAAAAAGCCGGAAAAAGAAAGGAAGCAGCCCCCATGAGCCCTCCTCTTTTTATAAATGAACGTCTGTCCATAATAAAGGGTTTTAGTTATATATAAATATCCAAATATAACTTATTTGTTCCAATAAAGTGCAGCAGGGATTATTTTTTTAACTTAATGTGATTAAAAATACAGTTTTATCTCTTCAAAACCGGTCTGTTTCTCAAAAAAATGTGAGCTCCTTAAAAAATCCCTAAAAGATAATAGACAACAGGCAGGGTTATAAGACTTAAAATTGTTGAAACAAAGAGGTTTTGTGTTGCAAGCATATCATCGGCCCCGAAACTGCGGGCAAGTACAACAATGATTGCCATACAGGGCATAGCTGACTGAAGGACTACCACTGACCTGGCAATTTCGCCCAGTTCCAGGGAAAAAACCGAAACAATGAAATTTATGGATATAATCAGAATGAAAGGCACAATCAATAACTTATTGATAGATAGTACAAAAACACTTGTGCGTGAAATTATTCCTTTAATGTTCATATGTGCAAGCATTGCCCCTATGTATAACATCGAAAGGTAATTGGTTGTATCACCCAGTCCGGTCAAAGGTGAATCCAGAACACCGGGAAGCGAAATTTCGAACAGCATGAATATAAGCCCAATAAAAAAAGCGATTGTGGTGGGATTGACAAGATGCTTCAAATTATCAACAATACCGCTATTGTTCGAACGGTTCATAATGTAAATTCCAGCTGTCCACAAAAGAGAGCTGGATACAATAAAGAAAAGAGTGGCATAAAAAAGTCCTTCACCTCCCGGGAAAAGAGCATTTATAAGGGGAAAGCCGAGAAAAACATGATTTCCGAAAACCGTGTGCAATGTGTGTATATCCCCCGTTCTTCTGTCAAGCTTCATAACCCGTGTGGAAAGCTTGCCTGCAAGAAAGAGCAGAAAAAGAGAGAAGTATGCAAACAGGATCACCAAGGCACCGTTTTTCAAAAGTGCTGGAGTTATCTCAAGTTCGGTGAAATTGGTAAAGATCATAAGTGGAAGCGTGATCTTAAACACCAAAAGCGAGATGCCCTCTTTCAGGTTCTCATTGATTATGCCTGTTTTGGTGGCAAAAACACCAATGCATACCAGTATACCAAGTATAAGTATTTGATTGACAATTATTATAGATTGCACGATTGGAAGTTTTGCTTTTTAAGAAAAAACAAATCTAATAAAATAAAGAAAATCAAAACATGTGAAAACTCATATTGAGAACCCCCATCAGTCTTTGGCAGACAAAATATTGCCTTGTATGCCCCTGTGAATCAGAAATAAATCGGCAAGCGCTATGGCGGCGGCAGCTTCAGTTATAACCGGTATCCTCAAAGCAATGCAAAGATCATGACGCCCCTCAGATTTCAGCTCCACCTCCCTCCCTTTCTTGAGATCTATTGTTCTCTGTGTTAAAGCAATTGATGAAGTGGGCTTAGCTGCCACCCTGAAAAACAGCTCGTTTCCATTTGTGATACCTCCGTTTACTCCCCCTGCATTGTTGGTCTCTGTTTTGCCTTCATCAGATATTATCCTGTCATTATGCTCCGATCCCTTCATGCGTGCTGAAGCAAAGCCTGCTCCAAACTCAATCCCCCTGATTGCGGGAATTGAAAAAATTATGTGGCTTATAACAGACTCAACTGAGTCGAAAAACGGCTCTCCCAGTCCAACAGGCAAATTCCGGGCCCTGCACTCAACCACTCCGCCTATAGAATCATTCAGATCAGATGCTTTATCAACGGCTTTTGAAATATCATTCTCCCCGCCGGCTTCAACCAATGAAGAGGTAACATTTACAGGGGCAATTATCTTTTTTGCCAGCACACCTGCAGCGACCAGCCCGTTGGTCAGCCGCCCCGACAAATGGCCGGCACCCCTGATGTCGTTGTAGCCTGACCATTTTTTTGTTGCCGTAAAATCGGCATGACCCGGACGGGGCACATCCCTGAATTTTTCGTAACCTGCGGAACGCACATCCCGGTTTTCAAAAATCACCGTTAACGGACTCCCGGTAGTGAGGCCATTCAGAACCCCGCTTGCCAGCACGGGACTGTCGGGTTCTTTTCTGGGCGTTGTACCTTTTGTGCCGCTACGCCTGCGTTCAAGATCTTTTTCAAAATCGGCCGCATCCAGGGAAATCCCGGCAGGAACTCCGTCTAAAACAACACCGGTTGAATGGCCATGTGATTCCCCAAAAATACTGACCCTGAACAATCTTCCGAAGGTGTTCATTATTAATAATTTATAATTGTTATTTTATCTGCTGATTTATAGTAATTTATATATCTTCATTTCAAGTTTAACTTTTTAACTGAAACTATTGTTTAACCCGTTGTCCCGTGATTACTTCAGGTTAGGCTCTTGCCTGAAAAGAAAGGCTTCCCTGACCGGTGACCTGTTATTTTTTCAAAATCCCTGAAAAAACCGGGATAGGATTTATTCACGCAACCGGCATCCTCAACAGTTACACTGCCTTCGCAAACTATCGCAGCCACAGCGGCAGCCATAGCTATCCTGTGATCATTGTGCGAGCTGATCTTTCCGCTTTTCATCGCTCCCCCTTCCACTGTCATCTCATCACGGTGCAATTCAATATTAACTCCCAGACGGGAAAATTCATTTTTCAATACCTCCCCCCGGCTGCTTTCCTTATATTTAAGCCTTTCGGCACCCTTTATACGTGTTTTGCCCTTGCATGCGGCAGCAAGGACAACAAGCGGGGGAAACAGGTCGGGGCAACCGGTCGCGTCAAATTCAAAGGAGCTGAGATTGCACCTTTCAACATATACCTCTTTGGTGCCCGGTTTCACAACAGCTCCTGCTTTTTTCAAAGCCTCAACTATTTGCTTGTCAGGTTGCGGACTTTGAGTATCTATATTTCCTACTCTTATACTTCCCCCAATTGCGCCGGCCACAAGCAAAAATGCCGCACCGCTCCAGTCTCCCTCCACAGTATAAGCCGCAGGCTTGTATCTCTGGTTGCCGGGTATCTCAAAAGAGACGTAATTGCGGTTAACAATATCTATATTGAAAATATTTAACAGATCTGTTGTCATATCTACATAAGCCCTGCTTTTGAGATTGGTAACTTCTATACGGGATGCTTTCCCGGCAAGAGGAAGGGCCATAAGGAGTCCGGACAAGGCCTGGGAGCTGGCTGAGCCGTCGATCACTGCCTCTCCCCCCTGAAGCGGACCTTTTACCATAAGGGGTAAATAGCCGTTATTGTCTGTACATTCCGCTCCAAGCTGTTCCAGGGCCTCTTTTATCATGAAAACAGGCCTTTTAAGTATCGACCCCCTGCCTGTAAGAGTAACGGATGAATTATGAAGTGAAGCCAGGGGGGCAAACATTCTTACAGAAAGCCCCGATTCTCCGCAATCAAGTAAATTGCCTGCCGGATTGAACCCCCCGCTGATAACAACCTCTTCTTTACCGCAAGTGATGCCTGCTCCAAGTATACGTGCCATATCAATTGCAGCAAGGGCATCACTACAGAATGTGGGTTTGGTTATAACAGTGGTCCCCCGCGCAAGCAAGCCTGCGGCAATAGCTCTCTGCATCATACTCTTGGATGGGGGCGCCTCAACGTGCCCTCTCACCTCCAAAGGTCCTGTCAATTCTTCCTGCATTGGAATAGATTTTTAAAATATCCTAAGCGTTTAAAGCAAAAATGGGTTATCCTGCAAAAAAACCACGTGTTAATAACTTAATATTCAAAATAGATTACTGACCCTGAGAGAGGCTGTTCCTCTCTTTTTCAATTATTTTAGCCACGGACCCGACCGCCCTGTCTTCTGTGCTTACCATCAGATCGCATGAGCGGGCGTAAAACCCTTTTCTCTTTAGCATAAGTTGCCCGGCCTGCTCCAGGGGATTTTCTACATTCAGCAGGGGGCGCGTGCCGTCATTTGCCCTTTCTGTACCGGTGCGGGTGCTGCAGTAAAGCCAGACTGTAACAGCCTTTTTCAATTCACTGCGGTTTGACGGTGAAAGTATTGCACCTCCGCCGCAGGAGACTACAAGGTTATACCCGGATATCGCCTCGCGGATAACTTCCTCCTCAGTATTTCTGAACCAATCCTCACCCCTGCTGCTGAAAATTTCAGAAATTGAGCATCCCGCCTTTTTTTCTATCATAAGATCGGTTTCAACATGATCGTACCCGAGCATTTCGGCAAGTTTCTTGCCGGTGGCAGATTTTCCCGTTCCCATAAATCCGGTAAGTGCAATTACATTCTTTTTCGTTTCCCTCTCCTCCTCAAGAGCCTCACGCATACTTTCAATATCGGGATGATCATTCAAAAAATATTTGTATGCCGGTATTGCCTGATTTAAAAGCATTTGTAGTCCGCCAACCAACCTGCAGCCCTTTTCCCTTGCAACATCTTCAAAAAGTGATCCCTTGTAATTGACATCAAATATTACCTGCCCTTCTTTTAACCAGTCAGGATCAACTGCCTTGTGAGAAGTATCTGTGGCATATACCAGAAGATCTGAATTTTCCGCATAACTGCGCAGAGAGGAGTAAACTGCAAAGCTGCAGTCAAGCTCACCGGCCGTTTTGGCTGCAGTTTTTTCATCAATGTCAATTACCGTTACCCTGGCGCCGGAGTTTACAAGTCCGTATACAGCAGCCCTTCCGGCACCTCCGGCCCCGACAACCGTGCATCTTTTGCCTTCGGGATTAAAACCGCTCTCAGACAAAGCACCGGTAACTCCAATATGGTCGGTGTTGTAACCAAGAAGCCTCCCCCCTTTTTCGGTAATTGTATTTACGGCTCCGATTTTATTTGCCTCCGGATCTGTCCAATCGAGCAATCCCATTATCTCTTTTTTGAACGGTGCGGTTACATTCATACCACTCAGTCCGCTCAGCCTGAAAAGCCTTACTGCCTCATCAGCCGAAGAGGCGGCCATGCGAAAATAGGCTGCGTCTTTCTCCTTCAGGGTAAACTGCCTGTTGAACATTGGCGGACTTTTACTGTGGAGCACCGGATTGCCGGTTACGGCAAATAATTTTGTCTGGTTCATCATATATGCAATATCTCCATCATTTTTCTGATTTGACCTTCCGTCATTTGTCCGGGAGCCGTTGAAGCATCAGCGCCGGCGGAGGCAAAAGTAAACGGGGCGCCCAGCTTCAGTGCGGCCACACGCGAAATTTTACCCGCCTCTCCCATTGATATGGCTACCAGGTTTTCAAATTTTGAATAAAGTGATAAAATTTTTGCAACATCACTTCCACTGAAGGCCATACATGCTATTTTTGCCACACCGGCTCCCATTTTGAAGCATTCTGCCGTTATCTGCTCAAGCTCTTCAGCAGTAGGAGTTGTAGTAAAATTATGGTATGAGATGATAAGCCCGCATCCTTTATTTGTTGCATAAGAAGCAACATCCTCGCGGAAAGATGTCTCACTGTCGGTTTCCATATCAATCCACCCGGCACCTGCATCAACGGACTGCTTCAGGAGCACGGCACGCCTTTTATCATCATACTCTCCGGGGCGGCAAGTTGCAATCATCTCAACCGGACTGCCCGAGAAAATCCTGCGAACCAAAGGAAGGGACGGTTTAATAAGGTCCAGCCTTATTTCTGCCATATCGGCGTTTTTAACCAGCTCGCCAAGCCTTTGGGGTGATTTTTCTTTAATACTGACACAAATCATGGGTGCTTTTATTGTTCAAAAAAGAGTTTGCCTGTTCGATCCATCTCTCGAGGGTTTCAAGCCTTATTTTCACTACCCCGGTATTGCCTATTTCCTTTATTACAACAAAATGAATATATTCCCCCTCACGCTTTTTATCATGACGTATCGCTCTGTTTATCTGTGAAGTTGAGCAGCAGGGCAAATATGGCAAAGAAAATTTATCAAGTATTTTCAGTATCCTTTTGCAGCAATTTTTATCCAAATACCCCTGCTGGGCTGAAATAACCGAGGTAATTGCAAGTCCGGCAGCAACAGCTTCCCCGTGTGTTATGCTGTTGTCTGTTTTTTCAATGGCATGACCTGCGGTATGACCAAGATTGAGTTTCCTGCGCTCGCCCTCCTCGGTTTCATCCCTGTTCACTATTTCTGACTTAACCGAAAGAGAGTGCCATACAGCATTGGCGACTACTTCATTTTCAAGCTTTAGCAATTTATCATAATTTTCCTCTAAATATGCAAACAATGTCTCACCCGACAAAATAGCATGTTTTACAATCTCTCCCACCCCGCAAAGGATCTCCCTGGCCGGGAGTGTCTTTAAAAACAGGGGGTCGCATAATACAAATTGTGGCTGAGAAAAGAGCCCGATAAGGTTTTTATACCCCATGAAATTTACCCCGTTCTTGCCACCTATGCCTGCATCGGCCTGAGAAAGCAGGGTCGTGGGCACAAGTCCGAAAGAGATCCCGCGCATATAAGTGGATGCGGCAAAACCCGCAATGTCGCAGGCAACACCGCCACCAAAGCCCAAAAGGAAGGTTGACCTGTCGGCTTCGATATTAACCAGCTCCTTGTATATTTTGCTTACCGTATCCAGAGTTTTCACCTCTTCTCCGCCACCTGCCTCAATTATTCTGAAACCTTTTAAAAAACCCGGGTGAAGCCTTCTGGCATTTTTGTCAGCTACCACAAGCACTTGTGAGCTGTTTAAAAGTGTGCCGATACTTTCAGCCTGACTCCCAATAAGTATCCTTGATATGCCGCTTTTTCCGCTGATGGTAAGTTCATGCATTTATTTGATCTGTTTTATTTTGTTTTCATCTGGCGGTTGAGAGATTCACTGTGGATCAGGCTGAATAATTGCTTTACGAAATCCCTGTCAAGTCCCCTGCCTTCCCCCTTTTTTACAGCTTTGCCGATAATTTCACTACGGCGTGCCGACTGAAGAAAGGGTATATCTTTTTTCCTTTTTTCAGCGCCTATTTTTTCTGCAACCCTGAAACGCCTCTCAAGCATATCCATGATCTGATCGTCAAATATATCGATCTGTTCTCTTAATTCATTCAAAAGCCGGGAGGAAAAATCAACTTTTTCATTTTCAGGCTCTGACGCCAGGCTTTCCAGAAGGGATACCAGCTCTGCAGGCTTAATTTGTTGTCCGGAGTCGCTCCATGCATTTTCAGGCTGAATATGGGATTCTATCATCAGGCCTTCAAAACCAAGGTCCATAGCCTTTTGAGCAATTTCCTGCAAATAACCCGGTTTGCCTGACATGTGACTTGGGTCACAAATCATGGGCAATTGAGGCATTCTCCTGCGAAGCTCCATCGGGATCTGCCATTTGGGAGTATTGCGGTAAGGTTCGTTCTCACAGCAGAAAAAACCGCGGTGTACCGCACCTATTCTGTTGACCCCCGCCTTGTTTATTCTTTCAATGGCGCCCATCCAAAGATCAACATCAGGATTTACAGGGTTTTTCACCAGGACTGTAACATCAACACCTTTAAGGGTGTCTGCTATTTCCTGTATGGAAAAAGGATTTGTGGTGGTACGTGCACCTATCCAAAGAATATCAATGCCGTGCTTAAGTGCCTCATAAACATGCTTTTCCCTGGCTACCTCAACTGCAACAGGTAGTTGGCACTCCTTTCTTACACGTTTAAGCCACCTTAAGGAGGAACAGCCGATACCCTCAAATCCTCCTGGCTTTGTTCGGGGTTTCCATACTCCGGCCCGGAATACATCGCATTTCCCGCCGGCCGACAGCTGTTTTGCAGTCTCCATAACCTGCTCCTCTGTTTCGGCGCTGCAGGGACCGGAAATGACAAGAGGCTTCTGCCTGCATACACTCCAGTCACTTATTGTCTTAATGACCGGTTTTTCCATATTTGATAAAGGTTTCACTTTAGCTTCCATTTTAAAACTCTATTTTTAAAATTATAAACTATTTTTTACATTAAAATGTTTTCTATTTTGTTTGCCTCAATTATCAGATTGTCAATTTTTTGGCGGTCACTGTTTTGGATTGCCTTCCTGAACTGGTAAAGTTTTTCAATGTAGTTATCAATAACCTCATTAATGTACGGTGCGTTTTCCAGCAAAACGGGCGTCCATGTGCCGGGGGAGCTTTTTGCCAGTCTCACGGTTGAATCGAAACCGCCTCCCGCCATGGCCAGAATTTTTTTATAATTCTTTTCTTTTTCCTGAACACTAAGTGACAAGGCAAATGAGATTATGTGGGAAAAATGGGAAACATATGCCGCACTTATATCATGTTCTCCCGAGTCCATGAATATTGTGTTCATATTCAATACATTGAACATTTTTTTTATTGCCTCAAGAGCATCCGGATCACTGAGGCGGGCATCACAAATTATTGCAGTTTTATTGTCGAACAGGGAAGATTTTGCAGCACCGGGTCCCGAATATTCGGTCCCCGCCATAGGATGGGCGGCCACATATTGCTTCCTTGCCGGATGATCTTTTACAACCTCTGCTATACCCGCCTTGGCAGACCCCACATCGGTAACCACCTTGTCAGTTCCGGCAACCCTGTCAAGTACCCGGGGCAAGACACTTTTAATGGTATCTGTCGGAGTCGCAAGTATTATAAGATCAGAAGAATCAATGGCACTCTCCATCTCCCCGACCCGGTCGACCAAACCTTTAGCCTTTGAAACTCGCGCATGTTCAGGGTTAGTTTCAATACCTGTTACAGTGGAGGCAAACCCCCTCTTTTTCAAATCCGTTGCAAGTGATCCCCCTATTAATCCTGTACCGGCTATGGCAATTCTCATCATGGTCAATTTTTTACAGTTAGCAGCCTGAATATCACCGCAAAAAAAAATCCCGGATTGCTCCGGGATTTTTTTTGTCAGCTATATATTAAAACTTTATTTTTCGTTCAATGGCATAAAATCCCGGCTGTTATATCTGAGATATAATAAAAATAATAACGGAAAGAAAAGCCACTGACGCAGTAGGGCGAAAAATTTAAAAATTTCTTATTTGCTTTGTTTTCCGTCATTTTTTAACCGGGTGTAATTTTTCTGTTTTTACCGTTTGCAAATATAGTAATTTTTGACAATAAAAAACAATAATTGTTTTTATATATATGGGGTAAAAAATATTAACATTCAGGAAACGTTTTGGTTGAGGCGGTGATTGATGTATATTTGCAGTAATATGGGAAAAAAGGAAAACATAGTAAAAGTTACCATTGGAAGGCTTCGGTTTTCCAAAGGGATAACATTTTTACGCAATTTGTCAGCCAGGGAGATAAATGGAATACTTGGAACAATTGCATTTCATCTTTTAATTGTGGCCGCATTTATGTTTTCCCGGCTCTCCACTGTAAACAACGAGCATCACCAGGCATTTTTAATTGATTTTGAAGAAGAGGTTGCAACAGAAAGTCCGGATACCGAAACCCTTGAACAAAGAGTTTTCGGTGACGACGGTCAACGGGATCAAACACAGCAGGAGGCCAGAAGGAATATCGCTGTAAGTGAATCAGAAGCAAGGGAATCAGACAGACCGGTGCCCGATCAATTCAGGGATTACAGCTCCCGGGAAATGGAGGAACTCGATAACCGGGTCGATGACATTTTAAATAATGCCTCCGACGGGAATTTACCCGAACCCGAGCAGCCTGAGGTCGATTTCGAGGAAAAGGATTTCGGTGAGCTTTACCGTGGGGATGAAGAAAGTGATGAGCCCTACACCGGTCCCACCAACATATATTATGACCTTTCGGAAAGAACTAGCCTTTATATTCCCGTCCCTGTTTACAAATGCCCTGAGGGAGGTGTCGTAACGGTCGATATAAAGGTCGACCGCAAAGGCAATGTTACAGATGCATCGGTTGAGCAGGAACCTTCAGATTTCAACGAAAGGTGTCTTCAGCAGGAGGCTCTGCAGGCTGCTCTTGGCAGCAGATTTGATGAAAAAAGCGATGCGCCGGCGCAACAAGAGGGAACAATAACATTTCATTTTCAAAGTCAAAGAAGATAAAAATATTTACCTTGTCCAGATCTGCAGGCCGGATCCCGGGGGCGGGAAACAAATAATGGAAAAAATGTAAAAATATATAAGCGTTGATCTTTATATTTAAAAAAATTTCTGAATTTTACCTGTATTAAACAACAAGTCGTATTTATCACCATACGAAAATGTATAAAAAACGGTTAATTGTCTCTATTGACAATCTGCCCCCGGGGGTAATGGAAGCTATCCGGAAAAAATACCCGCTTGGGTATTCCGATTATGTTATAAGAGTACCTGCCAGTAACGGGGGGGTTTTTTATGGAATAACCGTTGATACCGAGTATGCAAGTTATCTTGTGAAAGTCAGGGTAAAAATTGACAACAGGGAGGAAAAAGACAAATTAATTGAATATGACGGTTCGGCAACTGAAAGTGAAAGTGAAAATATTGAAATTGATCCCGACGACGAGACATATTCTCATGATCCTGATGAATTCGACCAGAATTAAAAGGTATAAAGAGCTTTTTTATGAGAACAATGACTATAGAGGCCACCAATAATACCCCGTGGATAGAGCTTGACCCATCGGGCATTTTCAGCTTTAAAGGAAGATTTATCCATGAAGAGCCTTCACAATTTTTCACCCCTGTTATCAAGTGGCTAAAAGAATACAAGAAAGACCCTCCACCGGTTACTATTGTAAATGTTGACCTTGAATATTTCAGCTGTATGGCATCAAGATACATACTGCAGGTACTGGAAACACTTTTGCCGCTTCGTAAAAATAACAGGCTTGTAATCAACTGGTATTACGAGAACGGGGATGAAGACATTTTGGAGCGCGGACAATACTATGAGGCGCTTTTTAATATAGAATTCAACTTCATTGAGTACAGCTGATTTTTTCAACAACTACACGCACAATTACAAAAACTCATTTTCATCATTGCTGAAAACAGCCTTGCAAACCAAAGGCTCACCTGAAGGGAACCTTTCATAAACAGCTACTTCTTTCTCAGTTTTTACATCCCAAACCTCAATATCAGGATAACGTGCCGCCAGCAAAAGGCAAGAAAGAGTAAAAGGTTTTGGTCCAACCGACAATAAGGCAATATGATGGCTCAGGCGCAGCTCAAGGCAAAGGGAAGTGAGGACAGAGTCGGTTTTTTTCAGATCCTCTACAGGGTAAGTAAAAATTTTCTCGGGCGAGATCTTTTTCAGGATCTGTTCGTTGTTTTCCATTATTTTGGCAACATAACGGTTGTCAAAAGCCGGGTTTGAGTAAAAAACATAAAGCGAGTCATATTTTATCTTATTTAGAAAACTTTCCCCGAGCATCTTTTCATAACCCAGTCCCAACACCAGGGCAACCGGTTTTACTGGAGACTTGTTTGGTTTTAAAAGACCGGAAGGAGGCGAAAGGTATTTTCTTTTTCTTCCCTCACGAGGCTCTGAAAATACAGCAGGCGAATAAGAAAAAAATATCTCGAAGTTTTTGCCAATAGATTCATTATCAATAAAATACTTGATCATAGATGCATACCACGTCTTGCTCATGCAGGAATAATCAATCAGGAATCTCAGATTATTCTTGTCGGTTGATTTGCACAGATCGTCAATTATCCGGTAAACCCTGCCTCCCTCTGAATATGAAATTTCAATGTTTTCAAAACCGGCAAGGCGGAAAGCTTCATCATTCTTTTTTCTCTCATGAACTCCCTTTTTTTCATGGAAACCGATAAAAATTTTTTTACCGGCATCTATTTCCACATTGTTCATAAGGTATGTGGAGCGGACTTCATAACCGGAAGCTGTTATAAAAAAATCAAATTTCTCTTTCCGTATTTGATTGAACCCGACCTGATGAGCATACATCAATTCCATATTCGGTAGTTGTTTAGCCTTTCTATAATCTTGTCAGCTTGCTGACCGTGAAAAACTAATTTGATGCCAAATTATTATAAATAAATGGCATATTATCAAAGTGATAAAAAAGATCATAATCCGGCCACCGGCCTACACTGTTGAGTCCCGTTTGTACTTCCCACCTCACTTCACTGGCGATAGCCGAACCTTTCCATGTGCTGGTATTAAAAGCCACCATCCAGTTTATGCCGTTGTTTTGCCTCATTACAAGGGCAAAAGTGCCGGCAAAGGTGCCTGTTCGCCACCATCTGCCGCGCCCGTTGGTGCCTCTCCAGCCAAATGTGTGACCGCCCGAGAAAGATGGGTTAGTCATAAGCTCAATTGATTCCTCCGACAAAATATCCGGCACATGAGGATTTCCGTCTACGGCAACTATCAGCTTCATGATCTCGGAAGGCGGGGCTATCCATCCGCCGGCTGCTCCAAGGGCTTCGATATCATTTCCCCCGTATGACCTCATGACCTTTTCGCCGCTTCCGCATATAGAGAGTGCTTTTGGAATATTACCATGTTCATAATATGTAACTTCATTTTCACCGCTGTACATGCTGGAACCGATCTCCATGTTATAAATTCCAAGCGGCTCCAGTATGAACGATCTTACGTAACTTTCGTATGATTCCCCTGAAACCTTTTCAATTACTTTGCCCAGTATTGCATAACCCAGGTTTGAATAGCTTGTGCGGCTGCCCGGGGTGAAATGAAGCCTTTTGCTCAGTGCAAAGCGTATTATATCAGAGACCTCTACAGGCTTGTCCGCATTCATCTCACGCGCAACCAGGTCAGGCATGAACATGTGATCACCAAAACGGCGGTTCCATCCTCCGGAATGGTTCAGCAAGTGTCTTACACGTATGTTTTCAACCCGGGTGTCGGCATAATCACCATAGAGAGAATCGTTAAGGATACCTTCAGTGCCGAAAACCCTGTCGTCAATATCCAGTAGGCCTTCCTCATGCATCTTCATTATTGTAATGGCAGTTATAAGCTTGGAAACACTTGCAAGCCTGAATCTGTGGGAGGGCTCAACCTTTTCGCCCCTCTCCTTATCTGCGTAGCCTATCCCCTTTGCATAAACAAGTTTTTCATCTTTTGTAACTGCTATTGATGCACCTTTTATATCATACCTTCCTATGAGGTTTCTGATATTCTCTTCCAGTTGGCTGAACTCCTCAATTTCGGATAAATTATTGTCAATGCGGTGGGATAAAGATGCAACGTGGCCGGAATGATGCATATTCCCGCCTGAGGTCATACCCAAAGAACCGGCGGCAACATCCCAAAAATATATAGCGGCAATCATTGAGATCTTCAAAATGATGCCTCTTTTTAGCAATCCGATAGTTTTGCCTTGCCAGCAAAAAAGTGACGAAATGTTCATCTGTACAAACAAAGTTAATTAAGCTAATTTTCAATAAGTTATTATAGTATGTCAATTAAATTCATTTCTTTTTTATGAATGGACCCCCATGTATATTCATCTTATTTTGTCTGCCAAAGGCTGATGGGGGTTCATAAGATCAGATTATAACTACAATTACAATGCTAAATAACAATATTTTAAATAACTGCAATAATTTAGAATAATTACAAACAATTTATCAACAACTTCCTTTTACACAAAAGGCTGAAAATGTATTAAATAAATATTTTCTGATATAAAGCAAATCTATAAAAAAATTTTACATTCATAAAAAAACTCACTCAATCATTTGCAAACCAGAGCATTCAGGGTTTTAAAATTTCCGGGTCTGCAACCTGCAGGTAAAGCTGAGCTTTTTTAATTCGTGTTACTTTACAAAGTATCTCATCAGGCGGAGGGTCGGCTATTTTTCCGTGAAAAGGGATAGTTTCATATTCCCTGCTGAAGCGGTCGGCTACTATTGCAATCAATTTGCCATAGCCGGATTCATTGGTTTTGCAGCGTTTAAAACGGAAATAATAGTTTTTCCCGTGTTGGTAATAGGGGTGTTCAGGCTCAAAGAATAAACGACCAAGGCAATTTATGCGGTCAAGATGACACATGATCCTTTTGCCGGGATAAAGTCCGTAATGCTTATAATAAGTTGCGGGAATAAGGTAGTTTTGTCCGCTATCATCTTTTAAAACATAGTAATCCTGATCATGAGGGATGGAAACAGTTTTAATTATGGTAAGGCGGTACCAGTTACCCGGTTCAAAAAGAATGGTTTTATCTTTTGGCTTAAAGGACATAATCGCCGGCATGATTCAACTATTTAAAAATCTGCAAAATTATTTACGAATTAACCGCAATAAAATTACAGGGATAGACAGGATTTTTGTCATCTCTACAGATCAGAAATATACAGCGGCACTAAAAATGAACTGACTGGCGCGGGAATCGAATTCCCTTTCCTGTCCGCCAACAACCATTCCACTGCCCAGTCTGCTCAAATTACCTTCATACCTGACATCAAGACCGATAAAATCAAGAATGTCTATTCCGGCTCCAACCTGATAACCGAAGGTAGCTGTGTTAAACTTCTCTTTGTATCCTGTAATATTCTCAAGTTCCGAGGTTTGGTTCAACATGACGGTTCCGACCGGTCCGACTCCAATGCGAAGCGGACCGAACCGCCTTCCAAAAAGCACAGGGAAGTCGAGCTTGGTGAAATGCTGATTGACAGTTTCGAATGATCCATCAGATAAATCTTCAACTTTAAGATCATTTGTTGCAGTTGAAATCAAAAGCTCGGGCTGAAGAAACAGATTGAAAAAATTAACCTGAACGACCAGTCCACCGTGAAAACCCATATTGCGTTCTTTAAGGGAGCTGACATCAAAATCTTCAGTTCTTATTTCATCCGCCTTAAAGTCCGAAGAGCTAACACCTCCCCTTATGCCGTAATTAATCTGAGAAACAGCATTTAATGCTATAAAAATAAACAATGTGAATAATATAAGCTTTTTCATTTTTTAAAAAAATTTTTGATTAAACTCTCATTTTACCTGTTAATGCCAATATATAAAAAGTTGACATTTTGACCTCTATCTGCAAAAATAGTTATGTTTAAGTTAATATTGTTAAAATTGCGGTGCAAAAGAAAATTTTAAATTAATTTGAAGAAGAATTATGTGATTTACGTTTTTACAAAGCCTTTTAAACTAAACATTTGGAAATGTAATATTGTTTGTTATGAAAACGTTTTAGCGTTCAAAAACAGGGTATAGGAAAAGTTTTTATAGATTTGTATAAATGTTATTAAAAATGGACTAAATGAAAGCGGGTTATGATTTTCATGTCGGCAATTTATAATGTTGATGACTTCAAAAAGTGGACCAAGGCTTTTTCTGATAATGAACCGAAAAGAATACAGGCCGGGTTAACTGTTGAGAATATTTTCAGGGACATGAACAACCCCAACCGTATCAAAGTACTTATGAGCGTCGAATCTATGGTTGCCGCCGAAGAATACATCGAGCTGGTCACCGCTTCACGCAACCCAGATGATCCTGATGAGATATCTCCTTCGGAAGTTGAATTCTGGGAAGTTTATTATTAATAAACCATTATCGGCTCCAGCATGCTTCCACTTGTAATATTTTCAGTAGTTTTAATACTTACAGACCTGTATGTTTTCAAGGGATTTTCTCTGCTGATAAGGAATGTATCTCCTTTGTGGCTGCAAAAAGGACTTAAGATAACTTTCTGGCTTGTTCCGTTTGCCTTAATTTCTTCTGTTTCAATCCTACTTCACATAAATACGGGCGAGAAGGATTTGCGGATTTTCAACGCATTCATTTATATTATGGGCTTTACGGTACTTTTTTATGTTCCCAGGCTTTTTTTTATCCTTTTCCATCTGACCGACGATATAGTTCTTCTTTATACCAAAATAAAACACTTCTTCCATAAAGGAGCCAAACCGGAAAACTCATCCGGCAGTGAAAAAATGAGCCGTTCCGGATTTATAACCAGAGTGGGCGTTATTGCCGCCGGTCTGCCTTTTTTGGGAATCCTCAACGGAATTACAAGGGGAAGGTTTAATTTCAATGTTATATACAAAAAAATTGCTTTCGGTAATCTTCCCCAGGAATTCAACGGCTTCAGGATTGTACAAATCTCAGACCTTCATATGGGAGGTTTTCACGGGTATTATGACAGGCTGGCCGGGGCGGTTGAAATAATCAATGAGCAGGAAGCAGATGTTATTTTTCATACCGGGGATATTATCAACAATTTTGCAAGTGAGCTACACGGATTCAGGGATTTGCTGGCAAGTATGAAGTCAGGCTCGGGTAAATTTTCCGTTCTCGGAAATCATGATTACGGCGACTATTTCCAGTGGAGCTCAAAGGAGGCCAAAGAAAAGAATATGGCCGAGCTGCTTAATACAAAGGAAAAAATGGGATTCACGGTTTTAAATAACGATTCCTGTACTCTCACATCAGGCAATGAAAAAATTGCCGTAATAGGTGTGGAGAACTGGGGGCTTCCTCCTTTTCCCCAATACGGCAACCTGCCAAAGGCGATGGAGAATACAGAAAGTATTCCTTTCACTATATTGCTCACCCACGATCCCACTCACTGGGATGAAGAAGTTCTTGGCAAAACCGGGATCGATCTTACATGTGCAGGGCATACCCATGGTATGCAGTTCGGCATTGAAACTGCCAATATAAAGTGGAGCCCCATAAGAAGAATGTATCCCCGATGGGCCGGATTATACAGGGAAAACAACCAGTATCTCTATGTGAACAGGGGACTGGGTATCACAGCCTTCCCGGGAAGGGTGGGAATGCCGCCTGAGATAACCGTTATCGAACTTATAAAGAGCTGACCGTAATTCCCTGTCAGACTTCAGTAATAAAAACAAATGCCGGCATCTGCCCCATATGTATCAGCACACATGAAACACCGGCATTTCATTTAATTGTCTCGGCCAGAGCCGGGCCAACTGCTATTTCTCAATATTTTCCAGTTGCTCCAACCCCTGCAGATTCATAGCCCTGGACAAAGAGGCAATTGACTTCAGGTCGATCTCCCCGCGAATGCTTATAAGAGCATTGTTTTTACTGCCGCCGGCTATCATAAGCAACTCGGATACAAACCCGTTTTCTTCCATCATCAGGAACCTGAAATTCTGATCTTTCTCCCTAACCACCATAAGCTCCTCGTAAAGCTCAACGGGCAGATCTTTTATTACTTCATTGTAAAAATCAACATCACCGGCTTTACCTGATTTGCTGCTGGAGATAATTTTTATTTCCCTGAGATTTTTAAATATCTTATCAAACTCCTCATCATCTGTTTCCATCTCTGCAAACAAGCTGAACATGCCCCTTGATATATATACAGATGTGAAGCCCTCTTTGTTCGAATATTTCTCAAAAAGCCTGTCGACCGGGCCAGTTTGGGCAATTGCCGCAAAAGAAGCGGCAACAAGCAAAATTGTAAACACAGTTGTTCTCATTGTTCAATAATTTAATTTATTTATTTGCTTATCATTTCTTTTGTCTCGTAAAACCTTGAAAACAGGGAAAGTTCATCTTTTGCATTATCGAATTTCGATAACATTTGCAAATCCTCTTGTCCGGTGCTCATAACGCCTGAGACCAGCAAAAGCGTGTTTTTTGCCTCCTCATAAGCCCTGTGAGGATCTTCAATTGCATATTGATCGCTGAAACCTTTCAAATCATCATCACGCATAAGAATAAAATAAGACCCTGCAGCAATCAAAAAAGCAGCTGCAATTCCGGTAATGCGCAAATAAAACATTTTCGGTCTGCCAGGGGCTTTACTATTGCTCCTTTGCTGCAGGGTTTCAAAAAGCCTTTCTTCAAAATCCTGGTCAGGTATTTCAATTGATGATTCACCCTGCAGGCCGAGAAAATATGCTTTATCGTCTTGCAAATCAGCCGGTACTTCACCGGAGAGGAAAAACTGAGACAAAATTTCCTCCTCTTCCCTTTTGGTTTCACCGTTATAGAATTTTACCAGCAAAGCCCTTATTTTCTTCTGATCCATATCTGTTATAATTTATAAACTGTTCCCTGACTTTTTTCCTTGCCCTTGACAAATTCACTCTTATGGTATTAATCTCCATACCAAGTATTGATTCAATTTCATTGAATTCATATCCTTCAACATCCCTGAGCTGTATGACCATCTTTTGCTGGGAAGGCAAAACCTCTATAAACCGCTTTATTATACCTGCGGCATCTTCCATTTCTGCATTACGGAGAATATCACTGCCGGATTCATATCTTTCCCGGGCGCTGTTTTCATCAATCGACACCGTACGTTTTCTTTTAAGCCTGTCAAGACAATGATTTTTTGTAATCTTCATAGCAAAAGCCTCTGTGCTGTTGTATGTATGCAGTTTATCGCGCAAACTCCAAAGCTTTATAAAAATATCCTGTACCGCATCCAGAGCTTCATCGTGATCGCCCAGCAACCTTAAAGCAAAACGGTAAAGTTTTTGCTTCATAGGTAAAATATCATTTTTAAAGCTCCCGGAGTCCATATCTATATAAAAGACGAGAGAACCGGTAAAACATTACAAAAATTTTTTCAAACTTTTTTATGGCCGCTTATTGATCAAACGGAGAATCGGGTTCTTTCGCCATATTATTATATACAAGTTTTTCAAGGATACGGGGTGTAAATTTTTTAAGGAAAACAGTAAGCTTTCCCTCAAAAGTGAGCACAAGTGAAGGCTTCCTTTTTTCCACAGCTTTTTTAATAAAAACCGCAACTTTTTCGGCCGGCATCATTTTTTTTTCTTTCCGCGGTGAATCACCCTGGGGTGAGCCGTCGTAGAGCAATGCCGTTTTTCTGATGTGTGAAGCTGTAAAACCGGGTGCGGCAATAAGAACATGAAGTCCCTTTTTTCTGTTTTCCGTACGCAAAGCCTCCAGAAAACCCTGAACTGCAAATTTTGAAGCCGAATAACCTGTGCGGGCGGGAAGTCCCACATAGCCCGCAACGGATGATATCCCGACAACCGTCCCTTTACCCTTTAACAGATATGGCAATGCAAACTTTGTACAATAAACCGTTCCCCAAAAGTTAATATCCATGACCCTTCTGATTACCTGCAGATCTGCTTCCTCAAACAGGGCGCGCATAGAAATGCCGGCATTGTTAACAAGTACATCTATTCTGCCGTAACGGGAGGCGGCCGACTCCACAAGCCTTTTGCATTCCTCTTCCACGGATACATCGGTTTTGACGGCAAAAGCATCATACCCTTTACCGTTCAGCTCATCGCACAAAGAGCTGATAATATCATAATTACGGGCTGCAGCAACTACCTTTGCCCCGGCCCTGGCAAACTCCTTGGTACAGGCCATACCAATGCCCGAGGATGCCCCGGTTACTATAACAACTTTATCTTTCATTTTTATCGGAAAAATTTTTTGCTTTAAAAAAACAAGATATTATATTTGCACACGTTTTGCAAAAACAAAGGATGAATCAGTAGCTCAGCTGGTAGAGCACATCCCTTTTAAGGATGGGGTCCTGAGTTCGATCCTCAGCTGATTCACCAAAAAAGCGGGGTAAAGCCCCGCTTTTTTTACCTCTAGCCCTTTTTTTAAGTCATTGAGCCTCATAAAAGTGTTATTACAATTCTCCTTTATCAATATATTTTAACAAAGATTTGTTTAATGCTTTGACAAAACCAGGCCCATTGTAAATAAAACCAGTATAGACCTGCACAAGCGAAGCACCGGCCTCAAGTTTTTCAATTGCATCGCCCGGTGTCATTATGCCGCCAACTCCTATTACCGGTATTTTTTTTCCCGATATTTTTGAAATATACTTTATCACCTCGGTTGATCTTTTACGCAAAGGCTCTCCGCTCAATCCCCCGTCGCCTATTTTCTCCAGTCTGCTTTGGGGAGTACGCAGGTTTTTCCTTGTAATTGTAGTATTAGTGGCAATTATGCCCTCAACCCCTGTCTTCTCTGCAACTTCAACAACATCGCTTAATTCATCATTGTTGAGATCGGGTGAAATTTTCAATAAAACCGGCTTATTCTCCCGGCCGGGAGGAACATTTTTTTTAAGGGTGGAAAGAATTTGCTCCAGCGTCTCTTTATCCTGCAGCTTTCCCTTATCTCCTATATTCGGACAACTAACGTTGACGGCAAAATAATCTACAACGTCGTATAGAGTTTCAAAACATTCCAGATAATCCTTTACTGCATCCTCATTAGGAGTAATAGTGTTTTTTCCTATATTGCCCCCGATTATAATGCCGGGTGAGCGCTTTTTCAGGTTTTCCATGGCGTGCCTTACCCCCTTGTTGTTGAATCCCATTCGGTTAATCAGTGCATTGTCACTGGTAAGCCTGAAAGATCGGGGCTTGGGATTGCCCTGCTGAGGTTCAGGGGTAACCGTTCCAATTTCTATAAAAGAGAAGCCGAAAGCATCAAGGAAATTGCAGCTTGTGGCATTTTTGTCAAATCCGGCTGCAAGTCCGACCGGATTAGAAAAATTAATGCCAAATAATTTGCGCTCCAGTTTCTTGTCTTTAACTGAAAAAAACTTCTTCAGCAAATATTTAATACCCGGAAGCTTCATAGCAATACGCATGGAAAAAACAACCAGATCATGTACAGTTTCGGGAGGGAGCAAAAATAGAAGCGGACGAATTATGCGGCGATATATCATGTTTTTTACCCCAAATTTATATTATTTAAATATATAAAGAGGTCATTCCCCTGGGAAATATTCCGAAAAAGTCTTGTCATTGTAGATTACAATTATCATTTTGACTTTTTTACCCTTTCCGGTCTCATTTTTTTTATCCTGTACTTCAGCAGCCTTATTATTTTCAGCTGCATGCTTAGCCTCCTTATCCTTTTGAATGTTTTTTGGAGGCTCAACTCCGGAATTCACATTTGTAATTTGAGGTTCAGGCTCTTTATTTTCATCTTTTTGATTTTGTAATCCACTGAATAAATTTTGTTCTTCTTTGTTTTTATACATTGAACCTTTCCCGCTTATAAGCCATTCAACATTAAGACGGGGGTAATTTTCAACAATTTTTTCAATAAAGTCAAAACTTGGCTTATTGCGTCCCGATAAAATATGGGATACACTTGAAGGCTGCACGCCTATTAAGTTTGCGAACTGCTTTGAAGAAAGATTTTCGTGGTTCAGCAACTTCATTAACCTGTCCTGCATATCTGCAAATTAGATTTATTAAGCTAATATTCAGTGATTTATTAAATTATATCAAATATTCATTTCTTTTATTCTGAATGAACCCACATGATTTATACATGTTTTTTTGTTAGCTTAAGCTATCAGGGAGTTCATAATATTAGTGAATTGTAAATTCCATTAATTTTTGCTCTATACAAATGTAACAATTTTATATGTCACATTTGTAATTATCTTGATTTACTTTTGTAACCATTTGATCAGATTTGTTTATACAAGATATTGAAGCACCAGTTCTTTTAAATTTATTAAATTGCTGGTTATGAATACTTTTGATCTGCAACCAGACCCTTTTGTTTACAGCTATACAAAATATTCAACCCTTATTTATATATTTACTTTATATAAAAGATATAACAAACTGGTTATCCGTTTATTATTATTAAATAAATTTACAAATATAACCGTTGTTTTTGATTTCAGGCTAATTACATTTGTGAATTACCGGGTTTAAACAGGTGGTTAATTGAGCAGTATGTTTTGTAAAGAACAGGTACAACTAAAAGTGTGAGAAATGTAGATGTAATAAGTCCACCGATTATAGTCCACCCCATCGGGGCCCACAAAGTACCCCCCTTAAGGGTCAGCGGGAGCAGTCCGCCTATAGTTGTCAGAGATGTGAGCACTATTGGGGTAAACCTTGTGGATCCTGCCTGACAAAGCGCATGACCTGTATCAAGTCCGTTTTTTACAAGCCTGTTGGTATAGTCTACAAGTATTATTGAATTGTTTATAACAATGCCAATCAGACTAATCAACCCTATGAATGCTGTAAATGAAAAGGTGTAGCCTGTAATAAACAAAGCCCATATGGAACCTATTACAGCCAGGGGAACAGCTGAAAAAATTATGAGCGGCTGAGTGAAGGAACGGAACTGAAAGACCAGTACGCCGAAAATCATAATTACAGCTATCAGGATAGCCCGCTTCATTCCTGTGAATGTTTCCCTGCGGCTTTCAAGCTCACCTGCAACATAATACCCGTAACCGGGTGGAAACTGATAATCCCCAAGCTGAGCAAGCACAGGGTCTATCACTTCATTGAGGGTGTAACCGCGGCGTACATCTGCCAGTACCCTTGCACTGCGCTGCAAATTGAATCTCGATACCAGACTGGGGGTGGTTTCAAATTCCAAAGATGCAAGCTGTCCCAAGTTAACCTGTTTTCCCTCAAGAGACGATATATATATACGATCCAGATCCTCAACCCTTACCCTGTCCCCCTCGGGCATCCTGAGAACAATGCCATACTCCTTCCCCGCTTCATCCCTGAACCGGGAAACCGTAATACCACTGATCGCCATACGTATTGTTCTGTCTATCTCATGAATCGGCACACCAAGCATACCGGCCTTTTCACGGTTAATTACAAAATGGAGCCCGGTTTGGGATTTGTCAAGAAGGTTTTCCACATTTATCGCACCTTCACGCTCAGAGAGCATTTGCTCGACATCTTGTGAAATTTTCCGCAGCAGCTGCGTATCGTCACCTGTTATATATATTTCAACCGCTGCTTCCATGGGCACTCCCTGCTCAAATTCCCTGACTGTAACCGAAGCACCCGGATACCCTGCAAAAGTACGCCGCAGGTTTCTCACCAGAGTCTCATATTCTCTCACATCGTAGCGTTCGAGTTCGGCATATATCTCAGAATAATTCCGGGCATAAGGCCTTGAGAAAATATTATAATATATACGGGGGTTTCCCTTGCCTATATTGGTGGCATAATGGCTTACAAGCGGTATGGTGTCTAAAACCGATTCCACCCATCTTGCAGCACTGTCGGTTTTATCTATGGCTGTCCCCTCAGGCTTGTCAATGCGGACCATCAACTGGGGTGTCTCGGCCTTCGGGAAAAAGCTAACCCCCACAAAAGTGAATATCCAAAGAGAAAAGCCAAGCATGCCAATGGCAATAAAAAGTGCCAGCCACCTTCTGGATAACACAAAATTAAGTGTTGTCCTATAGGGGTTTAGAATTATCCATTTCAATAATCGCTCGAATACCCGGCCACCACTTTTGCCACTACTGTTATAATCTGCTTTTTTAAAAAAACGGCTTGCCAGAAGAGGTGACAGAGAAAGGGTTATAAGAAGCGAAAAGCCCAGGGTGGCAATAATTGTGACCGGCAGACTTCTTATATAGTCGCCCGCCTTGTCCGGGAGCAGTATCACAGGAATAAATGCCAGAAATGTAGTAGCGGTTGCGCTTATAACTGGGCGTCCTATTTCAGATACACTTTCAACTGCAGCAAGTTTAGGCTCATATCCTTTTTTCAGGAAACGGTTAACATTGTCAACCAAAACTATGGAATTGTCTACAAGCAAACCGAGTGCCACCACAAGCGCCGCAATAGAAACCTGCTCCAGCGCAAATCCGGAAATGTCAACAACACCCAGTCCGGTAACTATGGAGAGGGGGACGGCCATTATCACTATAAATGAAGATTTAAGGCCCATAGTCAAAAAAACAACCACCCCTACCAGAAAAATACCCTGAAACAGGTTAACCAGAAAATTATTTATGCGCCTGTCAACGTTTTCAGACTGATCGAAAACCTTTACACATCGGATCTCATCTTGGGAATAATCCCTTATGTATTGATCAATTTTATCATCTATTGCCTGAGTCATTCGGAAAACGTTCATTCCCTCCTGCTGCTGAACAGAAAGAAAAACCGCCCTTTCTCCGTTGTAGCGGGCATAATAAAGATTGTCCCCAAAATCAAAATCCACATTTGCAATATTCTCAAGATAAACTGTTCTTCCCCGGTAAGCCCCCACTATCGTCCTGCGCACTTCATCGGGAGATCTGTAGGCGCCGCTTGTCTTAACACTGAAGGATCTGCCTCCCACATTGATGTTTCCGCCGGGAATGTTTGCATTGGCACTTTCTATGGCTGATTTAATCTGGCCGAGGGAAATATTCACGGCTGCCATCTTTTCCATATCGGGGGAAATCCTTAGCTCCATCTCCGGTATGGCGTGCAGCTTCACCTTTCTGATACCGTCGATAGTTTCAATTTTTCTTTTCAGATATTCTGCATGCCTCTCCAGCTCTTCGAAGCCGGCAAACTCTGAAACGAGCGCAAGCTGCATTATTGACACATCCGTGCTGGTCCACTGAACCGTCTCAAGGCTTAAAATCTCCCCGGGAAGGGTCCGTTCAACCTCATTTATCCTCATTACCATTTCGTTGTATTTATCTCTTGCATCAGTCCAGTGTTCAAACTCAACACTGATAGTGGCAACACCGTCACGCAGGCTGGTGTTGATCCTCCTTATATCATCCAGCTCATTTACAGCCTCTTCAATTGGTATTGCCACCATCTGCTCCATGTCCTGCGGACTTGCACCCGGATAAATTACAATTACAGACCCTCCGGAAATGTATACTACAGGATCTTCCATGCGCGGCATGGTGAAGAAGGAATACCCCCCCATCACCAGAATTATTATGAAAATAACCAGCGTAAAGTGGTAATTTTCAATAAAAAACCTTGAAAATCGCATTAACTTGAATTAACTGATTTACAGATTTTTTTGAATAAAAACTGTATCATTTTCACTAACATTCTCCTGTAGTTTCTCCGGCTGCTTTTCTTTAGAGGTAACAATTCTTACCCTGTCATCATTTCTGACAAAACCGGCACCCTCGACTATAACAGTATCACCATGTGAGATCCCGGCAGAAATTAGCAGACGATCCTGATAAATACGGTCAATTGTAATATTTCTGCGCCTGGCCTTCCCTTTTTCAACCAGAAAAATATAACCGCTCTTACCTGTAGCCCCTGCAAGGGATTCAGGGGGAATGGAAACGAATTCCGCGCCCTTTGCACTTGTTATTGCAGCCTTCCCGATAAATCCCGGCATAAGAGGGGAGTGTAAACCGGGGAAATCCAGCTTCACTTCATACATGCCGGTATAGGGATCAGCCATGGGAGCCATTTCCGAGACCACAGCCCTGACTTTCTCACCCGCTAAGGCATCAAATGAAACATTAGCGGAATCCCCCTTTTGAAGTATCATTCTTTGACGGTCGCTAACAAAAGCTTTAAGGACCAGCCTTTGTTCTTCACAACCAAGCAATATTACAGGCTGACCGGGTGCGACAAGCTCATTTTCATCGGCCATGATCCTGAGGACTTTTCCGCGGGAAGGAGCGTAAACTGAAGAGTGCAGACGGTTAAAGCTTGCAATTTGCAAATCGGATTTGGCGATTTCATAGGCGGTTTTAGCATTTTCCACCTGCTCCCTGGTTGCAGCGCCCTCCTGAAACAGGTCAGCAACCCTTTGTTTGTCCCGCTCTGCTTTTTCCAGAGCGGCAACAGCCTGATTTTCCCTTGAGCGTATTTCAGAAAGATCAAGAGTGGCAAGTAATTCCCCTTTTTCAACTACCTTGCCTTCACCTGCCAATACAGAGCTGATAATTCCCCCCGTTTTAAAACTGAGATTATAGCTAAGCCGGTAGTCGACGCGTCCGCTTGTTTGAACAGTACGATAATACTCCCTCTTTTCGGTAGTAAAAACCCTCACAGGTATGGTCTCTTCTTCAGGGGCCTCCGGGGTTGAATTGCAGCCTGAGAGCAATATAAAAAATACTGCAGCACAGCAGTTAAAAAAAACAGGGACCTGCATTAATGTAGTATTTTAAGTAAAAATACACAAATATTTAAAAATCAAAAATATAAGCTTGTTATGTTAAGCCGGTTTGTTAATCTTTCTCTCAGCAATAAATTCGATTATAAGTATTGATAAGAATCCTGCAATCATTACAATTAAGGCTGTAAGTACTTCGGGGGTAAAACCTCCAGGGATATAGTGTTCATATCCGCTTACAACAGGCGACCCGTCAGGCCTTAAAACAATATTGCCTGCCGCATTTGTGTGATAAACAGGATCTTTCCATGGCCAAAGAATTGCCAGTGATCCTGCAATAAATCCTGTAAGAAGTGAAAGGGTCTGGTCCCTGTAACTTTTGAACAACCATGACAAAATTCTGGAAAAAAGAATCAGACCCGAAACTATACCCAAAAAAACGGGCAAAAGGATATCTCCCCTCAGGTGGTTTATTGCCTCTATTGCCACAAGCTGGTAGTTTCCCATTATTATAAGTATAAATGAGCCCGAAAGTCCGGGCAGTATCATACTGCAAACTGCCACCGCTCCGGATAGCATAAGATATAAAAAATTTTCATTTTCCGTGGCCGGAGAAACAAAAGAAATATATAAGGCAGTGCAAGTCCCTGCAAAAAGAAAAAACAATACTAATGGGCTCCACTTTTTTACCGATTTGCCCACATAAAGTACAGATGCCATTATGAGGCCGAAAAAGTAGGCCCATATTAAAACAGGATAATTCTGGAACATATACTCAAGTACCCTGGCAAGTGTAAATATGCTGATTATGACACCTGAGAAAAAGAGGGTCAGAAAAAAAAAATTTATACGTTTTGAGAAATCAGCAAAATGTCCGGTAAACAACAATCTTAATGCTTCCCGGTCTATTGAGCGGATGGAATGGATAAGTTTTTCGAATATTCCGGTCACAAGAGCAATTGTCCCGCCCGAGACGCCCGGTATCACATTGGCCGCTCCAACTGCAAAACCTTTTGCTGCAACCACGGCATTGGAAATTATAAATTTGTGCATACCCGAATGCTAATTTACTCTTTGCTTTTACAAGGCATTCCCTGACCACAGGTAAACAATATCAAAATAAACCCGCCACCGGGATCAAATATTATCCATTGTCGTTTTTCCTGAAACTATTGATCAACTCTTTAACAAATCTTCTTTTACGTGCTTTCGGACAATATTCGAGAAATTCCGGATAAAGATCGAAATTAATAGACAATCCCTTTTCAAGATAATACTTTGCTTTTTGGTGATTTTGAAGAATCAGCCAGTAAGCTGCCAGCCTGTAGTTCAAATTGGCATTTTCAGGATCTGACTTAAGCGCTTCCTCGAGAACCCTTATTGACTCTGAAGTTTGATTTTTAAGGTTGTATATTTCGGCAATAGCTATAAACGACTCATAGTCTGTAGGGTTAAAGGAAACAGCTTTTGAAAATGCCTCAAAAGCATTTTCAAAATATTTAAGCTTAATATAAATATTGCCCAGTGAATACCAGAATTGGGCATTTTCAGGTTCAATATCCAGAAGCTCCCTGTATGCCTGTGCCGCATTGCGGTATTTCCCGGTATTTTCATAAGTCACTGCCATGTTAAAGCGGGCAGAAATGAATCCCGGATCAATAGCAATTGCATAATCATAGGAGTTAAGAGCCTTTACGGGCTGATCCATCTGATTGTAGATAACCCCCAGGTTATACCAAACATTTTCCGAATAGGGATCTGTGTCAAGATAGAGCTCATAGTAGTAAGCCGATCTTGAAAAATTGCCGCTCCTTTCGTGACAATATGCCAGGTCATAAAGAATAATGCTGTTTGAGGGATTTTCCCTGTATGCCTCAAGAAAAAAGCTGATAGCGTATGAGAATTGATCATTCTGTTCAAAGATCATGGCAATATTTGACAACAGCTCCTCCTTTGGCCCGGTTGTAAGCCTCACTGCATTACGGAACTCTTTAAGGGCGGTATCGGTATTATTCAATCCCAGATACGAAACTCCTTTGGCAAAATATACTTCCGGATTACTGCTTTCAATTCCCTCAATATTTTTCAGTATATCAAGTGCATGGGAAGCATCACCCTTCTCATTAAGCGCCTGGGCCTTTTTAAGGTAAATACCTGTTGAAAGCGGATGCTGCTCAATTGCAAGGGAAACGGCCCTTAATGCCTTGGCAGTTTTCTTGTTAACCAGATAGTGATCAATTATTTCCTCAAACTCATCCACATCGAAATAATATCTGGAGTTATTCCTGAGCATTTCTTCATAACGCCTCAGCGGTCTGAGTTTGAAATTTGATGAAAATTCTCTTTCTTCCGACATGTTATTCATACTTTTCAGTCCACAAAAATAGAATTATTTTCCGGATTTATCCACAATATTTATAATGAATGTAAACAACTGAATTATCACCTATATTCAATTTATGCTTAAACAAGATATGCTGCAACCTGCAAAGCTTTGGGAAAAAATTTTGATGAGTCTGCTCCGAGCTTAAATATTTTGTTTAAGTAATTATTACAATTGACTAATAAATAGAGGCCAGGATACTATTAAGTGTTTATTAAAATAAATATGGGAGGACACAATATAAAAGGCGTAATTTCAGTTAAACATACTGATTCATTTGCATTTATTTTAAAAATAACATATATTAGCATTTCCGTACAATGTTTAAAGGGCTGAAAAAAGGCTTATACAAAAGCCTGCCCCGAACCAAAAAAACAATTTAAAAATTATGGAAAACTACAGAGAAAAGCGTTTGGAACGTCAATCGGCAACGCGAAAAAACGCGGCTATAGTAATAGGCGTTATACTGCTTCTGTCAATTGTCGGAAACATAATCCTTTTAGTTCAAAGTTCAAGGATGTCCGACGAGAAAGATGAATTACAGGCTGAAAAAGAGGTTGTAATTTCAGAAAAAGAAAAGGTTGAGGAATCAAACAGGCAGTACAGGGAAGAGATAGAGGCAGTAAACAGAGAGAAGGAGGAGCTTGAGGAAAAGTTGGGTGAAATGGAAGATGAGATAAGGGCCAAAGATTCCCGAATTGCCCAACTAAGCCGTGAAGCCGCTGAAGCCGAGGATCTTCGCAATAAACTTGCCGAATACGAAAATCTTGAAGAAGATTACGAGGAACTTCTTGAAGAACGCGAGAAACTGGCGCAAGATCTCGAGGATGTGAAAAATAGGCATGCAAGTCTTCAAACTGAACATGACCAGTTGCTTGAACGCAAAGAAGAGGCTAAAAAACTTTACGCCTACAATATTTGCGTCAAAAACAGGCAGCTGAGATGGATCTGTTCTGACCGCTATGTTGAACGTGCCCGCAGGGCAGATCAAACTTTTATTGATTTTGAGATTGACGGCAGTCTTTTTGCCGAAAGCGGACCCAGAACCGTACATGTGGTTCTTTACGATCCCGCGAATAACGTTATGTATCCGGGCGAAGAAACTTTCACACTCGAAGACGGCACCGAAAGTGAGTACACAAAAACACGCACCGTTGAGTGGGATCAGGAGCCTGCCCATGTAAGCTTCATGGTAGAACATCCTGAAAGACTGGACGATGGTACCTACTTAGTTGAAGTATACATTGAAGGTCGTTTCGTAGCTGAAGGGGATTTTGTTCTGGAATAAAAGATCCGGTCAGGAATAAATCTCCTTTGCGGTTGCCCTCAGAGTGTTTTCTAAAAGTGACACTATTGTCATCGGCCCAACCCCACCGGGTACAGGCGTAATGAAACTACATTTGGGGGCAACCGCATCAAAATCTACATCTCCTGCAAGTTTCCACCCCGATTTTGTCTTATCCGACTTGACACGTGTTATCCCCACATCAATCACTACTGCTCCTTCTTTTACCATATTTTGCTTAACGAAACCTGGACTGCCCATTGCAGCTATAATTATGTCGCCCGAACGGCAAATCTCTTCCAGATTGGAGGTTCTGCTGTGACAAATTGTAACCGTGCTGTTTCCTGGTTCACCTTTTCTTGACATTAGCATGGCAACAGGTTTGCCCACTATATTGCTGCGGCCGACAATTACGCAGTGCTTTCCGGAAGTTTCAATTTTATAACGGCGTAAAAGCTCCATAATACCGTAAGGGGTGGCGGGAAGAAATGAGGGGAGCCCTGAGAACATCCTTCCGACGTTAACCGGATGAAAGCCGTCGACATCCTTCTGATAACGAACCGTTTCAATTATTTTACTCTCAGAAATGTGGCCTGGTAAAGGCAACTGTACAATTAATCCATCAATATCAGAATTCTCATTTATCTCCTCTACCTTTTCAAGCACTTCCTGCTCTGTGGCATCATCATCAAATTTTATTACTGAAGAATTGATTCCCACTTCATTACAGGCTTTCACTTTATGTGAAACATAAGTTTCACTTGCAGGGTCGCTGCCAACAATAATTGCTGCAAGGTGGGGGGTCTTGCCGCCTTTTTCCGTATGGTCCTTTACTTTTTGTGCAATTTCCTGCCTGATTTGAGCGGCAGTCTCCTTACCATTTAATAAATTCATGATTGCTTGGGTTTTGTGATTTTTTACTTAATACATAACTTTAAGTTGTTGTAGGCGGAATTAAAAAAAATACCGGATCATTTTTTCCGGCTCGTTTGCATATTACCCATAAGTTGTTCTAAATCTTTCGGACCTTTGCCGCCCGACATCTTCTTCATCATTTTGCGGGTTTGTTCGAACTGCTTTACAAGTCTGTTGATTTCCTGGATATCCTTTCCGCTTCCCTTTGCTATCCTTTTTCTGCGACTGCCGTTAAGAATGTTTGGATTATCGCGTTCTTCCGGGGTCATTGACTTGATTATCGCCTCTATTCCCTTGAAAGCGTCATCTTCAATGTCAAGATTTTTCAAAGCCTTCCCCATTCCCGGTATCATTCCGGCAAGGTCTTTCAGGTTACCCATCTTTTTTATCTGATGTATCTGCTTGAGGAAATCATTGAAATCAAACTTGTCCTTTGCAATTTTCTTTTGAAGCTTACGTGCTTCCTGCTCATCATACTGCTCCTGGGCGCGTTCAACAAGAGTTACAACATCACCCATTCCCAGAATCCTGTTGGCCATCCTCTCGGGGTGGAAAACCTCTATGGCATCGGATTTTTCACCCGTTCCAACAAATTTTATGGGCTTGTCAACAACCGATCTTATTGAAAGGGCCGCGCCACCCCGGGTATCGCCGTCAAGCTTGGTTAGCACAACTCCTTCATAATCAAGTCTGTCGTTAAACTCCTTTGCCGTATTAACGGCATCCTGACCCGTCATGGCATCCACTACAAACAATATCTCATTTGGCGAGACTGCCTTTTTTATTGATGATATCTCGTTCATCATCTGTTCGTCAATTGCCAGGCGCCCCGCAGTATCAATAATAACAAGGTTATGACCCTCTTTTTTTGCATGTTTTATTGCCGAATTTGCTATCCTGACAGGATTGTTGTTTTCCTTTTCAGTATAAACCGGAATACCGATCTGTTCGCCAAGAACCTCCAGCTGCTCAATGGCGGCAGGACGATATACGTCACAAGCTACCATCAGAGGGTGCCTGCCTTTTTTGCTTTTCAGGTACCTGGCCAGTTTGCCTGCAAATGTTGTCTTTCCCGACCCCTGCAGTCCGGCAAGAAGAATTACCGCCGGATTTCCATCAAGGTTGACCTCTTCGGCCTCACCTCCCATTAATTTGGTCAGTTCGTCATTGACGATCTTAATCATCATCTGACCGGGCTTGACCGAAGATACAACATTTTGTCCAAGCGCCTTTTCCTTTACAGTATCTGTGAAAGACTTGGCAATTTTATAGTTGACATCCGCGTCAACAAGTGCCCGGCGTACTTCTTTCAATGTTTCTGCAACATTGACTTCAGTTATAAGTCCTTCTCCCTTGAGTAACTTAAAGGATCTCTCGAGTTTTTCAGTTAAATTATCAAACATATAAGTTCTTGTTTGTTACAGTATTAAATTACATCCGCTCCGGTACATCAGCACCGAGAAGGTACATGGAATCCTTTATCAGTTTTCCCGTATACACCGAAAGCAACAGGCGGAACTGCCGTACATCCTCATCCGGCCCTCTTATAATGGGATGATCCTGATAAAACTGGTTATACTCTTTAGCCAGCTCATAAACATAGTTTGCAATAAGTGCCGGATTGTACTCCCTGGCCGCCTCAGATAAAACGGCGGGAAAATCGTAAAGCATTTTCAGTAGGTCCAGTTCTTTCCCGCCCGGATTCACAAACGGACTTTCTGCCTTTTCAATTATCCCGGCACCGGCACATTTACGTCTAAGTGAACAAACGCGCGCATGAGTATATTGTATAAAAGGGCCGGTATTTCCGTTGAAATCAATCGATTCATCAGGATTGAACAACATGTTTTTTTTGGGGTCAACTTTAAGAATGAAATATTTCAGTGCCCCCAAACCTATCATTTTTACCACTTCCTGTCTGTCCTGCTCGGCAACCCCGTCAAGCTTCCCGTGCTCCCGGGAAATTTTTTGCGCTGTTTGCTCCATTTCAGCAATTATATCATCTGCATCCACAACAGTTCCCTCGCGCGATTTCATTTTGCCTTCGGGCAGCTCTACCATTCCGTAGGAGATATGCTTTATGTTATCGGCCCACTTGTAACCGATTTTCCGTAAAATAACCTGCAACACTTTAAAGTGGTAGTCCTGTTCATTGCCAACCACATAAAGCATTCTTCCTGCATTATAATCCTCCTGCCTTATAACGGCGGTACCTATATCCTGTGTAATGTAAACAGATGTGCCGTCAGGTCTGAGCAGCAATTTTTCACCAAGGCCTTCATCCTGAAGATCAGCCCATACCGACCCGTCATCTTTTTTAAAAAGCACCCCTCTTTCAAGCCCTTCTTCAACTACCTTCCTGCCTGTTTTATATGTTTCAGACTCATAATATATTTTGTCAAAATCAACACCCAAAGCAACATAGGTTTTCTCAAAACCCTCATAAACCCACTCGTTCATAGTCTTCCACAATTCGATAGTTCCGCTGTCTCCCGCTTCCCATTTTCTGAGCATTTCATATGCCTCCTCCATTAGAGGAGCTTTTTTTCTTGCCTCTTCTTCCGAAAAACCTTCCTCTTTCAAATTGTCAATTTCCCCCCTGAGGGCTTTTTCAAACATTACATAAAAGGAGCCTACAAAGTGGTCACCCTTAACACCTGCACTCTCAGGGGTTTGACCATTACCCCACTTTTGCCAGGCAAGCATAGTTTTGCAAATATGGATACCCCTGTCATTTACCAGGTTGACTTTTTTAACCGGTTTCCCGGCCGCTTCGAGTATTCTTGATATGCTGAAACCCAGCAGATTATTGCGAATATGACCCAAATGGAGGGGCTTATTTGTGTTGGGAGACGAAAATTCAACCAGCACAGGCGGTACATTTTTAACGGTCTCACTATCCGAAAGGAAATCACTTCTAATTGCCCGGTTCAGGTACTTTATCCACCATGAAGGCTCTATTTCAAGATTCAAAAACCCTTTTATCACATTAAAAGACCTTACCTCTTCCATCCTGCCGGCAAGATATTCACCTATTTTTGAAGCTGCTTCATGGGGAGGAAGCTTTAATTTTTTAAGGAGCGGGAATACAACAATTGTAATATCCCCCCTGAATTCACTCCTTGTTTTCTGAATATGTATAAGCTCCCGCCAGTCATCGCCGCCGTAAAGGGAAGTCAAATATTGAACAACTTCATTTTCTATCTTTTTTTCAAGAATCATAAGGCTGGTAATATATTAATCCTGCAAAGATAATACATATGGCAAAATATGTTAAGATTTGAAAAGGTGATCACAAAAAATTTTAAGCTTGTTCAAATCCGGGGCAAAAGAAAGTGGGATTGCTCCCGTCGGTTTTTCCGGACAGTTAAGGCCCCTTCAGCAAACCGGGTTTTGTCTGCCATAAACTGATGAGGTTCATGCAAGCCTTTAGCCGGCATTGTAATACGCGTGTTTTAAACGGGAATGAGAACTAGCATGAGCAAAAATTTTTCTCCGCTCTGCGGCTTTTATTGCAACAGTTTAGTTATTTTTGCGTAGTTACACTTAATAATATTATTTAAAAAAGTCATGCAAAAATCTCTTATTTCATTCATCCTTCTGGTCTCCTCGCTTTTTTATGCAGGAGCTTCCCCTTCCGGTTACAACATAGAGGTTACAATTAACGGTTTGGAAGAGTCTCAGCTACTGCTTGCCTACCATTTCGGCAACAGAACCTATATAAAGGACACCGTCGATGTGGATCAAAACGGAACGGGCGTGTTCAGCGGGAGAGAAAAACTACCGGGAGGTATTTATCTTGTGGTAATGGAAGATATGAACTATTTTGAAATAATGGTTGACAAGGAGCAGGAATTCAGTATTGAAACGGACACGGATGCTCCCCTTGCCAACATGAAGGTAGAGGGATCAGAGGAAAACAGCAGGTTCCTGGAATATCAGCTTTTTATGAATGAAAACCAGTCCCTTGCATCCTCGCTAAGGGAAAGGATAAGTGAAAACAGTGAAAACCCCGATTCGGTTGACGTTTTACAATCCCAACTCGAAGAAGTTAACAACAAAGTTCAGGAATACTGGGATAGTATAATAGCCGAAAAACCCGGGTCATTTCTTGCCGCACTGGTAAAGGGAATGAAACAACCCGAAGTCCCTGATTTTGAGATACCACCCGATTCTGAAAATCCTGACTCTCTGAGATGGACAATGCGCTACAATTATAACAGGGATCATTATTTTGATAATATTGATTTTTCAGATGAGCGTCTTTTGCGAACACCGGTTATGCACAACCGTATTGAAAACTACTTCGACCGGGTTCTTAAGCAGCACCCCGACTCCATAATTCCGCAGGCCGACCTGCTGATCTCGAAAACCAGGGGAAACGAGGATGTGTATCAGTATGTTCTCACATATCTTCTGAACAAATATGAAAAGCCTTCGATTATGGGACTTGACGAAGTTTTTGTGCATTTGGCTGAAGAGTATTACCTTTCGGGTGAGACCCCGTGGGCAAGTGAAGATATGCTTAACAGATTAAGGGAGAGGGTTGAGCGGATGAAGCCCAGCCTTATCGGCCGGGTTGCCGAGGATCTGTCAATGAAGGCTCCTGACGGAAGCCGGATAAGCCTTCACGAATTGGATGCAGATTATACAATTATATACTTTTACGAACCCGAATGCAGCTTCTGCAAAGATATGACCCCTCAGCTGGTAGATATGCAAAATGAATACAGTGAAAAAGGGGTTGAGATATTTGCCGTCTATATCTATAATGACCCCGGAGAGTGGGAAACCTACATAGATGAATACAACATGGAGGGCCTGATAAATGTTTACGACCCGGATAATTCTACAAACTTCAGGTTCTATTACGATATAAACAGCATTCCCACGCTCTATATGCTGGATGCGGACAAAGAGATCATTGCCAAGCAGGTGGGAATTGATACATTGAAAAACATCCTTGAAGACAGGCTGACCTTACAAAATAACTAAATTTTCAGCCTTTTTCCGATATCCTCTATATAATACCTGAACTGCTTGTCTGTTTCAAGCAGGTTATTTACCGTTTTGCATGCGTGCAGAACGGTTGCATGGTCTTTGCTGCCGATTTGCGCACCTATTGATGCAAGTGAAGATTTGGTCAGGTTCTTTGAAAAGTACATTGCTATCTGTCGGGCCTGAACTATCTCACGTTTGCGTGTTTTGGTATGCAGCTGTTCAACATTAATATTAAAATAATCGCTAACCACTTTTTGTATATATTCGACAGATATTTCACGCTTGGAGTTTCGCACAAGCCTGTCTATAACCTGATGGGTCAGCTCAATTGTCACCTCTTTCCTGTTAAGAGTTGACTGTGCCAGCACATTGATTAGCGCTCCTTCAAGCTCACGTATATTGGTTGTTATATGTTTTGCAAGGGTTTCCAGTACCTGTTCGGGGACGCTGATACCGTCATTGTATACTTTTTGGTATAAAATAGCTTTTCTTGTTTCAAAATCAGGCGCCTGGATATCTGCCGAAAGCCCCCACTTGAACCGGGACAAAAGCCTTTTTTCAAGTCCCTGCATCTCCACCGGCGGCTTGTCTGATGTAAGAATAAGTTGCTTGCCCGCCTGATGCAAATGATTGAAAATGTGGAAAAAAACATCCTGGGTCTTTTCTTTCCCCGCAAAATCATGGACATCGTCGAGGATCAACACATCAATCATCTGGTAAAAATGCAGAAAATCATTGCGGTTGTTATTTCTTACAGCCTCCACAAACTGATTTGAAAATTTATTTGCATCAACGTAGAGAACAGTTTTATCCTTAAACTTTTCTTTTACTTCAATTCCAATGGCATGTGCAAGGTGGGTCTTGCCCAGGCCGTTCTCACTGTAAAGAAATAAAGGGTTAAAGGCGGTGCCACCAGGTTTGCCGGCAACGGCGAAAGCGGCTGACCTGGCAAGCCGGTTGCATTCTCCCTCCACAAAATTCTGGAAAGATTTCTCGGGACAAAGCCTGGGATCAATGTGCAACTTCTTTATACCCGGTATAACAAAAGGGTTTTTTATATCTTTCTGATCAGTGCTGGTTTCCGTTAAAGTCTCCACAGGCTTGTTTTTCAGCTCACTTTGTGATTTGCCGGGAAATCTTACTGTGTATGGCTTTACACTGGAAGCACCGTTATGCTCCATCACCACATTGTATTCAAGCTTGGCCCCCTCTCCTATCTCCTTGCGAAGAGTTTTACTCAAAATGTCTATATACTGCTCTTCAAGGTATTCATAGAAAAAAGGGCTGGGTACCTGAATGGTCAGGATCTTATTCTCAAGCTTAAGCGGCACAATAGGTTCAAACCATGTCCGGTAGCTTATTGAAGGAACATTGTCTTTGATGACCTTCAGGCAGTTGTTCCATACTTGTTCGTGCTTATTAGACATATTTTGAGCTAATTTTAAAGAAACCACACTTTTTTATTGAGAAGCAATTTTGTTAAAATAAACATTAAAAAAAAACAGGAAAAGGTCTTGACTTTTTACAAAACAAATAAAGGGTTTTACAGACAATGGTTTATGAATTATAAAATTTTTATTTTTTTAATATTGTTCACACTATCAATAAATTATTTAAAAAGTTAATTAATAAATTGTCTCCTAATGCATTATTGGCATTAACAAATAATATGGTTTAAGCTGACAGGAACAACTACTATTTTTTAAATTATTTTTAAATAATATGGCTCAGTACAGCCAACAATACATGCCTGGCAGTCAATATTTTAAATAACTACAATTAACAGCCAGGTTTTTAAGAATAATATATTTGGAGATTTTTTCAGGAAAAATTTACCTAATCTTCAAAACCTGAACCTCTTCTTCCGAATATTGAAAAATTGACATATTTTCCCGGATTTTCACGAAGATCGATAAGAAGGCTGTCAAGGTTCTTTGCAGCACTGTCCAGATTTCTGTACATTTGCTCATCCTTCACAAGCTGGCCAATAGAGCCTTCACCCCGGTTAACCTTTTCAATCAGCTCGCCGGAGGATTCGAGCAGGGCGTTGAGCCTCCCGACGGCAAGCATCAAATCAGCTGCGGCAAGCGAATCGCTGACGGCAGAAATATTTCCTGATGCAGAATCCAGATTTGACACAATGTTGTAGAGCCGGTTTTGATCACCTGTGATCAACGTGTCAACAGAATATACAGAACGCTGAAGGCTTTCAACGGTTTTGGAAGTCTTCTCAACGGTTTTGGAAAAATTGTCCCTGAAATCTTCATCAAACATTAAATGAAAAGTCTTAAGCACAGAATCGGCCGATGCTGTCAGGTCCTCAAGACTGTTTTTCAGGGGAAGCAGATGCGTTCTTATCTCTTCGGCAATTTCGGGCTCAATTGCAGCATTCAAGGTGTCACCCGGACTGCAGTATTGGGTATGATCGCCAATATCGAGCTCAATTGCTTTTGTTCCCATAAAATCGGTACTGTAAATCCTTGCAACCGTATTACGGGGTATTTTATGCCCGGCATCAACAGTAATTTTTACAATAACCTCTTTCATGCCGCTGCCAAGGCGCATATCGGAAACCAGGCCAACACGGTAGCCCTGCACCTTAACAGGGTCGGATTCATTTAGTCCGTCAACCCGGTCATAAACCACATAATATGTATCAGCAGGCTTTAGAAGATTGCGCCCCTTTAAAAAACTGAAACCCCATACAAAAACAATTACGGTAACAACCAGTATTGCCCCCGCTTTTAATTCCTTTTTAATCTTCATAAAAAAGTTAATTATCCTGTTTCCCTTCCACCTCTTCCAGGGCTTCCTGCAAAGGAATCAGCTGGCCGTTTTTAACAGCAACCGTAAAAGCACCGGGGAAAAGTTCATTTATTTCATCTCTTTTTTCCGTGATCTCATCAATGCAGGTGGAATACCCTGTAACATACTTGTAAACACCGTCCACCTCATAAACTTCAATATCCTCAAGACCTTCGAAATATTCTGAATCAAGCGATATCAAACTTCCCGAGGAGCTTACCTGCACCCTGAAACCTATATTGTCTTCAGTTGTGGTTTGCCCGCCGCCCCGCGAAGGCAGCTTTACTTTATCGCTTTTCACAGATCCGCTCATAACCCTATCCTGACTGCCTGCTGTTGAAGCAAACACACTTGTTCTTCTCTGTACAGATTCCTTGTAAGATCTTACAGCCCTGAAAATTGCGGAAGCAAGATAACTCTGACCCTGATCGGACATAAGGTAACGCTCCTCATCCGGATTGGACAGGTATCCCACCTCCACAAGCACACTGGGCATAGTTGTCTGCCAAAGAACAATAAAGCCTGCCTGCCTTACTCCGCGGTCAACCCTCCTTGCCCTGGACCTGAACTCATCCTGCAAAAGCGATGCAAAATTAAGACTTTGCGACAAATAAGTGTTTTGCATCAGGGAAAAAATAATGTAGGATTCAGGTGAATTGGGATCAAACCCGTCATATTGCTCATCGTAATCCTCTTCTTTAAAGATAACGGCATTTTCCTTTCTGGCCACCTCCAAATTTTCTTTTGAATTATGCAGGCCCATTGCATAAGTTTCCGTGCCCTGAATATTTCTGTTGCTGTTTGAATTTGCGTGGATGGAAATGAAAAGGTCGGCGTCATTTGAATTGGCCACTTCAGCTCTTCTGTGAAGCTCTACAAACTCATCACCGGTACGGGTAAATATTACCTCCACATCGGGAAGATGCTCTTCAATATATTCGCCCAGTTTAAGGGATATGGGAAGCACCACATCCTTTTCTGCAACATTTGCACCTATCGCTCCAGGGTCCCTTCCCCCGTGACCGGGATCAATTACTACGGTAAATGTTTTCTCCTGATTCTTCTCAGATGCATTAACGCCAAAACATAACGGCAAAAAAAACAGCACATACCATATAAGAATAAAGGGTAATGACCGTTTAAATTTTAATAAGGATGTTAACCGTTCATTCATTACTCGTTCGTTTTTTGTAGCTTTGGGCTTTTTCAAGGCAAATGCTTATACAAAAATAGTATATAAAAATTGCAAATCACATCTTATAAAAGGCTTTTTATACCCATAATTTCGGCTTTTTTGTTTTGGCTCATTCACTTGCCGCCGGCAATGAGCCATGAAGAAGAGCTGCATGCAGGAAATGATACGCTTCCTGAAGCAACCGAAGATGCCGAAGGTGAGGAGGAAAGGCTTTTGAGGTCAAAGGTGGAGTACAATGCAAAAGACTCAATTGCATTTGACCTTGAAGGGCAGAAAGTTTTTCTCTACGGTTCGGCTTTTGTTAAATATGAAGATATTGAACTAAAAGCCGACTATATAGAAATTGATTTTTCAAAAAATGAGATTTATGCAAGTAAAATGCCCGGGGAGGAGGACAAAATGCTTCAGGAACCCGGTGTAAGCGCCCCAGGGGTTCCCCAGGCAGATTCCCAGGACAGTACCCCCCAGGCAGATACTGCAAGAAGGGAAACAGAAGAGACGGAAGCTATTGGAAAGCCTGAATTCACTGACGGCGGCGAAACATTCAGGGCCGAGACCATAAGATATAATTTCAAAACCGAAAAAGGCCACATAACCGGTGTAGTAACCGAACAGGAAGGGGGCTTCCTGCACGGGGAAACAACAAAAAAACAGCAAACAGACGATATACATATAAGCCGGGGCAAGTTCACAACATGTGACAAGGATGAGCCACATTTCCATATTGCCATGTCAAGGGCGAAGGTTATGCCCAAAGACAGGATAGTATCTGGACCGCTTTACCTTGTAATAGAAGATATTCCCCTTCCCATAGCTCTTCCCTTCGGCTATTTTCCAAATACTGAGGGCAGAACTTCCGGGTTTATAGCCCCGAGCTACGGGGAGGAAAGGGCAAGGGGCTTCTATCTTCAGGGCGGGGGATATTATTTCGCCATAAGTGACTATATGGACCTTAGTCTTACCGGCGACGTGTATTCACTGGGATCATGGGCAGTAGACGCCAGGTCGAACTACAGGAAGCGTTACAGGTATAACGGGAATTTCAATCTTTCATTTTCCAGAAATATAGCCGGAGAGGAAGGGCTGCCCGGCTACGAGGAAAACCAATCCTTTAAAATCGGCTGGCAGCACAGGCAGGATGCCAAAGCTTCACCAAACAGTAATTTTTCGGCCAATGTTAACTTTTCCTCAAGTGATTACAACAGATACAATGAGCTGGACCCTGATGAACATGCAAGAAATACCGCACAGTCAAATGTTTCCTACAACTATAACTGGCCCGATCTGCCATTCACATTAAGAGCAAATGCAAGGGTAAACCAGAATTTTTCCCAGGAAACAATAGATATGGGATTGCCATCCCTTAATTTTAACATGGCACGCCAGTATCCATTCAGAAGTGAAGGAAGTATGGGAGACAGCTGGTATGAGAATATTCAGGTTTCATATACTGCAAAGGCTGACAACAGGATCAGCACTACCGAATCTAAGCTTCTGGATCCCCAGACATTCAGAGACATGAACAGCGGATTTCAGCATGAGTTGCCTGTAAGTGCCAATTTCAGGCTTTTAAACACAATCAACATAACCCCGTCGGTTACATATACCGGAGTAATGTTCCCCAACTCAATCCGCAAAAGATGGGTTGAGGATCACTACGACCAGGAAAGAGGAGAGTATGTTTCAACTGTGGTAACCGATACTGTTTCCGGCCCGGTCTATGGGCATGCCATAAACCCCACACTTTCAATGAGCGTGAACGAGGATATTTTCGGAATGTTTCAGTTCAGGGATTCAAGGATTAAGGCAATAAGGCATGTTATGAGCCCGTCTGTCAGCTTTAATTTCACACCCGACATGGAAGGCATACTTCCCGATTATTACCGGACTGTTCAGCGCGACGAGGAAGGGAATGAGAGAACTTATTCAATTTTCGACCATGCTATATACAGCACTCCATCGATCAGGGGAAGGGCAGGCAACGTCAGCTTAAGACTTTCAAACAACCTTGAGATGAAGTATATGGATTCATCCGGTGAGGAACAGAAAGTAAATATAATTGACCGCCTTAATTTCCAGACCAGCTACAACATTTATGCAGACTCTCTGAACTGGAGCCCTTTGACTATATCGGGAAGCACAAGCTTTATGGACAGAAATATCAGTATGAATTTCGGTGCAACCGTTGATCCTTATGCACTGGATGAATCGGGAAGAAAAAAAGACGAGTTTGAATGGAATGTAAACAACAGTCCCGGAAGGATAACAAGGGCCAATCTTTCACTTGACATGCGGTTCCGCTCAGAGGCAGGATCCCGTCAGACAGCCGATCCAGACCCTCAACAGCAACAACAGGGCAGCGATATTTTCGGTCACCTGGACGATGTAGACCACAGGGCCCATTATTACCCTGATTATGTGGATTTTGACGTACCGTGGAATATCAATTTACGCTACTCGATTAACTACTCCAAGCCGGGCTTTGAGAGCAATATTAACCAGACCCTGAATTTTTCGGGTGACGTAAGTCTTACAGAAAATTGGAAAATACAGTTCTCCTCAGGCTGGGATTTTGATGCAATGGATTTTACAATGACCAATATTAATATTTACAGGGACCTTCATTGCTGGGAGATGCGTTTCGGGGTGGTGCCTTTCGGCTCACGCAAAAGCTACAGCTTTACTATTCAGGTGAAATCACAAATCCTCAATGACCTGAGATACCAGACCCACAAAAGCTGGTATGACAATTTCTTCCGTTAAAAACAGCTGCAGTACTCCGGTTTTCTTAAAATATACTTATTTTTGCCTGTGGCAAACCAAATTATCAATTAAAAAAATTGCGTTATGCGTAAAGTTATTCATACCGACAAAGCCCCCGGAGCGGTGGGCCCTTATAGTCAAGCCGTTGAGGCCGGCAATACCCTTTACATCTCGGGACAGATCCCCCTTGACCCGGAAACCGGCAAAATAGTTGAGGGGGGAATCAGGGAGCAAACCCGCCAGGTACTGGAAAACACCGCCGCCATATTGAAAGAGGCGGGATACACTTTTGAAAATGTGATTAAAACCACATGCCTTTTAAGCGATATGGACAACTTTAAGGCTATGAACGAGGTTTATGGCGAATACTACAAAGAAGATCCCCCTGCACGCGCTGCCTACGGGGTAGTTAAGCTTCCTCTTGGAGTACTTGTTGAAATAGAAACAATTGCAGTTAAATCCATCTGAAGTTTTTGTAATTTACAGGTAAACAGCTGTAAATCGGGTAATTCCGTGCGACATATATAAAAAAGGCTGTCTCTTGTGACAGCCTTTTTTTATAGCCTGTTTAGGGAAAAAATCCTGAACAATTTCTTTTTTTATTCGGATACCACCTCAAAAGGAATCTCAACGCTTACATCACGGTGCAATCTCACTGTTGCGGTGTACTCACCAACCTCTTTAACGCTGTCCTCCTTTATACTTACATACTTGCGGTCGATGTCAAAGCCGAGCTTCTGAAGGTGTTCGGCAATCTGTATAGTGTTGACCGACCCGAAGATCTTACCTTTTGAACTGGTTTTTGCTCCAATGGTCAGCTTTGTGCCTTCCAGCTTTTTCGACAACTCTTCGGCTTCATTCTTTAGTTTTTCTTCCTTGTGCGCCCTCTGACGACTGTTTTCCTCGAGTACCTTTTTTGCCGACTCAGTAGCGCGAACAGCCATTCCTTTCGGGATCAGATAGTTGCGGGCGTAACCGTCCTTTACGGTTACTATATCATTTACATGTCCAAGTGCAGGTATATCCTGTTTTAATATTACTTCCATTTTTTTTACCTCCGGGTTCTTATTTAAACATATCTGTAACATAAGGCAACATAGCCAGGTGACGGGACCTTTTAATAGCCCTGGCCAGTTTTCTCTGGTATTTCAGGGAGGTTCCCGTTATCCTTCTCGGAAGGATCTTGCCCTGTTCGTTCAGGAACTTTTTTAAAAATTCGGGATCCTTGTAATCAATATATTTAATCCTGTTCTTTTTGAAACGGCAATATTTTTTCTTTTTGATCTCAACTGACGGCGGGGTCAGGTATCTTATTTCCGATTGATTTTGTGCCATAGCTTATTCCTCCTTTTTTTCCTCTGTTTCAGTTTCAACTTCATCTCCGGTTTTTTCACCTTCTGCAGCTTCACTCTTTCCCTCTTTGGCTGCCCGTTTTTTCTCACTGTACTCTATTGCATATTTGTCCATCCTGACAGTCAAAAAACGAATGATCCTCTCATCACGCCTGTACTCGGTTTCCAGTCTGTCAACAAACGAACTGTCCGCCTTGAATTCAAACATGTGGTAAAAACCGGTGGATTTGTGTTGTATGGGATAAGCCAGCTTCCTTAAACCCCAGTGATCGTCCACTACGATCTCTCCTTCTTCCCGGATTAAGTTCCGGTACTTTTCGACCGCTTCCTTCATCTGTTCTTCAGACAAAACGGGAGTTACAATGAAAACGGTCTCGTATTGGTTCAACATAGTCTTAAAAATTTTTAATATTTAAAATTCAACAAGCTGCAAATTTAGAAATTTTTTCCAGAAAATTACAATCTTCACTTCCCGAATTAATGCAAGTTACTTGCTTTTATTCTTTTTTTTACTGGTTTTTTAAATAAAGGTGCAAATTTTATAATACCTTTGATGGAATTTTGCCTCTTGTCTTGCATGCAGTTACACAACCTTCGGCAAAGAAACAGGAATCAAGTAATATGAACAAACTCTCAGGCTCTTTCGATCAATCTAACTGGCTTCCAACCTCAAAGAAAGAGATGGAAAAAAAGGGATGGGAGCGCGCAGATGTCATTTTCTTTACAGGGGATGCATATATTGACCATCCTGCTTTTGGAACGGCTATTCTGGCCCGCCTTCTTGAATCACAAGGTTTTAGGGTTGCCGTAGTGCCTCAGCCCAATTGGCGGGATGATCTGCGTGATTTTAAAAAAATGGGAAAGCCAAGGCTTTTTTTTGGTGTTTCTGCCGGAGCAATGGATTCAATGGTGAATCACTATACCGCCAAAAAACGTATCCGCTCGAACGATTCATATTCCCCGGGCGGTCATGCCGGTTTCAGACCGGACTATGCCACACTCGTATATACAAATATACTGAAGAGGCTTTTCCCCGGCACCCCTGTTATAATAGGGGGAATTGAAGCTTCCATGAGGCGTTTTGCCCATTACGACTATTGGCAGGATAAGATAAAGCCTTCAATTTTGGCTGAAAGCGGTGCCGATCTTCTTGTTTACGGAATGGGGGAAAAACCTTTAACGCAGATCGCCCGCCTGCTTGATAAAAATGTGCCCGTCAAAAACCTTGTCAACATTCCTCAAACTGTTTTCCCCGCAGGCAAATATGAAGATATTCCCGAAACCGGGGGGGAAACGGTTGAAATTAATTCATACCACAGATGCATTGAAAGCGGGGAAAGCTATGCGGCAAACTTTAAAGCCGTTGAAAAAGAGTCTTCTTCCCTTGAAGCCAGGCGCATAATACAAAAGAACGGTGATATTTTTGTGGTGGCAAATCCTCCCTGTCCTCCGCCAAAGGAAAAAGAGATTGATGCATACTACAACCTTCCGTTTAACCGGATTCCACATCCCAGGTATACCAAAAAAGACATTATCCCGGCCTTTGAAATGATAAGGGATTCGATCCCCATTCATCGCGGTTGCTTCGGCGGATGCAGCTTTTGCGCCATCTCTGCCCATCAGGGTAAATTTGTCTCTAGCCGCTCATTTGATTCGATCCTTAAAGAAGCAGAAAATATAACCCGCAGCAGGGGATTTAAGGGTTATATAAGCGACATTGGCGGACCCACCGCAAATATGTACAGGATGGGGGGAAGGGATCCCCAAATATGCCAAAAATGCAAAAAACCCTCCTGCATTTTCCCGGTTATATGCCGGAATCTTAACACCTGCCATCAGCCTCTCGTGGAGCTATACAGAAAAGTACGGGATCTGCCGGGGGTAAAGAAAGTTTTTGTAACATCAGGTGTACGATATGATCTTTTTTTGATAACTGGCGGGGATAAAAGTCACGGCAGGTATGCAAGAGAGCTGATAAGACACCATGTTTCCGGCCGGCTTAAGGTGGCCCCGGAGCACACCGCACCACACTTGCTTCATCTTATGCGCAAGCCCTCCTTCGGGTTGTTCAAAAAACTGAAAAGATTGTTTGACCAGGTAAACAAAAAAGAGGGACTCAACCAGCAACTTGTACCTTATTTCATCTCCGGGCATCCCGGATGCAGCAGTGTTGATATGGCGCACCTTGCACTGGATGCAAAAAAGATGAATATCCGTCCGCAGCAGGTTCAGGATTTCACCCCCACACCCATGACACTTTCAACCGTGATGTACCATACAGGTATTGATTCTTTTACTGAAAACAAGATCTACGTACCGCGTACAAAGAATGAAAAAACGGTGCAGAACAAGTTCTTTTTCTGGTATAAAAAAGAGTACAGGAACCAAATCAGAAGTGAGCTTCTGAAAAACGGCAAAAAGGATTTGGCAGTCAGGCTGCTTGACAAGTAATAAGGATAAATCCTTTAAATTTCTTTCACCCCTGTGGTGAACCGGTCATTTCTTTCAGCAGGCGGGTGAATCCAAGTATATCATCTTCGGTGGTATCCCATGAGGTCATCCATCTGGCCTCATAAGTTTCCTCATTCCACAAATAAAAGAAGTATTCTTCCTTAAGAGGGGGGATCACTTCAGGAGGCAGTTGTGCAAAAACACCGTTGATCTGAACTTTTTGGGTTATTCTTACCCCGGAGAGTGAACAAACCTGCTCTGCCAGCAATGAAGCCATTTTATTCGCATGGAGTGCATTTTCAAGCCACAAATTATTCTTCAGCATCTCATTGAACTGTGCGGCTATATACCTCATTTTTGAAGCCAGTTGCATCCCCTGCTTTCTGACATATTTAAAATTATCTGCCAGCGAAGGGTTCAAAAAAACTATAGCTTCCCCGTACATAAGTCCATTCTTGGTACCCCCGAAAGAAAGCAGGTCAACACCGGTTTCTTTTATCATTTCCCTGAAAGATACGTCCAGTGCCGCTGCAGCATTGCAGATTCGCGCTCCGTCAACATGAAGGTGCAAACCGTGAGTATGGGCGTAATCTGCTATAACCCTTATCTCATCAGGGGTATAAAGAGTTCCCATTTCAGTTGCCTGGGTAATGGATATAACACCTGGTTGAGAATGGTGCTCAAAACCGAATCCGTGCATATGCTTTTTGATGAGGTCAACTGTTAGCTTACCATCAGGTGTTGGCAAGGTGAGCAGCTTGCAGCCTGTGAATTTTTCAGGGGCTCCGCACTCATCTGAATGGATATGGGATGTCTCTGCACATATTACAGAATTCCACGGTTTTGTGAGTGCTTCAAGGCCAAGCACATTGGCGCCAGTACCGTTAAAAACGAAAAAGACCCGGGACTCTTTTCCAAAAAAACCCTTTATCCTTTCTATAGCTTCTGCTGTGTACTTATCATTACCGTATGCGGCAACATGCCCATGGTTTACATCTGCCATGGCTTTTAAAATCCGCGGGTGAACACCCGAGTTGTTATCGCTGGCAAAACCTCTTTTATGCATTTTTTACCTGTAAAATTAGGTTTTATTGGGTAAAAATAAAACATACCTGCCATAAACAAGGAAAACAGGCTTAATTGGCGAAGGGCGAAGAGAGTTGCCAATTCATTGGATCTTTGCTGTTTTGTTTTTCAGCCACTCTTTTTCCTTCAGGTTAAGAAACGGGGAAAGTTTTTCATAAACCCGGCTGTGATAATTATTAAGCCACTCTTTCTCAAATGGTGAAAGCATTGAGCTCTCTATCAAAGAGAATTCAACAGGGAAAAGTGTGAGTGTTTCAAAGGTTAAAAAAACACCCCACCGGCTTTCAGAATGCTTTTTCACAAGCACAAGGTTTTCCGTTCGGATTCCGTGCTGATCCTCCCTGTATATACCCGGTTCGTTGGAAAGAACCATCCCCGGCTGAAGGGAGGTGTCGTTGGCTGAATTTGGGCTTATGGAAGGCGGACCTTCATGTACATTTAAAAAGAAGCCGACACCGTGGCCGGTACCGTGACCGTAATTTATACCGTAACGCCACATATGCTTACGGGCAAAGGCATCCAGGTGAAATCCCCTGGTCCCTTCCGGGAAAACGGTTGTGGCAATCTCTATATGACCCTTTAGGACAAGTGTGAAATCCCGTTTCTGTTGCCGGGTTGGAGTGCCGAGACTTACAGTGCGGGTTGTATCGGTGGTACCGTCAAGATATTGCGCTCCGGAATCAACCAGCAGCAGTCCACCGCCCCGCAATTCAGCTGCTGTTTCCTCACCGGGGGTGTAATGGGCCTGGGCAGCATTTGCCCCATAGGCAACGATAGGTGAAAAACTGTTGCCTGTATAAGTATCCTCCCTGGAGCGGATCATTTCCAGTTGACGCGCTGCGGTATATTCGGTTATGGATCTCTTCGGGCAGCTCCTCTCGAGCCAGATAAAGAACCTGACCAGAGCCACACCCTCTTTTATCATAACATTGCGCAAATGACTTATCTCGGTCTCATTCTTGGAAGTTTTCATAAGAGCCGGAATGGATCTCCCGTCAACTATCCGGCAGTGGGAGGAGATAATATCATAAAGGTATATATTGGTTTTGGCAGGGGTAAGCAAAACACGCCTGCCTTTTGGCAACCTGTTCAGGTGTTTTTCAATTTCAGAGGGATTATATATGGAAACACCATCCTTCATTAACGAAGCCTTAACTCCTCCGGGGATCTTCAACTCATCTGCAAACAACAATGCATTAAACCTGGAAATTATGGCATATGCAACAAAAAGCGGACTGTGCTGCATGTCGCTGCCCCTGAGATTGAAAAGCCAGGCAATATCGTCGGCTGAGGTAAGAAGGTTAAAGTCGATCTCCTCTTCCCTGAGCTCTTTCATTACCTCATCCAGTTTATTTTTTCGCGATTTACCGGAGAATTTTTCACCATACTCAAATACAGCATCCGGGGGAAGAGCAGGTCTGTCTTTCCAAATCAGGTCTATCAGGTCTTTGCTGTAATCAATGGCTATATCTTTTTCCCCCAGTGCCTCCCTTATCATTTTTGCCAGTCTGGCCGAAACAACATTACCGTCAAAACCGACAATACCTCCCTTGGGTGTATTGCCAGCAAACCAATCAATATAAGCCGGCCTTCGCGGATCATTGAGCTTCATAAGCTCCACTCCGGTGCCGTGGAGCTGCTTTTCAGCCTGTATGAAATATCGCGGATCTGTCCACAACCCCGCAAAATTCCCCGTCACCACCAGGATCCCTGCAGAGCCGGTAAAACCGGTGAGCCATTCAATGGCCCTGTAGCGGGCCGGTATATCATAGCTCATGTTGGGATCGGAGCTGGGAATGATGTACGCCGAAAACCCATACTTTTTAATTAATCTGCGAAGTGATTCAAGCTTTTGCTTTGTTGTCATGGCGGTTAAATAAAAAAACAGCAGGCCTGTAAGCCGGGTTCTGTCGCCCGCCAAAGCGGGGTTCTATCATTTATCTGGGCCTGCCGTCACCGGCAGGCACAAGCGGCCTACCCCTCACAGAACCGGGACGGGCAGTCCCGTGTGCCGGTCTTTGCCGGCAACCTGTGATATACATGGCCTTACAACCCATGGGTGGGACGGCTGCCGGTGTCACCACCGGCACCGGTGGGCTCTTACCCCACCTTCTCACCCTTACCCTGCTAAAGCAGGGCGGTTATTTTCTTCTCCCTTTACCATACCCTCACGGGTATCTTCCTGCTAGGAAGCATGGCGCCCTTTGTTGCCCGGACTTTCCTCCCCGGTTGTTAACCAGCCGGGGCGATAGAACGACCTGCTGTTACTGTTGCAAAACTGAGAACGGATTTACAGGGCCGGTTATTTTCTCAAAATAACCATTGTTGCCCCATACCCGTATTCCCTGAAAGAGGCGTCCTGATATTTCAGCCGGGGGTATTTGCGGTCCAGCTCATGTCTTATCTTAAACCTGAGCTTTCCGTTGCCTACACCGTGAATAAAGACTATCCTGCGCTTGTTGGACCTGACTGCCTCCTCCAGCTCTGCTGTGAAGCGTGCCATCTGCGTTTCAAGTATTTCTGAGTTGGACATTCCCCTGTGGTCTTCAACAAGTTCTTCTATGTGAAGATCCACCTCCTTCGGGTCACTCTCTGTTTTTTTAGTGGACTTTTTACCGGTCGTATCCGATATATCCTCTTTTTCGGCCAGCAATCTGTTAATTTTTTCATGTGAAAGCCCGGCTGCAGCCTTTTCATAAAAATCAGAATAAACCGGAATGATAAATGCATTTTCCTCAAAATAATCATTTACCGTGTAATTGTCGGCAGTATATATTTCTGCGGGATCAAGATTTATTTCCCTTTGAACCGGTGATAAAGGGTTATATATTCCTTTACGGTAAAAAATAGCCTGTATTTTAATTGCTGGTGACTCATTTATCTCTTCACGGGTAAAGGAGCGGATGAAAATTTTTGTTTCCTCCTCCAGCATGCCGGTCTTAGTATTTAGGTAGCCCTCCTCTTGTTTTATGAGAAAAGTATAAAAAAGTCTCCAGTTACCGTCATTTATAAGATAAAGATCAACTTCCCTGTCTTTGTCATGACTCTTTATCACTCCTGTAAAAAGGCTGCATTCAATATCTTTGGTTTCGGGTTCACTGCCGGCAGGCTCTTCAGGATCAATGTCAGTTTCTTCTTCAGTTTCCGCTTCAGTTTCTCCCTCATCAGTCCATCCGGCCAGATCCTCTTCAGAACCGGACTGCCCGGGGTTGACCTCATTGGTGTATTCCCCTGCCGGAGTCTCACATATTATTTCCTTCACCGGCACCGGCACTTCAAATCCCTCCTCAATCAATACCATAACTGTTTTTTTGTCACGGAAGCCGGTAATAACACCGCCTCCGGTGTCATTAAGGAATTTAACCCTGTCACCTTTCTTAAGTTCCATTTTTCTAGCCCTTTGTTTATTATAATTACATACAAAATTAACTAATTTTGCGTGATTTAATCTAAGAGAAATATGAAGGAGAGCCGGGATTCAGAACATATAAAACCAGAGGATTATAATTATCATCTTCCGGAGGAGCGCATAGCACGCTATCCTCTGAAAGAGAGAGATAAATCCAAACTTTTGATTTATAAAAAGGGGGAGATCTCCCACGACAGGTTTTACAATCTGCCCTCTTACCTTTCCCGCGACAACTTACTGGTTTTTAACAACACAAGGGTAATTCAGGCAAGGCTCTTTTTTGAAAAAGAGACCGGTGCAAGAATAGAAATATTCCTGCTGGAGCCTGTAGATCCTCCGGAATTTTCAGCGGCCTTTTCAGTTCAGGGAAAAACCACCTGGCGGTGTATGAGCGGTAACCTGAAAAAATGGAAAAAAGGGGCACTTGAAAAGAGTTTTTCTCACAGGGGTAAGGCCCACCGCCTTTATGCCGAACTTATCGATAAAAACGCTGATAGTCAGAAAGTACTTTTCAGCTGGGAGGGGAACCTCTCATTCGGGGAGGTGATCGAAAAGACAGGGGTCACCCCTCTCCCGCCCTATATTCAACGTAAGGCGGAAGAAGATGACAAAGTCAGATATCAAACCGTTTACTCAAAAAACGAAGGTTCGGTGGCAGCTCCCACGGCAGGCCTTCATTTCACCGGGGCCGTCTTTGAGAAGCTAAGGGAAAAAGGGGCCTGCTCCCAAGAGGTGACTCTTCATGTGGGGGCAGGAACATTTCAGCCGGTCAAAGCCGGCAAAATAAGTGACCATCAAATGCACCCCGAGAGATTTTCGGTAAAAACCGAAGTGCTCTCAAACATCAGCAAACACAGCGGCAAGATCATTGCCGTTGGTACCACCTCTTTGCGTACACTTGAAACACTCTACTGGCTTGGGGTGAAGTTATCTGAATCCGCCGCCGAAAGCACCGAAGAGCTCACACTCGGCCAGTGGGAGTGTTACAATATGAAAAGCAGTATGAGCTACCAGGAGGCTTTAAAGCATATTGAAAAATATGCAAAAAAAAATGGTCTGAAAGAAGTGACCGCCACAACACGCATCATTATAGTGCCCGGGTACCGTTTCAAAAGTGCAAGCGGACTTATCACCAATTTCCACCTTCCAAAAAGCACCCTTCTTCTTTTAATTGCTGCATTTACCGGGGGCGACTGGAAAAGGATATACCAGTACGCCCTCGAAAATGAGTTCCGTTTTTTAAGCTACGGCGACAGCTCGCTGCTGATGAACTGCTGAAATTTACCGGTTAGCTTAAATTATCAAAAAACTTAATCGGTTTGCATAAATTCAACAACACCTGCCAGGCGAAGCCTTTCAATGTAATTGAAAATATCGCGAAGCTCTGATGTCCCTTCCTGCTGGGCATCTATCATTTTTTTGATCATGTAAACCGAATTTTCCCCGTTAACCAGTCTGGCCACCTCACCGGTATTTATCCTGGTTTTTACGGGATACTCTTCCATCTTCTCCTCAGGCACTTCCGACATATATTCCTGCAATCTGTTGGGGCCCATCTTTACAGCTTCAGGAACAAGTTCGGGAACAACAGCGTCTGCTTCTTCTTCCAGTTGGCTCAGGCTTATTTTAACAGGTTCTGTTCCCAGACTCACTGCTTTTGAAACCATTTGGGATTCCAGGGCACGCAAATGAGCCTCACCTATACCCCCGGTTGTTTCCTTCAGGTTTTCCACATGATCACTTATTGCATCTCTTTCGGAAGCAAGTTCATAGACCGACTCCAGTGTGGCTTTTTCATTTGCTACGTGAGCCTCCAGAAGTGATACCGCCTTTTTGTAATTTTCCTCAAGATCACCGGCAGATGAGTTATTGATCTTCTCCATTGCAATAACAAGCTGGTGTCCGAGACGACGTGTAGCATTGCTGGAGATCTCCCCCGCAATTTTGTGTGCCATATCATCATCTGCATTTGCAATTGTATATGCAGCAGCCGCACCTATGGCAACAACTCTCTTAAGTTGTGTGGGATCAGCCTTGTCAACCAAATCTCCGGATGTATGATACCACAGATCGGGCCAGGCAATCATCATAACACCGGGGATCTGAACTCCGAAATCGTTGAACACAACATGATCGGATGCACCGTAGTGAGTTTCTATACTGTAGTGAAAGGGCTCTTCTGCTCCAAAGGGGGCTACTATCCTGTGAGGCACCTTGTCAAAATCCCTTCTGTTTTGTATTCTTTCCCTGTTGCCTTCCCCAACAAACCTGTAGTAATTTTCGAGAACATCGTTTATATAGTGTGAATTTCCGAAGGTAGTTCTCATAAGGCAGAAGTAGGCATTATGAAGACTGAGCCATTCGCCAACCATATCCATATTGATATTGGAGTAGGCGTCTTTTATATCCTCAAAGTTTTCAGCTACCCAGGGCCTTGAGCCGGCAAACTCCGGTCCCCACCAGAACTTGATGGTCCGTTCGGGCCTTGGAAGCCTGCCTTCCTCAATGAGAGTGTTCAGCACCCTTGCAACTTCCAGTATGGCGGCACCTCCTGATTTGTTATCATTGGCTCCCTGTTTTACAAGGCCCTCGAAAATGTGTGCGGAAAATATTACTGCCGTCTCATCGGGATTTTTCCCGGGTATATGGGCCTCTACATTTTGCAGCTCATTTGGCTCATAGCTTGTCTCAACCTCTGCATGTGCAACAATTTTCTCTCCTCTTTTCAGCCTGTCCCTCAGATGCCGACCTTCACGAATGTTCATCTGAAAAGCAAATTTTGCCTCAATCTCCTCATCCGTTTCGGGGCAGGTAAAATCTCTTACTCTGCCTTCCGGTATCTGCAGGGGATCAATATAGTTCCTAGATGTGCTTATGGCCACAACCCCAACAGCACCTTCACTTACGGCATTATTGTGAATTGAGGTAACATGGCCGTGCCCTACTGCAATTTTGCCGTCAACAGAGGCCTCCCTTACCTCCTCCGAAGAACCGCTGCCAACCCATACCAGTTCTGCCACCACATCAGCACAGTTGCTCCCCTGAGTTAACTGGAAAACATTGTCAGTGTATGATATCCATTTGCGGCGTTCCGGCGAAACCTCCCATAAATCTCCCCTGATGCCGTTCCAGGTAGAGTCAGTTCTGGCCGGCATCCTTGCTATATTTGCCCCGGGAACCCCGTACCATTTCAATTGCTCGTATATATATTCCGATTCACGGAATGTGGTACGGTACTCTTCGGGCTTCCTGTTTCTTGTGTAACCGCCTGTTTCCATAATGGTACTGTAGGCTGTTTCACCGGAGGCTTCCCCTACTATCTCATCCATCTGATCCTTAGGTAAAAGGGTCCAGTAATACCAGGGGGTATACTGCGCATAGCTAAAAACCTGCATCATAATGAATGCCAAAAGGAAAATAAAATGTGATCTTCTCATTTTAAAAGTTTTTTGTATAAGACAATAACTGGTTTATTGCATGTCAACATAGCAATAATTATTTTAATAACCATAATTTTTTTATTAAAAAAATTTGCATAAATTTGCGCTCTATATGTATAATTATGCACTGTGGTTTTTCGGATAACATAAAACTCATTGTCTTATGAACCAAAAGAAAGAGCGGCTGCTAGCCATAAAAAAGCTTATTGCACGCGAGAGGATAGTAAATCAGGATGAATTGCTTTTAAAATTAAACCGTGAAGGCTTTTCCATAACACAGGCAACATTGTCGAGAGATTTGAAACGCCTGGGGGCCGCCCGCATACCTGACGCCAGAAGGGGGTACATATATGTGCTTTCCCAAAAAGATCCCGAACTTGAAATATCCGGCAGCGAAAACAGCACTCTTTTAAGCGGTTTTATTTCAATAGGCTTTTCTAGCAATTTTGGCGTTATAAAAACATTGCCGGGTTATGCAAGCGGCATAGCACTGTTTATTGACAAACAAAACAGACACGAAATACTGGGTACAATAGCAGGTGATGATACTATACTGGTAATCCCTTCCGAAGGAGCCACAAGGAGAGATATTGTCAACGCACTTGCAGAAATGGAGCCCGATCTTGCAGGCAGGCTTGAAAACTGAATCACCGTTCATTTTTATACCTTAAACAAATTGAATTATTCACTGATTTAAACTGAATTTATTACAAATGCAGAAAGAGAAGATTGTATTGGCTTATAGTGGTGGACTGGATACTTCCATAATTTTAAAATGGTTAATTGAACAAAATTTTGAGGTTATTGCTTATATAGCAGATGTAGGACAGGATGAAGACCTGGATGGTGCAAGGGAAAAAGCCCTTGCAATAGGAGCTTCAAAAGTTTATGTTGAAGATCTTAAACATGAATTTGTAACCGGTTATATATTCCCTGCAATACAGGCAAACGCCGTTTACGAAAGCAGGTACCTGCTGGGGTCGGCCCTCTCCAGACCGGTGATCGCCAAACGCCAGATCGAGATTGCCTCAGTTGAGAACGCTAAATATGTTTCTCACGGGGCAACAGGAAAAGGCAACGACCAGGTGAGGTTTGAACTGGCATATTATGCACTTGATCCGTCAATAAAAGTTTTTGCCCCCTGGAAACAACAGCAGTTTCTGGATGAATTCAAGGGAAGACCCGATATGCTCAGGTATGCAAAAAAGCACGGTATACACGTTAAAGCTTCAACCGAAAAACCTTTCAGCGAAGATGACAACCTGATGCATATAAGTCATGAAGCGGGTATTCTTGAAGATCCGTCATACCCTTCTGAAAGCAGAATGCTCTCAAAAATAACACCGCCCCAGAATGCTCCCGACCGTGAAACAAATATTGAGATCCACTTTAAAGACGGGATTCCGGTTAAAATTTTCAACCCAACCGACAATACAGTAAAAACAGACCCCCTGGATCTGTTTGTTTACCTCAATGATCTTGGCCGTAAAAACGGCATAGGCATGCTTGATATGGTTGAGAACCGTTATGTGGGAATAAAATCAAGGGGTGTTTACGAAACCCCGGGAGGCACCATTCTCCACTTTGCACATCTGGATATTGAAGGCATAGCAATGGACAAGGAGGTGATGAGACTCAGAGATATGCTTTCCCCTCAGTTCGCCGAACTGGTTTATAATGGTTTCTGGTTTAGTCCGGAAATGGAGTTTTTAATGGCATCCATCGGCAAAAGCCAGGAACTTATAGATGGAAAAGTATATCTTTCCCTGTACAAAGGTAATGTTATGATCAGGGGAAGAACCTCTCCAAGCTCACTTTACAATGAAAAACTCTCCAGCATGGACATTGAAGGGGGGTTTGACCAGAAAGACAGTGAAGGCTTTATAAGAATCAACGCAATAAGGCTCATGGCCCACAGTGCCATCACCCGAAGAAGGGAAATGAACGGGGAAAACAATTGTAAAAATGCTGCAAAAAAATAAATATACAGATGAAACCCGCATCAGACTGGGACAGACAAAATAAGATGAACAAACCATGCGGGTTCCATCGGAATTGAAACACTGAATATCCTAAAGCATAATTATAAAATACTGCTAAACACATAATTAAACACACTTTATAAAAGATGAAACCCGCATCAGACTGGGACAGACAAAATAAGATGAAGCTATGGGAAAAGGGTTGCGCCTCCGACTCCCAAACAGGAGAGTTCACTGCCGGTAGCGACAGGGAAATGGACCTGCTGCTTGCCCCTTTTGATGTGGCAGGTTCGCTGGCCCACATAAAAATGCTGCACAAAATCAACCTGCTCTCAGCAGATGAACATGATTCACTGAAAAGGGAGCTGCTTTCAATATATGAGACTATTGAAAAAGGAAGTTTTGAAATTGAAACGGATGTTGAAGATGTGCATTCCCAAATTGAAATTTTATTAACCCGAAGGCTTGGCGATACAGGCAAAAAAATTCATACGGGAAGATCGCGGAACGATCAGGTTGCCCTTGATATTAAACTTTTTATAAGAGCAAAAATAGAGGAGACTGTAAATAAAACAGTTGATCTTTTCAGGCTTTTAACCAATTTAAGCGAGAAGCACAAAGATTTCATTATTCCCGGCTATACCCACACACAGCCGGCTATGCCTTCTTCACTGGGACTCCTTATGGGCTCATATGCGGAGAGTTTAACAGAAGACATGTTTGCATTAAGGTACGCATTCACTCTTGCAAACCTCAATCCACTGGGCTCCGGTGCAGGCTACGGTTCTTCTTTTCCCCTTGACAGGGAAATGACAACCCGCCTTTTAGGGTTTGATGACCTGAATTATAATGTGCTGAACGCACAATCCGGAAGGGTAAAAACGGAACGCTCTGCAGCATTTGCCCTTTCAAATGTTGCATCAACCCTTGTACGCATGTCAAACGACATTTGCTTTTATATAAGCAATAATATAGTGTCATTTCCTGAGGAGCTTACAACCGGCTCAAGCATAATGCCTCACAAAAAGAACCCGGATGCACTGGAAATAATCAGAGCCAAATGCAACCAGCTGCAGGCAATACCCAATGAATGCAGCTTAGTGGCCAATAACCTGATTAGCGGATACCACCGGGATTTTCAGGTTATCAAGGAAACACTTCTGCCGGCATTTGAAAAGCTCAACTCATGCATGGAGATCTCTATAAAAATGCTTCAAAATATAAAACCTGAAAAAGATATTTACAAGCTTGAAAACAATGAGTTGTTTTTCAGTGTAGAGGAGGTAAACAAACAGGTGTTAAAGGGAGCTGCTTTTCGCGATGCCTACCGATCCGTGGCCTCACAAATAAGAGAGGGGAAATTCGCCCCTTCACGGCAAATCCGCCACACACACCAGGGAAGCATCGGGAATCTTTGCAATGATAAAGTTGCAGAAAGAATGAACGGAATTGTAGATACATTCCCTTTTGAAAAGGTCAATAAAGCATTAAAACAGTTGCTCGCAAGAGGGTAAAACACAGTCGGCTATTACCTTGCATTGATTAACCGTGAGACTGGCTTAAAAGTGTAGGTTTGCTGCAGGACCACAGCTTAAGCCAGATTACCGAAAATCAATGAAATTAATGCCTTCATAATTGTAATTTCGAATGCCGGGGAACGGTAAATGTAAATCCCAAAAGTTTGAAGAGAAAAAAATAATGCTATTTTTGCATAATGTCAATTGTTTTTCAACAACGCATCCCTAAATGAATAAAATTCTTGTCCCCGTTGATTTTCGCAACCAGTCGCTTATTGCCCTTGATCAGACCATCAGTGTGGCCAGGTTTATGAAGACGGAAATTGTAATAATTTTTATAATTGAAACAGGCATAATATCAGCCCTTGTCAGAAGAGAGGGAAGGCTTGAGAAATTGCGGCGGCTGGCAGGGGAAAGACTTGACCACCTGGCAGAAGATACAATGTCGAGATCCGGACTGAAGGTTTCTGTAATAATAGAAACAGGCAAGGTTTCCCAAAAAATACTTGAAAAGGCGCAAGAGCTCAATGCGCGGTTCATCATAATGGGAAAAAATGATGCCGACGCAAAGCTTCAAAGATACATAGGAGCCAATACCAATCAGGTTATAAGCCGCTCAAGCTGTCCGGTGATAACAGTAAAGGGAAAAGAGCACAACCTGGGAGTAAAAAACATTGTACTCCCGCTTGATCTTACAAAAAAGACAAGGGAAAAAGTTTTCAATGCAGTCTCATTCGGACTCTACTACAACTCGGCTATATGGATGGTCTCTGTTCTGACAGGGGGGATAGCAAAATCCCAGAGCCGCATTTATGCTAAAATGAAAAAGGCACGGGAAATGATACAGGAAAACGGGGTGCCTTGCAATATCAAACTTTTTGAAAAAAGCGGCAAACCCGATTACCAGGTAATATTGGATTACGCAAGTGAGATAAATGCAGACCTTATTATGGTAATGACCCACCAGGAAGCCAGCTTCCGCGAATATTACATCGGAACGTTTGCACACGAGATCATCAACCGCTCTGATATACCTGTAATGACAATGATTCCCTCGGATCCCAAAAAGAAAAGAAGGTTGGTTAAAACTTTTGTAGATCCGCTCGGCATTTTTTCACGTAAAAAGAAAAACTGACTGATATACCGCTTAATTTTTTTATGGATAAAAAAAAATTATCATTTAACGCAAGAGCTATCCATGCCGGAAGCCAGCATTGTCCGGAAACCGGTGCTCATATAGCACCGGTCTATCGTACATCAACATTTGTTATTGAAAATGTGGAAAGAGCTATCAGACTTGGGTACGGTGAAGAAGAGGGTTATGCATACGGCCGGTTTGGTAATCCGACCGTGGATGCACTTCAGAAAAAGGTTGCCGCACTTGAAAACGCTGAAGCTTCACTTGCCGCTGCTTCAGGTATGTCGGCCATAACAACGGCGCTTTTTGCAAATCTGAAGAAGGGAGACCACCTTGTTGCGGGTGATATCATTTACGGTTGTACCTACGGTTTTGTGAGAGATATCCTGCCAAAATACAGTATTGAAGTAACCATGGTAAACACTGCTGAAACAGAATCCGTTAAAAAGGCCATGAAATCAAACACAAAAGTGGTTTACATTGAAACTCCATGTAACCCTGTTTTGAGAATAACAGATATCAAGGCAGTGGCTGAAATTGCCCATACAAGGGGGGCACTGCTGTTTGTTGACAGCACCTACGCAACTCCTTACCTGCAAAGGCCTTTGGAGCTTGGTGCCGACATTGTTTTACATAGTGCCACAAAATATCTTAACGGGCATGGCGATGTTCTTGGCGGCATCATTGCAGGTTCGAAAAAGTTAATTGACAATATCAGAAAACCATATATGGAATGGATTGGTGGCGTTATCTCTCCCATGGATGCTTCTGAAATCTCCAAAGGTATTAAAACACTGGGTGCAAGGATGGAAATCCACTGTGCAAATGCCCGTAAAATCGCTGATTTTCTGGAAGAACATGAGATGGTGGAAAAAGTTTTATACCCAGGATGTGAATCTCACCCTCAACATGAGCTTGCAAAAATACAAATGAAAGATTTCGGCGGGATGATGAGCTTTAACGTTAAAGGTGGGTTTGAAGCAGGTAAAGCACTTATAAACAGTGTTGAACTTATAAGCCTTGCCACATCCCTGGGTTGTGTTGACTCACTGATCCAGCACTCTCCTTCCATGAGCCACGCCGCACTTTCCCGTACAGAAAGAGAGGCTGCAGGTATTGCTGAAGGCCAGGTCAGACTTTCCGCAGGCATAGAAGAGGCTGAGCATTTAATTGCTGACCTGGATCAAGCCATGGCGCAGGTTAAAAAGAAACTGAACATATAATTCTGATGGATATGCATTTTTTATCCCTTACTTTTCTTTCCTCCACCTTTTAAACTTTAACCCGTCAGGTGTTTTGCCAAGCATTGAAAGCCGCGAGGGAAAGGTGCTCTCATTAACGAATCTCACATCCTCAACAGAATAAAATGCTTTTGGATTGTATTTTTTAATTATTTCAACAACTCTTTTCAGCTCCGAACGGTGAATAATAGTATAAATAATGTTGACATCCTCCCTGCCCCCCCTTGCATCAACAGTGGTTACCCCGTAATTTGCTGCCCGCAGTCGTGCAATGAGCTCACAGCCAGGCTTTGAGGTTACAACCCTTACGATCATGACCCCCATTGCCAGTTTCTCCTCTATTTTGATCCCTATATAGTTTCCTATGGCAAAGCCACCAGCATAAGCCACATAGGTCACATAATTGTCAAGATCCTGCATTATTCTTGAAATGGCAACTATCCATATGAGCACTTCAAAAAAACCCAGAATAGGAGGGATAACCTTTTTATTTTTAGACAACATTATGATGCGGAGAGTACCGATGCTGACATCCGCAATACGCGCAAGCATGATCAATAACGGAATTATAACGTAATCGATCAGCATGGGGCTGGATAAAAAAATTAATTCCATTTGTATTGAAATAGTAACAAACTGATAAAAAAGCTGAAAAATTAAAAAAACAGCATATTCCCGAACAGCATCCGGCCGCTGTGCCAGTAACCCCTGAAAAGAGGCGAATCAGTAATATAAATTATATCACCTCTGCCCAGATTCTCGTTTCCTATCACAAGAGAATGCAGAAACTCTTCTCTCAGCTTCTCCCCGACATATCCTGAAACATAACTGTTATCCCTGAGTGTACCCACATTCCATGATCCTCTTGGCAAATACGGGTAAACTGTGCTGTTTCTTTTCTGAACAAACCAGTTTTCCCCTATACCGTATGCCAGGGGACTGGACTCATCAAGGGTCACCCTGTAAATGCTTCCGCTTGTCCTCTCCTTTAAATCCTCAGTGCGCAGCTCGTTGTAGCCTATAAGCAGATCCCGCGGATCCTCTGGCCATTCCTGCTCTTCCTTTTGCCTTTGATCTCTGTATCTGGAAACAGCTTCTCCAAAATCAAGCTCATTCCTGTTTGCAAAAGGTCTTAAAGCGCTTTCCAGTGCAATAAGCCTTCCTCCTCCCCTTGCAAAATCGATCAATCTCTCCATTTCTCCCTCACCGATATAATTACCCGCAGGCAAAATAACTATATCATACCTGTCAAGGCCGACTGACTGCAGATTGTCGGGTTCCACAATAGTGAGGGGATAATCCAGCACCTGCTCAAAATAGTACCATAAATCGCCTACTGAAGCTGATGATGTACCGCTGCCGCCGACAAGCATCACATCGGGGGGGGCAATATAGGAAAAGCTCCTTGAGCCAAGGTCTTTCCCTTTTGTTGACATGCCGGTGGAAGTTGTAAACAGCTCAACAGAGGAGCTGTTTGAAAGCTCAACCACCAGGGAGTCTAAACCCGATATATGGGAGTTATCCGCACGTGTTATAACAATTGTCCCTCTGTCAAAATCATTGCCGTTGACGGCGAAAGGTTCGGTTGCGTACCTTACCCTTATCTCCTCCTGAAGAAGAGCGGAAAGGAAAGAAACACTCCGCATATCAGTCCACTCAGCTATATAAGCATAAGGGCTTTCACCGGAATATTCATTTTCTGAAAAAGGAAACTCAACAGGCTTGTCAGAAACCCCGATCCTCTGATTTACTGCATAAGCTTCTGCATTATAAGCATAGGGTAATGCCCATGCTGTGATATCGTATGAAATAGTATCGGTGTGCATGGTTTCGGGCTCAAAGAAAACCTGCACCAAATGAGAATGGGGTTGATAAGCGCTTACAACAACGTCATTCTCATCAAGCTCAAAACGGCTTTCTTCATTCCCGAGATAGGAAAAGCCGGTATATGTTCTGCCGGCCGAGCCGGGATGGGCATATTCGATACCGTTTCTGTCAAGAAAAGATGTAAGGGCCTCCAGTGTACCGTCGCTGTTTGAAGAGCGTATCACGTAACTTTTATATTCACCGGGAGGGTCATTTTCTCCTCTTGCAAAAAAGGAATTGAACTCTTCAAGGATGCGTTCACGCATCTCAAAAGCTGTTTCAACAGTGGTTATACCGGCATTATACTGGTTTTCAATACGGTCGGCCAGTGTCAGGGTATCACCGGTTTGAAGCTCAACGGCAAGCCCGGCCCTGCCGGAGCCTCCCTGCTCGAATGTAAATCCGAGGGCGCCGTTGAAAGTTGGCCATGTATCACCGTATGACGGACTTAACAGGTCGAACGACTCACCGGTCCAATAAAGCTCGTTGCGGCTGTCGAAATTATCTGCAAGACGGCTTCCGAAAATTTCCTGAAACTCCCTTTGCCATTGGGTAATAACTTCGTGTTGAGGCTTGGCGGCGGGAGGGAAAAAATAATACCTGTCGGCGCCCATTTCATGAAAGTCAATATGTATATGTGGCATCCATTGCCTGTAAAAGCTCAGCCGCCGTCTGGTCTCTTTCTGGGTCTGCCATGGCCAGTCGCGGTTAAGATCATAAAGATAATGGTTAACACGGGTTCCGGGCCAGGGCTGACTCCGGTGCCAGGAGTTCGGATCAAGATTTATTCTGTTCCCGGCTCTTGAATGGTACTGCATTGCATATTTTTCGCGTCCGTCGGGATTTAGGCAAGGGTCAATTATTACCACACAATGATCCAGCCAGTTTTCTCCCTCTGGATACTTATCTGATACAAGAGAATAAAGTGTTTTAAGTGCAGCTTCCGTGGCCGAGGCTTCATTGCCGTGAATATTGTAACTTAGCCATACCACAGGCATTTGCCGGCCTGTTTCTTTATCCTCCACAAATCCGGCCTTTGCAAGATTTGAAAGCCGTATATCTTCAAGATTCTCCATATTCGCAGCAGAGGTTACTATGGCTGCCACAAGAGGCCGTTTTTCCCATGTTTCACCGTAATGTTCAAGCTCCACATTCGGAGAAACTGAAGCTACATGCTCAAAATAATCAACTACACGATTATGGTAAGTAAGTCTATCACCCAGCTCATAACCGAGAAATTCAAAGGGGGATTGAACTGCTTGTGAAAATAGTGGACAAAAAAGAAAGAAAAGGAAAAACTTTAATAATACTGATTTCATCTTTTAGATTGTTTGTTTATTAGCCAAATTAATTAAAAATTATATTGCAAATATCAATTATTTTTTATGATCACCCAAGTCCCCGGCAAAAAAAAGCCTTTATTTTAACCATCGCAGCAGGTATTTTGTGCTCTTGCGCTTCGCATGAGAAAATGGAGCCTGTTCATAACATTCACCTCTGTGGTTCCGGCATCAAAATCCAGGTAAAGAATATCCATTGAAGGATACAAATCCTTTATTCTTTTTTCAACACCTTTTGCTATTATGTGATTGGCAATGCAACCAAACGGCTGCATACATACTACATGATTAACACCTTCCCTGGCAAATCCCGCAATCTCTGCCGGAATAAGCCAGCCTTCCCCGTACTGGTTGGCCAGATCAAGAATTTCCGAAGCTTTTTCTGCCTCATCCCATATAGGGTAGAGAGGGCGGTAAAATCTGTATTTTTGCATAATTTTCTCATTTGCCCTTATCATCCTGTTTGCCTGCCACTCCATAAGTTCCGTAAGAGGATCAAAATATAACCCCCTTGAAAGATTTTTTGAAATATTTACCTTGCGGTTAACAAATCCCTGTATCATAAAGTCCAGCAGCGGAGGTACAACAACCTCCACCCCGTTTTCTATAAGCCATTTTACTATATTGTAATTTCCGAAGGAGTTGTATTTCACATATATCTCTCCCACTACCCCGATGCGCGGGGGTTCAAAATCTCCAAGGGGTATATTGTTGAAACGGGAAACCGCCTCCTCCAGAAGTTCCCTCAATCCCCTGCAGTCGGAGTTTTCTGCCAGAGGTTTTGCAGCTTCTATATATTGGTTTACAAGCCCTAGCGAAGTTCCTTTTTCTTTTTCGCGTGTAACGGATGAATAATACATCGAGGAAAGCGCATCGGCATAAAGCAACGTGGAAAGAGTGATCCTTGCCATCTTTTTCCAGTTGATCGAAAACCCGGGCTGCTCGTTTATGGCTCCATAAGCTCCTGTCACAGAAATTACGGGTACATCGGAGTATCCGGAATGGCTCAATGCTTTTTTGATAAGATTGATGTAGCTGGTTGCCCGGCACTGACCGCCGGTCTGGGTTATCCCCACCGCCACCTTATTCCTTTCGTATTTCCCAGACTGCAAACCCTTGATTATATCGCCGACAACAAGAGTGGCAGGATAACAAATTTCATTGTTGGCATAAGTGAGGCCCAGTTCGGCGGATCTGCGGTCTGATGGAGGCAGGTTTTCAAAACGGTAACCGGCTACCTTTGCAAGAGAGGGAATAAAAGGGGAGTAAAAATCTGAGAACCAGGGTGCAAGAATGGTCCTGTCACGGTCATCCTCTGTAAAAGTTTTATTGGAAGGAAAAGATGCACAGGATTTGTTGATTTGTTCAACATTAAGCCTTATTGATTCCACAAGGGAACGAACCCTGAGCCTGAGGGAGCCGGGACTTGTAATATCGTCTATCTTTAGTACCGTGTGATTTTTTCCTTTAGTTGACAAAATGTGGGAAATTTTTTCCATCAGAAAGCTGTCCGGTCCGCAGCCAAAACTGTTAAGCTGCACCAGTTGTACATTGTTGGGCAACCGGCCAACCTGGGAGGCTGCAGATATTATCCTGTTGGGATAAGCCCACTGGCAAACTCCCGAAAGAGCCGAAAAAGTCCCCATGTCACTGTCCGCAAAGTGATCCTCACTTACCACGTCAACATCCATGGATGTGAACATTTCAGCCACCTTGTGCTGAATAAAAGGATCGGAATGATAAGGTCTGCCGGCCAGTACAATAACAAGTCTGCCAGATGAGAGGGCATTTTCAAGAATTTGTTTGCCGCGGTAACGCAACCCGTGCTTAACTGATTCACTCACACGTAAAGCATTTTCAAAAGCTTTTTTGAAAGTTTTATCCTTTACCCCAAGGGACTTCATATACTGTCTGCAGGATTTTTTGAGCAAATCCCTGTACCTGAACCCTACAACAGGATGATCAAGGGGTATGCCATAATTTTTTAAAGGGTTCAGCGAGCTTTTCAGCACCTCTGCATAGCCTGTAACTACCGGGCAGTTAAAAGTGTTGTCGGCCTCCCGAAACTCACTTTTCTCATAAACTGTAATGGGGAAGAAAATCCTGTCAACTCCTTTTTCTATAAGATCAATAATATGGCCGTGAGTCATTTTGGCGGGCATGCAAATATTGTCAGACATAACAGTTCCGGCCCCCTTTTTGTACATATCATAATTTGAGTGAGCGGAAAGCTCAACACTAATGCCACAACCGTTAAAAAGGGTATTCCAGAATGGAAAATTCTCATACATGTTAAGCGCTCTTGGAATACCTATCCTCAGACCCTTGGGGGATACAGGCTGGTTAACTTTTTTGAAAAGGGTACGGTACATATATTCATAATGGTTAACCCCCTGCTTTGCCTCATTCCCTTTGTTTTGAAAAACTTTTTCACATTTGTTGCCGGAGAAATATTTATTGCCGTTGGAGAAGAGAAATTCAGTAACAACACAATGATTTGTACAACCTTTGCAAGTAACCCTCTTTTCCGACTCACAACTCACCCTCCCCTTCAATCTCGCGTTGCGGTCTTTTTCCCCGACCCCGCCGCTTCGTTGCTTGGCGTACAAAGCTGCACCAAAGGCCCCCATAAGTTCGGGATGAGTTGAACAGGAAACACTCTTGCCGGTAAGTTGTTGAAGTGCCCTCAATATCGCGGGATTGCGAAAAGCCCCGCCCTGGGCAACCACATTATCACCCAGGTCGTCCATATTGCTAATATTCAGTACCTTAAAAAGACAATTCTGTACAACCGAATAAGCCAGTCCGGCCGATATATCATCCGCCCCAGCCCCGTCCCTGAAAGCCTGCTTAACCCGCGAATTCATGAAAACTGTGCATCTTGTTCCAAGCTCAGAAGGAGAGGCGGAATAACAGGCCATATCGGCAAAATCGGAAACACTGTATCCCAGGGATTCCGCAAAGCCCTCGATAAATGTGCCGCACCCCGAGGAACAGGCTTCATTGATCTCCATTTTACTTATTGATCCGTTTTCTATGAAAACGGCTTTCATATCCTGTCCGCCAATATCGAGCACAAAAGAAACATTTTCATCCAGGTTTTTTGCTGCCATATAATGTGCAATGGTCTCTACAATCCCGAAATCCAGGTCAAGACCGGCTTTTATAAGCTCCTCCCCATATCCGGTCACTGCACTTGCCCTTATATTTACATCAACACCTTTTTCCTCCATAAGCTCCCAAAAACTCTCCAGTCCCTCCGAGACTGTATCAAGCGGCCGGCCGCGGTTATTACTGTAAAAATCAAACAACAGCTCATCATTGCCTGTAATTACGGTGATTTTTGTTGTTGACGAGCCTGAATCAATTCCCAAAAAGGCATCAGTGTGGCTGCTACGGTTAAAATCGTATCTTTTAAAAGGAAGGGTTGAATTCTCTTTTTTCCATTCAGGTATTAAGGTGCTGTCCTTAAACAGGGGCTTTAATCCGCCGCTTTTACTGGCGGAGGGAGCAAAAGGCTTTTTGAGCCTTTCTGTTATATCCGAAAGCTTCACTCTGTTTTTTCCCGCGGCCCCGTAAGCGGCACCAATTGCAGGAACAAACTCTGAATCAGGGGGAACCTCCATATTAGCAGGATCCTCATTGAGAACTGAAGCAAAAACAGGGGGAAGGGACTTAATAAAAGTAACCGGTCCGCCAACAAGCAAAAAAGGGGAAACGGGCTTTTTGCCCCTTGAAAGGGTAGTAATTGCCTGAAGTGCTACAGCATGGAAAACTGATGCAGCTATATCCTCAACGGGTATGCGTCTGCTGATAAGGTTCTGTACATCTGTTTTGGCAAAAACCCCGCACCTTGAAGCTATGGGGTAAACTGTTGAAGACTTGCCTGCAAGCTCATCCATTTCCCGAACCGACATATTAAGAAGCGAAGCCATCTGATCAATGAAAGAGCCGGTGCCACCTGCACAGTTGCCGTTCATCCTGATATCGGGACCCCTGAAAGGGGAAAAAAAAATCATTTTCGAATCCTCCCCCCCGAGATCCATAAGCACAGAGGTGCCGGGGTAAAACTTCTCAACATATAAGGCTGAGGCAACCACTTCCTGAATAAAAGGCATTTTCATATTCTCTGCCAGTCCCATACCCGCCGAGCCGGTCATATTGAGAGAAACCTCATGATCTCCGGCAAGGGAACCGGAAGCCTCGCTCAAAAGAGAAGCAAGCGTCTCCCTTATGCGTGAATTGTGACGCCTGTATCCCTTGAATAAAAGTTTACCCTCACCGTCAATAACGGCAACTTTAACCGTTGTGGAACCGGCATCTATGCCCGTGGTGTAAAAACTCTGACTCATTACCGGCAGAATAATTGCTTTAGATGATATTTCCCCATTTTATGCAAATATAACAGGTGTTGGTTTTAAGAAAAACGCTTGTTAAAAAATAAATTATATTTTCAATAAAATTATTTATTTTGGCTATTGAAAAACTGCGTTAAAATAAAAGATTAAATTGAATACATCCATGAAACGATTAAAAATAAATGTTTACGGTATTGTACAGGGAGTAGGTTTTCGCTTTTTTGCACAAAACAATGCCCGCAAGCTTGGCATAAGCGGTTTTGTAAAAAACATGCCCGATGGGTCGGTTTACATTGAAGGAGAAGGCGAAGAAAGCAATCTGCAGGAGTTCGTTTCCAAATGCAGCAAAGGACCCTCCGCAGCATTGGTTGAGAATATCAACACCGAGGAAGCTGAATTGGAAAACAGTGAAGGATTCAGCATCTTATAGCATACCAGGTCACCTTATAATCAAGTATAAAACTAAAGACTATGTTAACTACAAAGCGTGCAACCTGCCTGTTAATTTCAGTGATAGTTTTACTGTTTCATTCATGCGGAAACCGTTCAGATTCTCCCGTTATAGGACCCGAAAAGGGAAGCCTTGTAATTGCGGGCGGAGGCAGGATCCCAACCGTTATACATGAAAAGTTTGCCTCTCTGGCGGGAGGGTTTGAAGCAAATATAGTTGTTATACCAACCGCGGGCTCACCGGACAGGATAGACACTTTGTTGGCAAAGGAAAAATGGGAGGATATCGGGTTTTCAAATGTTACTGTACTGCACACAACCGATCCGGAGGAAGCAAATAAAAAAGAATTTTACAGTAAAATTGACAGCGCTTCCGGGGTTTGGTTTGAAGGCGGCCGTCAATGGCGACTGGTTGATGCATATTACAAAACGCAAACACACATAAGCCTCTATGAACTGCTTAAACGTGGCGGAGTTATTGGGGGCTCGTCTGCCGGGGCAAGCATACAGGGCTCTTTCCTTGCAAGAGGAGATGTGTCGGGTAACACTATAATGATCTCCGATAATGAAAAACACCGCAAAGGATTAGGCTTTTTAAAAAACACTGCAATAGACCAGCATATTGATACAAGAAACAGATGGGGTGACATTCAGGAAATAGTCCTGAAATATCCCCGGCTACTGGGCATAGGTATTTCCGAATCAACCGCCATCATAGTCAGCGGGGACACTTTTGAAGTGAAAGGGGCCGGAAATGTGGCAATTACCACCCATGAAAGCATAACCGGCGAAGACAACGGAATAGGATATAAAATCCTGTACCCCGGGGACAATTACAACATGAGAGACAGGGAAAAAATAAAACTCTGTGACATAGAAACTGTTGCAGCTAAAAAAAATAACTGAAAGTTTGTAAATTATATTTGCATGGATAAAAAAAATATCTTTACTTTGTAATGATACATTTTTTTTTTAATTTTTTAATATATAATTAGCATGAAAGGCAAAGTTAAATGGTTTGATTCAGCCAAAGGTTACGGATTCATTCATTCGGAAGAGGGGAACGATATATTTGTTCACTATACTGGAATTGAGCAGGACGGCTTCAGGTCGCTTGAAGAAGGACAGGAGGTGACATTTGAAATTGTTGAAGGCAAAAGAGGTCCTCAGGCAACCGAAGTTAAAATTGCGGAATAAAGGATAAAGCTTTATTTTATCCATTTATTTAAAAAAGCTTTGAATTTTATTCATAGCTTTTTTTGTGTTTGTATGGGTGTGCCATCCACCCCAGGTTACCTCTTCTCCTGCCAGGTTTTCCCGGCAGGGTTGTCAGAAGAAAAAACCTATGCGGAAGGCAGGGGTGTGATAAAGTGAAACGTCACTGTGGCTCAATTCAAACAGGAACAAGAAATTAAAAAAATGACCCTCATCCCCCTCATAACGAAGTCCGGCTCCTCCTAGAAAAATGGGGTGCCAGAAACGACCCTCCATGTTTTCTCCTGCATCAGGGCCGAAATGCTCCCTTTCAAGGTGCAAAAATTCAGTTTCAGCCTGCAGAAAAAGCCCTCCATGCACACGGAAGGGAAGCACTTTATTGAGATCCTCAATTATAAAGTAATCTGCCGTCACCCCAAATCCGTATATATGTGAATCAAAGCGCGAGAACAAACGCTTGTCCCTGTAAAACTGGTATTTGCCCGCCGCAGCAATGCTGATCCTGGGAGTAATAAAATACCCGGCCGTGGGAGATATATCATAATGGTTTATCTCCCCCATGCGTATCCCCAGATACCCGCCGTAATAAAAGTTGCCCTGACGGTCACCGTTATCACCAGCCTTTGAATATTGGGCAAATATTAACGCCAGGGTAAGAATAAGAGAAATTTTAACCGATAATTTTACCATATTCAGCAAAGCTATAATTTGTCATTAAATTAAAAAAAATATGTATCAACTGGCTTTACTATTCATATTTTTTTATGTCAACCGCTCCGTTTAAAGCCATATACCCGTTCATGGCAAGGGACTTCATTTCATCTTCACCGGGGTAGACCGCCACTGGCGCGATAAAAGAAACCATTTCACGTACACAGGAAACCAAAATGTTATTGTAGGCCATCCCCCCGGTCAAAATAATTGCATCCACCTTTCCTTTCAATACCGTTGCCATAGAACCTATCTCCTTTGCTACCTGATATGCCAATGCATCCTGGATTAGAGCAGCTTCCTTATCCCCTTTTTTGGCCCTAACTTCAATTTCATGGGCATCATTGGTATTAAAATATGCCATGTAGCCTCCATTACCGGTAATCATACTTTTTACCTCCTCCATTGTAAATTCGCCGCTGAAGCAGGTTTTAACAAGTTCCCCTGCCGGAAGAGTTCCTGACCTCTCTGGAGAGAAAGGCCCCTCTCCGTCGAGGGCATTGTTGACATCGATTACGCGGCCCCTGCAGTGGGCTCCTACCGAGACTCCCCCGCCGAGGTGAACAACAATAAGGTTCAGCTCTTCATATTTTTTCTCAAATGATGCCGAGTGCGACCTGGCAACAGCTTTCTGGTTAAGGGCATGAAAAATGCTGATACGTTTAAACCTGGGGTGACCGGCAACCCTTGCTACATCTTGCATCTCGTCAACCACCACCGGGTCGGCTATAAATGCTCTTGAACCCTTTGTGCGGGAAGCTATCTCGTGTGCAATTATACCACCCAGGTTACTGGCATGCTGACCAAGAACTCCTTCCCTGAGATCTTCGAGCATTTTCTCGTTTACCTCATAAACGCCCGATTCAATGGGCTTGACCAGTCCACCCCTCCCAACAACGGCAGAAATATCATCAATTTTAATGTTGGCATTTTCAAGCTCACCCAGAATTTTTTCCATTCTGAACTCATACTGGTCTGTGATCTTTTTAAAAGGTTTTAATTCTTCTCCGGAATGTTTGATGTTTTTTAAAAAAACTGACTTGTTGTTGTTGAAAACGGCCACTTTTGTGGAGGTTGAACCGGGGTTTACGGTCAAAATCAATAAATCATCCATTTTTAAATCTTTGTTTATATCAATTATTAATATTACTAAGCCGCTTGTATCTGATGGTTAATGGCAGCCGTAAGAAGGGGAAGGTCTCTTCCGCCTGCCTCCCCGTGTACAGCTATCCCGGCAATTTATTTTGCCGTTATTGCAGCAAGCGCTATTGAATAAAGCTTGGTCCTGGATGTATCCCCCCGCGATGACAATACCACGGGAACTCTTGCTCCCGCCACTATTGCACCCTGCTCTCCTCCGGCAAGCTTTGCATTTGCCTTGTAAAAAATGTTACCCGATTCTATATTGGGAAACAATATGCAGTCGGCATCACCAGCCACTTCGCTTTTGATGCCTTTAATTGCAGCCGATTCTTTGTCAACTGCCGGGTCAAGGGCAAGCGGACCATCAACCACGGCATTTTTTATTTGTCCGCGCTCGGCCATCTTCGATATTATGGCCGCATCGGTACAGGCAGGCATATTTGGTGAAGGTTGTTCAGTTGCAGCCAGAAGGGCCACCTTGGGTTTTTCTATTCCAATTGCCCGTGCTGTATTTATAAGATAATTGGTTATGGCAACCTTTTGTTTCAGCTCTGGCAGAGGTATAATAGCCGCATCCCCGGCGACGAGCAATTTATGGTAAGAAGGAATTTCCATAACAGTAACGTGACTCAAAACGGCACCCTGATCCATAAGCCCGTTCTCTTTATTCAGTATTGCCTTCATATACTTGTCGGTGCTCAAATTGCCCTTCATAAGCATATTGCCTTTGCCCTCATTTATAAGCTTTACTGCAGCGGCGGCGGCTTTCATATCGTTTTCAACATTTATAAGCTCAAACTTGTCCGGGTCAATATTCTGTTCCCTGCATACTTCGCGGATGGTGTTTTCATCACCAACCAGGGTTGCATACACAAGCCCCAGCTCAACCGCCTTGTTAACGGCTTCTACAGTATGTGCATCAACAGCCCATGCAACGGTCAGCCTTTTCTTTTCACGGCCCCTTAAAATGTCGAATAATTCTTCAAGTTTCTTAATTTGCATCTGTTTTTATTTAAATTAAACAATAAACATATTATTTCTCCGGCTGTTTTTGAAAAATACAAAAAAAAATTACCAAAAGGCAACGCCCTTTGGTAATTTTAAAGTCACAGTTGATAAGCCGCCTGAATCAACTGCCGGCTTACCCGCAATAACGTTATATACAATCTCCTCATGTACAAGGCTTTATTTATCCATTTCCGATATAATCCGCCGGGTGTCCTCTGCAATGACAAGCTCTTCGTTGGTGGGGACAACCATAATTGTTCCCTTTGAACTGTGTTTGCTGATCACGGCTGTTTTTCCCCTCAATCCGTCATTTTTTTCTTCATCCAATTCAAAGCCAAGGTATTCAAGACCCCGGCACACCCCTTTGCGTGTAGTGGTAGCATTTTCACCTATACCGCCGGTGAATATTATCATATCCACACCATTCATGGCAGCAGCGTAAGCCCCGATATATTTTTTCACCCGGTAATCATACATTTTAAGCCCCACTTCAGCACGCTTGTTACCTTTTTCAGCTTCAATCTCAATCTCGCGCATATCAGATGATATTTCGGTGACCCCAAGCATGCCCGACTGCTTATTAATAAGGTTATTAGCCTCTTTCAGGTCATAATTTTCCTTGTCCATAATGAAAAGAAGCGCACCAAGATCCAGGTCACCGGTACGCGTTCCCATAACCAGACCTTCCACCGGGGTAAATCCCATTGAGGTATCCACTGACTTGCCCTTGTCAATGGCAGCAAGAGAAGCTCCGTTACCCAAATGACAGGTAATTATCTTCATCTTCTCAATATCCTTGCCAAGATGCTCACACGCTTTATTGGCCACGTAGCGATGACTTGTACCGTGAAAACCATATCGACGGATCCCGTATCTGGTATAAAGCGAATAAGGGATGCCGTACATATAGGCGTAATCGGGCATTGTCTGGTGGAAGGATGTATCGAACACAGCCACCTGCCTTATACCGGGAATCAGGTTTTTCATTGCATCTACCCCTTTCAGGTTTGCGGGATTGTGCAATGGCGCAAGCTCGCAACACTTTTCAATTTCACTGTATACATTTTCATTTATGAATGCACTGTCACTGAACTTTTCACCTCCATGGGCAACTCTGTGGCCCACGGCATCTATATCGTTCAGGCTTTCCAGGCAACCGTTATCCTTACCGGTAAGAATTTCAAGAATATGCTCTATGCCTACCTGGTGATCTTTTATTTCACCCTCAAAGGGGAATTTGTCCTCACCGTTCTTTTCAAGCTTTATAAAAGAACTCTCCAGCCCGATCTTTTCAACAATTCCTTTTGCAAGCACATCCTTTGTCTCCATGTTGAAAAGCTGATATTTTATAGAAGAACTTCCGCAGTTCAAAACCAATATTTTCATTGTACTTAATTTTTATATGCCAGTTTTATTTATATTTAATTAAAAAATTAATTTTTTCGTTTTATCTGCTTGCTGCCTGATTTGCCGTAATGGCAACCAAATTTACAATATCGCTCACTGAACAGCCTCTGGAGAGATCGTTGATCGGGGCCGCCATACCCTGAAGTACAGGTCCGACAGCTTCCGCATGAGCCAGGCGCTGTACAAGCTTGTAGGCAATATTGCCTGATTCAAGATTCGGGAAAACCAATACATTGGCATTGCCTGCAATTTTACTGTCAGGTGCCTTACTTTGACCAATTTTTTCAACAATTGCAGCATCAGCCTGCAATTCACCGTCAATTTTCAGCTCCGGCTCCATTTCACGGGCGATATTTGTGGCGTTCACCACTTTGTCAACCATCTCGTGCTTTGCACTTCCTTTGGTCGAAAAGCTCAGCATAGCTACCTTAGGCTCAAAACCAGCAATGGCTTTTGTTGTGCGTGCCGTTGCAACTGCAATTTCGGCAAGCTCCCTTTCTGTCGGATCGGGATGAACTGCACAATCGGCAAATATCATCAAACCTTCTTCACCAAACTCCTTATCCTTCAAAATCATTATAAAGGCACCCGAAACCACGCTTATTCCTGGCATCGTCTTTACATACTGGAATGCCGGACGAAGTACATCACCGGTTGAATTCATGGCGCCGGCAACTTCCCCGTCAGCATCACCCGCCTTTATCATCAGGGTAGCCAAGTACAGGGGATTCTCTATAAGCTTTTCCGCCTCTTCACGCGTCAGTCCCTTCTTCTTGCGAATCTCAACCATCATGTCAATATATTTCTCCTTATTGGGATGATCCGGGGGATTGACAATTTCTGCGCGGGATATTTCTGAAAGGCCGTGCTTTTTGGCTTCCTCCTGAATTTTTGCAGGATCACCAGTAAGAATGATCTTAGCAATATTTTCCTTAAGTAATATATCGGCGGCCTTAAGTGTTCGTTCTTCAAGCGATTCCGGCAATACAATACGTTTTGAATGCCGGATGGCACTTTTTTTGATATTTTCAAGTAAATCCATATATATTAGGGGTTTAAGTATTAGTATATTTTTTTTTTGTAAAAACGTAAAATTGTTTTTTTTTAGTCAGACTTCTTATGATATATATCATTATTTCAACAGCAGCACATAACTTGAAGACCATCGTAAGCAAGCATTACCCCGGAGGGAAGCTCTCGCTGGATATCACTGTAGAGTCCCATCTGATGACTAACATGGGTAATATAACCTCTTTCCGGTCTGAATTCCTTAAAAATATCAAGCGCTTCGGAAAGTGTAAAGTGTGAAACATGCTTTTCCCTGCGAAGTGCGTTTAGTGTTATATATCGTGAACCTGCAATTTTTTTCTTTTCCTCCCCGGGTATATAATTTGCATCGGTTATATAGGTGAAATCCCCTATCCGGAAACCAAAAACCGGAAGTCTGTAATGATAGGCACGCACGGGTATTACTTTCACTCCTTTAATTTCAAAAGGTTTATTTTCAATTGTATGCAAGTTGATCTCCGGCACTCCGGGATATTTGTATTCATCAAATACATAGGGAAACTCCCTTCTTATTGCTCCACCCACACGCTCTTCAAGATACAGGTCTACCGGTTTTTGAAACACAAAATTAAATGCCCTGACATCATCAAGTCCGGCAATATGGTCTTTGTGCTCATGTGTATAAAGTATCGCATCCAGCTTTTTTACATTCTCCCTTAGCATTTGTTGCCTGAAATCGGGACCGGAATCCACAACTAAAGTCAAACCCGCAATTTCAACCATAACAGAAGTACGCAATCTCTTATCCCTTACATCCTGAGATCTGCAGGCACTGCAGGTACATGCTATAACGGGTACTCCCTGCGAAGTGCCTGTGCCCAAAAAAGTTACTTTCAAAGTTCTGATCTTTTAAGTTAAATCCAAATTTACCATAATCTTAAAAAACGGCAAAAGTTTTGAGCGGGCACAGGCTGTTGGATTGAAAAGCTGAAAAGATTCAATAACTTTGCCGGGATCAAAAAGCATTACATATGAAGGGAAGCATATATCTTATACCCAATACACTGGGCGGTCTTAATCCAAAGGATACAGTCCCGGACAAAACATTAAACCTGCTTGCTGGCATATCCCATTTTATTGTTGAAAATGAAAGGACGGCAAGGCGTTTTCTTGTCAAAGCCGGCGTTCGGGTAAACCGCCTGACATTTTATCCGCTCAACAAGCACACACCAGAAAATGAAATAAAAAATTACTTAACTCCCGCGATAGAGGGCAATGATATGGGACTTATCTCCGAGGCGGGAGTTCCCTGTGTAGCAGATCCCGGCTCCCAGATTGTTCTGCCCGCACACAACAAAGGTATTCGTGTAATACCACTGACCGGCCCATCCTCAGTTATACTTGCTCTTATGGCATCCGGACTGAACGGGCAGAATTTTGCCTTTAACGGTTATCTTCCAATAAAAAAAAAGGAAAGAAGGCAATCAATTTTAAATCTTGAAAAAAGGTCAAAAACCCTGAATCAGACACAAATATTCATGGAAACACCATACAGGAATATGCAGCTGATTGAAGACCTGTTAAGCCAGTGCAGCAGCGGTACATATCTTTGCATAGGATGTGACATAACACTGGAGAGTGAATATATTAAAACCCAAACAATTGACCGCTGGAAAAAAGATGTGCCCGATCTGAATAAAAGACCCGCGATTTTTCTGATCCACAGAAAATAAAGAGCCGGTCATGTATCATTAACAAGACCGGCCTTTTAAAATTAAACCATATTTTTCAGGTGCCCGGCTGCCTAAACCGCTTCAGCCAGGTTTTTATCAATAAGCCTCAATCAGCTCCACTTCATAAATCAGAGTCATATAGGGAGGTATTCTGCCGTCAGGTGTTCCATCTGAACCGTATCCTATCCAGGATGGCACTATGAACTTGGCCTTGCCGCCCGGTTTCATTTGTTTAATACCTTCCTCAAAGCCGGGAGTTACCTCCTGGTCTCCTACGTTGAATTCAAAAGGCTGTCCGCCTTTTGTTGTATTGTATTGTCTCCCGTCAATAAACCAGCCGGTATAATGGACAATTGCCGTAAATCCCCTTTTAGGGCTATCTCCAAGTCCCTCCTCTTTTTCAATGTAGTAAAGCCCCGAATCATCGGGATCTTCGGTAATATTGTTCTCTTCCACATATTCGCTTATAAGCCTTCTTTCATGCCTTTCAGGATCGTCAATAACCTCCTTCAGCTTAATGTCAAATATCAGCGTTGAAAAAGGTGGAACATTACCCGTCCCCTGTGCACCATAGGCCAGCTCAGAAGGAATTATAAGCCTTGCCTCCCCGCCCTCTTTCATAAGAGACAAACCTTCCCTTACCCCTTCAAGCGGGGTGTTGCTTATATTGAACTTATAAGAACCGTAAACCATATCGGGATTGTAAAGATCATTTTCCTTTGCCTCTTCTTCATCGGTTGTTTCAATAACCCGGCCGGTAATAAGCCTCACCCTGTATTCCATTATAATATAGTTGCCCTCCTGGGGGGCCGGTCCGTCACCTTCTTCCCGCTCCAGATAATACAAGCCGCTTTCTCTCGGCTCCTGTGTAATATTATTATCATTAAGATACTGCTCAAGAAGGCGCTGTTCTCTTTCTCTCAGCTTTTCATCGTCGTCATGGCTACACGAAAGAACCCCAAACATAAGCAGAGGCAGAACCAATGCAACCCTCAATAAACTTTTACCCCTCATAATTTTATTTTTTTCACTTACTGATTAATAATTCTTTTATTTTTTAACGTTATTTTACGCTCAATATTTCTATTTCAAACAATAACGAAGCAGACGGGGGAATTATTCCGGTAGAAGACCCTTTTTCCCCGAATGCCAGCTGCGGCGGCAAAATAGCCAGGGACTTGCCTCCACGGCGCATTTCAGGCATAACTTTTTCCAGACCTTTGATAAGCTGGCCTTCATGACCGTAAATAAATTCAAAAGGCTCTTCCCTCTCTTTTGTAGAATCAAATACCGTACCGTCCAAAAATTTTCCTGTATAATGAAATACAACCGTATCGCCTTCACTGATCTTATTGCCCGAGCCTTCACGGAGCCTGTAAAAAAGAATGGCTGACATTTCAGAATCAGTTCCCATTCCCTCCCTCACATCAATCCTTTCAAAATCAGCAATATCTGCATCAATATCGTATCTTTTCAGGTGATCAAGTAAAGCATTCCTTTCTTCATGGTACTCATCTTCACTTTGTATATTTATCATTTCGGCATTTATAACCATTTTGTCCTCTTCATCCAAAAACCCCGGCAATTCCGTTTCCAGGGTCCTTTTGAAAAAATCTGATGCGGAAATAATAAAATCGCAATTGTCACCCTCTGAAAGCATCATAAAACACTCCTCCACCGATCCGGGAAAGGAGGGGGTGGAGAGCCTGAATTTCCTTACGCCATTAAAAAAAACCGAATCACCCGTGGTTTTGTATGTAACCTCAACTGTAATATAGTCGCCCGGTTTTGCTTTATCCCCCTCCTCCCCGATCCTGTTCAGCCTGTAATGAATGCCGGTATCCGTAACCGAAAATCCGGGAAATTCACTTTTTTGCCCACAAGAGGTAATTATCAGCATTAACAGTACCACAGATAAAGCTGTAATGCGACTGGTCATATAAGGCTGAAAAAAAATGAAAAACATATCGGGCAAAATATAAGATCAGTCAACACTTAAAACTTCAAGTTCATAAACAATTACCGCACGCGGAGGAATCTTTTTCTGATCGCCGATCAGGCCGTGGGCAAGATAGGAGGGCAGAACAAAACGGGCCTTGTCTCCCTCTGCCAGCATAAGCACCCCTTCTTCAAGTCCGGCTTCAATATCAGAATGGCCTACCCTGAAGGTTTTGTATCCATCCTCCCGGGAGCTGTAACAAACCGTACCGTCAAGAAGGCTTACCTTGTAGTCGATTTTAACATTCATGCCTTGTTCCACCCCTTCACCGCTGCCTTTTTCGTATACCTCATACCACAACCCGCTGCCGGTTTTCTCCATACCCCAACCCCGGCGGCCAACATATGATTCGATCTTATCCCTTTCCCTTGCCACTAGCTGGCGGTTGGCTTTGAGAAGTTCATCACCGTCCACTTCCCGGGGCCTTTCCCGTTCCGGCTCCTGCTCCCCGCAAGAGATCAAAAAAAAGGCAAGCAAGAGGGTAAAAGAATATTTAAAATAGCTGCTCATATTACTATTAAATTTTAATCATCCTCTCCAAAATATTTTGGCAAAAGAGAGCAAAACTTTTTTACAGTATCTTCCATGGAAAGCTCCGATTCTCCTCCGGCCGCATTTTTGTGCCCCCCGCCGTCAAAATGCCTTCTTGAAAAATCATTGACAGAAAAATCACCCTTTGAACGGAAAGAAAGCTTTACCCCATTATCATTCTCCATAAATAATGCGGCAAAACTTATATCTTTTATGGAAAGGGGGTAATTGACAAACCCCTCGGAGTCGCCTATGGCAAAGTTATACTTTTCCTTCTCCTTTTTTGTCAAACTAATATAAGCTGTAGAATAACGCGGAAGCACAACCATTTTTTTGTCAAGGCAATAACCCAGCAGTCTCATTCTCTCCTCGGAAAAATTATCATATACCCTGTCATATACCTTGTCCTTGTCCACACCCATCTTCATCAGCTCCGAGAGAACACGGTAAGTTTCCGGCTGCGATGAATTATAGCTGAAGCAACCCGTATCTGTCATTATGCCCGTAAACAAAGATTCAGCCACAGCATGGTCAATTAACTCCCTGCAGTCCAGCCATTCGATGAATCTGAAAACAAGTTCCGCCGTTGAGCTTACCGTTACATCCGACAAAGTATAATCCACAAAAGGTTCAGGATCGGGATGATGGTCAATCAGTATTTTGAAGGCTTTTGAGGCGGTAAGGGAAAAATTGACCTCCCCCGCCCTGCCGGGAGAATTGAAATCGAGGCAAAAGACTGTGTCTGCTTTAGATATTAGATTTTTGGCTTTTGTTTTCTCACTATTAAAAACAGTTACCTGAGCATTACCGGGCAGCCATTTTAAAAAACGGGGATACTCGTTGGGTGTAACAACATTGACAGTACACCCCATATTTTTAAGAAAATTGTACATCCCCAGTGAAGCACCCATAGCATCACCGTCGGGATTCTTGTGAGTTACGATCAAAACCCTGCTGTTTGGGGAAATCCTTTTTTTTATATCTTCCCTCGAATAGTCCAAATCTGTCAGTTAATTTTTTTATTTTTATAATAAAAACAGAGAAAAAATTTGATCTCAAAGATATAAATAGTTTAAATAATTCAAAGCAGGAAAAACTAACTGAAACGTCTAAATATCATGGAAGCCGAATACACCTTTGCAATGATCAAGCCCCTTGCATTCGAACAAAATTTGACAGGTCCTGTTCTCTCAAGGATTGCTGGCGCCGGGTTCAGAATATCGGCTCTAAAGACAGTAAAACTTTCATATGCACAGGCATCCCAATTCTATGCCGTTCACCAGGGGAAGTTTTTTTTTGAAAACCTCGTCACCTACATCTCATCCGGTCCGGTTGCAGCCATTGTACTTGAAAAGGAAAATGCGGTCAGCGATTTCAGGAAACTAATAGGAAGCACAGATCCGGGAAAAGCTTCAAAGGAGACTATACGCCACATGTTCGGCAAATCGAAGCTTCAAAATGCCATTCACGGCTCTGACTCCATTGAAAGCGCAAAACGTGAATGTGCTTATTTTTTCTCAAATATGGAGCGTTTTTGATTTCACAGCGGTTTTAAAAATAAGTATATTTGCCGGGAAAATATTTTTTATTTATGGATAACTTTATTGTATCAGCAAGAAAGTACCGGCCCGACACTTTCCGGTCAGTTGTCGGACAACAATCCATTACCGCCACATTGGCCAATGCCATAAAAAACGGCAAGCTGTCCCATGCATATCTTTTTTGTGGTCCACGTGGTATAGGCAAAACCACGTGCGCGAGGATTTTTGCAAAAACGATCAATTGCATGCAACTTTCAGAAAATGCCGAGGCCTGCAACGAATGCGAGTCCTGCAGGTCATTTGACTCCTCAAGATCTTTCAATATTCACGAGCTTGATGCCGCCTCCAACAACTCTGTTGAAGATATACGGATCCTTACCGAGCAGGTAAGAGTGCCGCCGCAGGTCGGTAAGTACAGCGTGTATATTATTGATGAAGTACATATGCTCTCCGGCCATGCATTTAACGCTTTCCTGAAAACCCTCGAGGAGCCTCCTGCTCATGCGGTATTCATACTTGCCACAACTGAAAAACAGAAAATAATTCCAACCGTTCTCTCCCGTTGTCAGATCTTCGATTTCAGCCGCATAAAGGTGGATGACATTGTAGCTCAGCTGCAGGATATTGCAAAAATGGAAAATGTTTCGGCCGAAGCAGACGGACTGAACATTATTGCAAACAAAGCAGACGGCTCCATGAGGGATGCACTTTCTATATTTGATCAGATAGTCAGTTTTTCTGAAGGCACCATAACATACCGCAATGTAATTGAAAATCTCAATGTGCTTGATTACGAGTACTATTTTGATATGACATCCGCACTGCTTGAAGGCAATATGGTAAAGTCTTTCCTGTTATTCAACGAGATTCTGGAAAAAGGATTTGACGGGCACAATTTTATAAGCGGACTAAGCAGTCATTTCCGGGACCTTCTTGTCTGCAAGGATCCGGGAACCCTTGATTTGCTTGAAGTGGGTGCGGGTATACGGGATAATTACAAAAAGCAATCGCAAGAATGCCCTGAAGAATTCCTTTTCCGGGGTATCGAAATAACCAACCAGTGCAGTATGGGATTCAGGTCTGCCCGCAACCAAAGACTGCATGTAGAGCTGGCATTAATTCAACTGAGTAATATCACCAGTGAAGAAAAAAAAAAAGATGAGACAGCAAACCTGAGTAGCGACAAAAAAACTCAAAATAATAACTCCAGCACCCGCCAGGATAAAGGTAATTCAGATCCACAAGCAAACCAGACTCCTCAAAATGTTTCCCCTTCACAAGCCGCCCATCCCCCACGGAAGCACGAGGCACCGGTTAAGACGGAGCTTTCCACGATCTCAATAAAGGAAGTGATGCATAACTCAAAAAGTATAACAGTCAATCAGGATGAAACCGACAATGCACAAGAAACCTCTGAAGATGCAGTACAACCAGGGTGTGCCGCTGAAGCATCCAATGATTTCAGCCATGAGGAATTGGTTTCAGCATGGAAAAAGTTTGCCTCAGGTATAAAAGAAGAGTATCCGCGCCTGTACAACACCCTGAATGCCAATAACCCGTTTTTAAAAAAAACCGGTTATATTGAGTTCGAAATAAGCAATCCTCTTCAGGCAGAGATACTTAACAATATCAAAGGGCGGTTGCTGGACTTTTTAAAGAAAGAGCTCGGAAATTATCAGATCAACCTTACATACAGCATATCAGAATCTGAAGAAGAAAATAAATTGTATTTACCAGAGGATAAGTACAAGCACATGGCAGGAAAAAACCCAAACCTTGAAAAGCTTAAACAACAATTAAACCTTGATTTTGAATAAGCCTGCTATTTGTTTTTTTCCCTGCGCTTTCTTCTCCTCCATACAATATAAAGTATAATTATCAATACAGGTATTACAACATATACTATAATATTTTCTGTTGATCCGAAAACATCCAGGGGCTCGTCACTTATTCGCGGAACATGGCGTGGCAGCTGGGCAACCTTTTGTAAAACGATATAGTTGATCATGCTGGCTAAATTTTTTGATAAATGTAATTAAAGTGCTCATAAAATGCAATGCTTCTGATTAAAATGTAATACGGTCATAAACTTTGCGTTAAAAAAATAAGCACATCCCAATATAATAAACCGTTAAATAAGGTATTTGTTTTAAACGGGATGTAACAAATTTAAACAGGGGCTTAAGGATAAATTGCCTTAAAAAATTTAAATTTGCAACCTTATAACTTGGACATTAAAAAAATACGATATATAAAATGGAATTTGTAACCAATCTTTTAAAAAAATTTTTAGGCGATAAATCGTCCCGGGACATAAAGAAATTGGAGCCCGTTTTCCTCAGTATTAAGGAAAAAGAGGAGGATATTAAAAAACTTACAAACGACCAGCTGCGGGAACATTCCTCAAAACTCAAGCAGAAGGTCAGAGAATCGGTCGCAGAAGAGGAAAACAAGAAGGCTTCACTGAAGGAAAGCGCTGAAGATGATACTATCAACCTGGAAGAGAAAGAAAAGCTCTACTCGCAGATTGATAAGATCGACAAAGATATAACCGAAAAGCTCTCCCATGTTTTAATGGAAATACTTCCGGAAGCTTTTGCAATAGTACGTGATACGGCACGCCGTTTAAAGGAAAATGAGGAAGTTACCGTAACGGCCAACGATTTTGACCGTAACCTTGCAGCCGTAAAGGATAATGTAACAATCAAAGGAGACAAGGCAGCTTACAAGAACCGTTGGATGGCCGGGGGAAATGAGATAACCTGGGATATGGTTCATTACGATGTCCAGCTTATCGGGGGCATTGTTCTGCACGAGGGGAAAATAGCAGAAATGGCAACAGGTGAAGGCAAGACCCTTGCAGCAACCCTGCCAATTTTCCTGAATGCATTAACCGGCAGGGGAGTTAACATTATAACTGTAAACGATTATCTTGCACGCCGTGACTCCGAATGGATGGGTCCTTTATTTGAATTCCACGGATTAAAAGTGGACTGCATTGACAGGCACAAACCCAACTCCAGGGAGCGCAGAAACGCCTATCAGGCCGATGTCACATATGGCACCAACAATGAGTTCGGTTTCGACTACCTTCGCGACAACATGGCCATAAATCCGGAAGACCTTGTTCAAAGGGGACATAATTATGCAATAATTGACGAGATTGACTCGGTACTGATTGACGATGCAAGAACACCTCTTATAATTTCGGGACCCGTGGCCAAGGGTGAGAATCAGCTTTTCGAGGAGATGAAACCCAGGGTTGAATCGGTGGTAAACGCACAACGCAAGCTTGTAAACGATATAATTATCAAGGCAAGGAAGGCTCTTGCAGAAAATGACCAGGAAAATGCAGGTTTTTACCTTCTGCAGGCTTACAAGGGACTCCCAAAGAATAAAAGTCTTTTAAAGCTGCTAAGTGAAGGGGGTAACAAAGCTCTGATGCAGAAAACCGAAAACTTCTACATGCAGGAGAAAGGCAAGCACATGTGGAAGGTAACCGATGAGCTCTATTTTGTAATTGATGAAAAGATTAATTCCATTGAGCTGACCGACAAGGGTATTGACATGCTTACCCAAAAATCCGAAGATCCTGATTTTTTCATACTTCCCGATATAGGCTCCGAAGTTGCCGAAATTGAAAAATCGAATCTCTCCGGCAATGAAAAACAAGAAAAAAAGGATACCCTGCTGCGCGATTACGCTATAAAATCCGAGCGCGCCCATACCATCAACCAGCTTCTCAAGGCATACACCCTTTTTGAAAAAGATACCGAATATGTGGTAATGGACAATAAGGTGAAGATCGTAGATGTGCAGACCGGCAGGATTATGGAGGGCCGGCGCTATTCTGACGGACTTCATCAGGCCATTGAAGCAAAGGAGCGTGTAAAGGTGGAAGCAGCCACACAGACTTTTGCTTCCATAACCCTGCAGAATTATTTCAGAATGTATGACAAGCTGGCCGGTATGACGGGAACGGCCGAAACCGAGGCAGGGGAATTCTGGAATATATACAAGCTTGAAGTAACGGTTATACCAACCAACGAGCCGGTAATAAGGGAAGATTATGAAGACCTGGTATATAAAACCAAGCGGGAAAAATATAATGCGGTAATAGAGGAGATAGTTGATCTTGTAAGCAAAAACCGCCCCGTACTTGTGGGTACAACTTCGGTTGAAATATCGGAGCTGCTGAGCAGAATGCTCAAGATCAGGGGGATCAAGCACAATGTTCTGAACGCCAAGCTGCACCAGAAAGAGGCCGAAATAGTTGCGGAAGCGGGCAAGCCCCGTACCGTTACCATTGCCACCAACATGGCAGGCCGGGGAACTGACATCAAACTCACTCCCGAGGTTCGTGAGGCAGGCGGACTTGCAATTGTTGGTACCGAAAGACACGAATCCAGGAGAATTGACAGACAGTTACGCGGACGTGCCGGCAGACAAGGCGATCCTGGAAGCTCCCAGTTTTTCGTTTCTCTCGAAGATGATCTGATGCGACTTTTCGGTTCGGGGCGTATTGCCGGGATGATGAGCAAAATGGGTGTCAAGGAAGGTGAGGTAATCCAGCACCGCATGATAACCCGCTCAATTGAGCGCGCCCAGAAAAAAGTTGAGGAAAATAATTTCGGTATCCGGAAAAGGTTGCTTGAATACGATGATGTTATGAACTCCCAGCGTGAGGCTATCTACTCCAGAAGAAAGAACGCGCTAATGGGAGAAAGGCTTGATGTGGACATAGCAAATATGATGTATGATGTAAGCGAGCTCATAGTAAACCAGTATCATGAGGATATAGACTTCGAAGGTTTCAATATGGAGCTTCTGCGTTACTTCTCCATAGAATCGCCGGTAACTGAACAAGAGTTCCAGGACCTCTCGCGCGATGATATAATTGCAAAAATGAGGGAGGTTATTAACGATACATATCACAGAAAATCCGGGTTGATCGCATCACAGGCCTACCCTGTCATTAAGGACGTATACGAAAAAAGCCGCCACCAGTACGAAAACATAGTCGTCCCCATTTCTGACGGTTCAAAGGTATTCAAGGTTATAACCAACCTCCATAATGCCTATGAGACGGAAGGGAAGCATCTTGTCAGGTCCTATCAGAAACTGGTAATACTGCTCACAATTGATGAGCAGTGGAAGGAGCATTTGAGGGAAATGGACGATCTCAAACAATCTGTTCAGACTGCAACATATGAGCAGAAAGATCCGCTGCTGATTTACAAGTACGAATCATTCCAGCTTTTCAAGTCAATGCTGGAGAGGCTCAACAAAGAAATTGTGGGCACTCTTATGAAAGCACATATACCGGTAAAGGACCCCGACCAGATAAAAGAGGCCGAGCAGCGCAGGCGTCTCGACCTGAGCCGGATGGAGACAAGCCGGAAAAGCGACGTGTTCACATCTTCAAAGGAAAAAGAAAAAACACAACCTGTCAAGGCTGAAAAGAAAGTAGGAAGAAACGAGCCCTGCCCGTGCGGAAGCGGCAAAAAATACAAGCACTGTCACGGCAAAGTAGGTGCAGATGTGTAATGATGAGGCTGCTGCGGTATATGTTGATCTCATTCCAATATATACCGTAATCCTCTTTAGCTTTGGCTCAACTTCTCTTCTGTAGTATTAATGAGGTTCAGGGTCTGATCGAGTATTTTTCGCATATCGGCATGTACTGTTGACGGGGCTTCTCTGGCAAACTCGCAGATACTTATTATTTCAAAAACAGCCTTTATATCCTTTTCGGGAATATTATTTTTCTGCATCTCTTCCTTTACTTTTTGCCTGTCAAGCTTTGCATAAGAAATAGAAAACCTGTCGCCGAGGTACCCCCATTGCGCTTTAAGCATTTGCTCAAAAAATTGCTGCCTCTTGCCGTTTTTCATATACCTGTCAGCCCTGCGTAATCTTTTCCCGGCCACCTTCATTGCCTTTTTTGCACGCTTAAACTCCCTGGCAGAGGATTTGCTATTTTTTTTACACCGAAAAAAGGACATATATTAAATTTAATGCAATTAGATTATACAGTCATAATAATGACGGCTATATTTATAAAAGTGTGAAGAGGTTTATAGAAGAGGATTTTAATACCCCTACTGCAACAATTTTTCCCTGAGCTTTTCAACAGGGACTTTTTCTTTGAGACCGCTCTCCTGGATTGTTCTGAAAATTGCTTCGTAATCGATTAAACCTGTATGGTTAGCAAAGAACAAAAGTGCATAAAGGCTTGCCGAGCGGGCGCCGACAGACCTGAAATCATGTCTTACCACCTCAGCTCCGGTTTCGGGGGTATCAAGACTTTCATCGATGAAAAGCACACCTTTCTTCATACCTTCAATGCGTTTTTTGCTGTGGGTCAAACCATCACCGGAAGTCACAACGGCTACATCGGGAACATCTATCCCGTGAAAATTAATAGGAGCAGGGGAAAGATTTACCTCGGCTGTGGAAAATCCCACGCCTACGGTTACAGGATAGCTTCCCTTTTGTGTAACATGACAGCCGGAACGCATCGCGGCACGGGCAAGAAGGGTTGCGGCCGATTGCACACCTTCTCCGGCGGAACCGCTTATAACAAGGGAAATATCTTTTTCCAGAGTGGCTGGAAAATCATTTTTTACCTCCTCTACTGAGGCCAACAGGTCGTTTTTCTTTTTACCCTGCTGCATGATAAAACTTTTCTTTTCATTTCTCCAAACCCCAATTTTCCTTCCCGAGCTTTCCACTATTTCCGAAAGCTTGCGGCGGGGGTTGAGCTTCACCCCGTAGCTGGGACAAATCTCCATAATCTCGACAAGGGAAAAGCCTTTAACGGCAAAAGCTTCGGCCAGACTGGGGGTTATGTCGCCAACTCCCATTATGCGTGCTGAATATGAAGCACCAGCCGTTGAGGTAAGCTCACAAATATCATAACCGGAAAAGGGGTTCCCGTCAGCCGATGTTGTGGTGCAAAAACCCTGAGGGGTTAAACCGCTGGTTTGCCCGCCTGTCATACCGTATAGCATATTGTTATGGACAACGACGGTCATGTTCAGATTCAAACGCGCAGCCTCCATTATGTGCTGCAACCCTATGGTGGATCCGCCGTCACCTATAAAGACCAGCACTTTTTTTTCCGGATTGTCCAGTCCGAAAGTTATGCCGGCACCAAGTGCAACTGACCTTCCGTGCAAACCGTGGACAGTATGAGTATTAAGGCATTTGTCTATTATCCCGTGACACCCTATGTCTGTTACCACAACTACATCAAGGGGAGTAAACTGAAGCTTTTCAAGCGCTGCAGCACTCTTTTTGGCAATAAGGTCATGTCCGCACCCCTTGCAGTAAGGCAATGCAGTGGTTTTCAAAATACCGTTCATAAGCAGTCCTCCTCTTTTAAAATTTCACCCGGGGTTATCATTTTGCCGATTGATCCGACCGGCACTACATTTTCGGGTCTTTGCACCCCGTATATAAGATCAACAAGCTGTGCATTTATATTTTCCTCTGCTACAATCACCTTATGGTAATTGGCCATTATATCAGCGTAAACAGCGGGAACAGGCAGGATAGTTTTTACAACAAGCAGTGAAACCTTTTTGCCTTTTTCTCTCATACTATAAACCACATCCCTTGCAGCCAATGCGGTTATTCCGTATGAAACAACAATAGTGCGGGCACCCTCCTGCTCATCAAGCTGGTAATATGTGTAATCCTTCAGTTTTTCCCTGGCTTTTGCATCAAGGCGCCTTGTATTGGCCATTGCCTCTTCATTGGAATGCTGAAGGATTCCGTTGGTATCATGTGTTGAAGCGTTCAGCCTTACCTGCCATTTTCCGTTAGCAACCGGCAAAAATGGAGGTGACAGTTCACCTTCTTTAACCATATAGGGTCGATATGTCTCTTCACCCTCATATGATTTCAGCTTAACAGGGGTGATCTCTTCAAGCAGGCTCATATCAAAGCTCTTTTGTGTCATTACCTCTTCCTTGGAAGTAAGGAGCACCACCGGAGTTCTAAGCTCTGCGGCAAGTGATACCGCCCTGGCAGGTAAGCTCCAGCAATCCTCAAATGAAGAAGTGCACAAAACCGGCAGCTGATGGCCTCCCGATATCATTCCCCTCAGAAGCGAAATATCACCCTGTGAACCGCATGTAGCAGTACCGGTCGCAGGACCCAGGCGCTGCACCAAAACTATCACCATCGGCAGCTCCATCATAAAAGCCATATTAATTGACTCCACCATAAGCGCAAAGCCGGGGAATGATGTGGCGGTTACCGGGATCCTTCCTGTAGCTGCCAGTCCTGACATCCACTGAAGGGTGGTAATTTCATCCGGAGCAGGCAGCATAAGAGGCATTCTGCGGCTTCCGTACAGATACAAAAGATTAGCCGGGGTTATAGGATAACCTATAAATGAATCGGCTCCGGCACGGGCCATAGACTCTGTTATAAGAAGCGACCCTTCAATTAACACTTTTTTTTCAACACTGTTATTTTGCATATATCACTCCTTTATTAATAAGACCTTCAATTCTGTCATCTTCAAGCCCCAGTAAACCCGACAATATATCTCTTGTGTGTTCTCCGTAACGGGGAGGCCGCGACAGCTTCTCCATGCTTGCAATATTATCGCAGGTGAATGAGACTGAGCGGACCCCTTTGATAGTTCCCGAATTCAAAGGCTCCTCAAAAAGCATCTCCTGTGCGTGGGCGGTTTCAAAAACCTCCTTCATGTTGTAAACTCCGCCTGCCGGAACAGCTTTTTCACTCATTTTTTCAAGAATATCCTCACGAGTGTATTTGCCAATTAGTTCCTGCAGCAACGACTTTATCAGGCCGCTGTTTTTAACCCTCTCCTGATTCTTTTCAAAACGCTTGTCATCTGCCAGTTCCGGTTTACCTAAAAGTTTGCACAACTCCCTGAACTGCTTGTCAGTGCCAACTGCCAGCACTATCTCTTTGTCGTCGGCAGTCCTGAATATTGTCCCGTAAGGTACTATATTGGGATGGTCCGAGCCCATTCGCTTTGGTATAGCTTCCCCAACCAGCCAGTTGGTAGCCTGGTTTGCAAGGGAGGCAACACCAGACTTGTAAAGTGAGGATTCAATATATTGACCACCCCCATGACGCTCACGTGACCAAAGTGCAAGCAGTATGGCCTCCTTTAACTGATGCGCGGCAAGTACATCCATCAGGGCAACAGGCATTTTAACCGGATTCCCTTCGGGCTCACCGTTCATGTAGGTGAACCCGCTTTCAGCCTGTATAATTGCATCATAGCCCGCTCTCCTGGTCATAAGACCATACCCGGTGACATGTGCAAATATTATATCCGGGTTAATCTCTTTGAGCCCTGGATAATCAACTTTCAGCTTTTCGGCATCACCGGGCTTGTAGCTCACAAGGACCACATCAGATTTGCGGGCGATGTCGTAAATAATTTCCAGGCCTTCATCTGTTGACAGGTCAAGGGCAAGGGACTTCTTGCCCCAGTTAACACATGAGAAATAGGCTGAAATATCGGTTTTTGGATCTTCGGTTGAAAGTTTCCAGTGCCGTGTAACATCACCGGAGCTTTTCACATTTTCAACCTTCAGCACCTGTGCTCCCAGTTCGGCCATAAACATGCCGACACTGGGACCTGCAAGCACGTTTGCAAGCTCCAGAACGGTAATCCCCTCAAGGGGAAGGTCAGTTTTTTTATCCATAATAAATCAGTTAACCTTTACAATTAGGATCACTCTATTTGGGTATTCCTCTTTTTAAGACGCGACCATATGTTGCCCAGTATAATAAGTATAACGGCCGAGCCCACACCCACATAGGTGTCTTCTACTGCAAACCAGCCGGCCTCTTTTCCTATAATGCTTATAAGTATGGCAATTGTGCCAACGGCAAAGGCAAAGCGAACAGCATCGGAGGATATCCAGCTTCTTAAATAGATGCCCAGCATTATAACTATGGCCCCTATCGCCCTTATGGCATAAGAAATATACGCCGCATCTAGTACTTCCCTTTGTACCAGAATAGCAAGGGGAACAACTACCAGATTGACCAGAATAACAAGCCTGCGTGCGGTTGACACAACTTTTTGGTCAACGGCCGACTTGTTGATCAGGCCATGGTAAATATCCTTGGTTGCTATCGTTACTACTGCAAAGTTCACAGGCCCAACGGTCGACAATATGGCAGCAAGTGTACCGGCCAGTGCCAGTCCGCCCAAAACCGGATGAATAAACTCCGGTGTTGTCATAAGTGCCGGAAGCACCATCTTGGCATTGATCGATTCTGTCAGTTCGTTCCACAGAGGGCTCTGCGGGCCTTCAACGGGGAAAAACATACCGGTGCTTGCGATAAGCCCCAAAATGGCAACCATAATACCAAAGGGAGCAATAATGAGACTTGATAAAATGGCGGAGCGTTTGGCCGTGGAGGCACTCTTTGCAGCAAATATTGGTTGTATACTTGCCTGTCCGGCCATACCTCCAAGCACTCCCCCTACAACCAGACTGACGGCATAGGAAAAGTCGCCGCTGAAAGGGTTGTACCAGTTTGCGGGAGAGCCAAGCTCCACAAGATTTTGAGAAAGGGATTCAAATCCGTTTATTTTGTCAAGGCCTATAATCAGCGCAATACCGATTCCGGTAAACATGGCAACAACATGAATAATTCCGGTAATGGCCAGTGCATGCATCCCCCCCACATATGTATAAATTGTTATAATAGCGGCTGAAATAAGAACTGCATACAGCCAGCTAATATCGAAAAGGGGGGCAATAACTGATGCGCACGTTTGCAGCTGCACATACGAGAGTGTCAGATATGCAAGCAAAAATGCCACAGCTGAGACACTTTTGGTTCGTCTGCCGAAAAGATGCTCAAGCATCTCACTCACTGTATGCACGTTTTTTTCCCTGTATTTGCGTGCAACGGTAAACCCGATAATTATCATCCCTAGGGCGGTGGAAATATTGTAGAGGATCGGCTGCATTGTTCCCGAATTGAATGCATTCTCACTGACACCTATAGTACTCATACCCCCCAGCCATTCGGAAGCAACAACAACGGCGCAGGCAATAATCCCCAGATTTCGCCCTGCAATCAGAAAATCGACCGAAGAACGGCTTGCAAGCTTTCTGGTAAAAAGAGAAATAAGAATTACAAACAGAAAATAACCAAGTATAACAGTAAGATAAATGTTCATTTTTTTATCAGTATATTATATAACTTTTGCAAATCTAATATTTACCCGCTCAAAAGCAAATGATTTTAGTAATCCGGGCAACTCTAACCCTGAATCCCGGTTTTGCCGAAGGTCACAAAAGCGCCCTGTGCAGGATTTCCGCCGGGTGCAAAGCTTTTCGTGAAGTTCCGTCAAATATATGGCTCCTGCAGCTTGTACCCGGGGCAGCTATTACAGCATCTTCGGGAAGGGAACGTATCTCCGGAAAAAGTACCAACTCCCCAATTTTAAAAGAAAGCTCGTAATGCTCTTTTTCATAGCCAAAAGCTCCGCCCATCCCGCAACAGCCGGAGGGGATCTCCTGTGCACTGAAATTTTCAGGAAAAGATAATATCTTGAGGGAAGGTGCTGTTGATGACACCGCTTTTTGCTGGCAGTGCCCATGCAGGTATATTTTTGCAGGCTTACTTGTAAACTCTTCTTTGGTTATCTTCCCTTTTTCCATTTCCATATTTATAAACTCCTCTATCATAAATGAAGAATTTGCAAGCCTCAGGGCACTTTCTTCAAGCTCCTCCCCTGCCAGCTCAGGATACTCGTCACGCAGGGTCAGAATTGCCGAAGGCTCTATACCGACAACAGGTAATTTTCCACCTGAAGCTTTATTTAAAGCCATAATATTGAAACGAGCCTTTTTGCGGGCCTTTCTGAGCAATCCTTTGGATATAAGCACTCTGCCGCTTTGAAGATGGGATACTAACCGTACAGTGTATCCAAGACGAACAAGCAACCTGACAGCTGAAATGCCCAGAAGGGTATCATTATAATCGGTGAACTCATCGGTAAAAAGTATGACACTACCTTTCGGCTCCGCGGGAGTAAGCTCAAAAGGGTTTGAGTGTGCCCAATTTCTCAGGGTGGTCTCATGAAGTGAGGGAAAGTTTCTTTGAGGGGCGAAACCAGCCATCTTTTTCAGAAGATAAGAAAAAAGAGGGTTCTTCAGAAAAAAATTGTAGCCCCCCGGCCAAAGCGAGCCCAGGCGGTTGAAAAAAACAATATTTGCAATCATTCTCACCCGCAAAGGAATCCCGTTGGCATCGTAATAATGCTGAAGGAATTCGCTTTTTAATTTTGCAATATCCACACTGCCGGGGCATTCAGTTTTGCACCCCTTACACATGAGACAAAAATCCAAGACCTCCAGTATCTCAATGTGATCAAACCTGTTTTTTTTATCCGAATTTGTTAAATACTCCCTTAGTATATTTGCCCTTGCCCTTGCAGTGCTATATTCATCACCGGTGGCCATGTAACTGGGGCACATAACTCCTTTAGCACCGGGCGATTTCCTGCAGTCGCCCGAACCACTGCATTTCTCGGCCGCACGAAGAATGCCTGCAGTAGAGGTAAAGTCAAAAACTGTAGCAGGCTCTTTGTGTGACCATCCCGGCTGATAACGCAGGTTTGTATCCATCGGTACAGTGCCTGTTATTTTTCCGGGGTTGAACACATTTTCCGGGTCCCAGCACCGCTTTACCCTGCAAAGCAGCTCATAGTTATTTTTTCCCAGTACAAGTGGAAGAAACTCTCCCCGCAACCTGCCGTCCCCGTGCTCACCACTTAACGACCCCCCGTATTTTTTTACCAGCAAGGCAACATCTCTTGCCAGCTTTCTGAATACTGAAACATCTTCACTGTCCTTGAGGTTAAGAACAGGTCGCAGATGCAGCTCACCCGAGCCTATATGGGCATAAAACACACACCTTTTACCATAAGAGGAAAGAATATTGCGAAACTCTGAAACATAGCCGGGCAGCTTATTAACGTCAACCGCGGTATCCTCTATAACGGAGACCGGCCGTGAATCTCCGGGCAGGTTAGACAATAACCCGAGAGCGGCTTTTCTAAGATTCCAGACCCTTTTAATATCCTCGCCGAAAACCAGGGGAAAATGGTAACCATACCCTTCGCTGCGCATCTGTTTTTCAAGAGAGGCTGTTTTCTCCTTAAGCTCCTTGCGCGTTGACGCGGTAAATTCCACAATAAGCAGTGCAGAAGGATCTCCTTTGATAAAAAACCTGTTCTTTTTCTGTTCAATATTGCCGGCAGTACATGAGAGTATTATCTCATCCATCATTTCAACTGCATCGGGTCTGAATCTGAGGGCAACAAGGTTCGCATAAAACGCCTCCTCTATACTCTTCAGGTGAATGCACATCACCACTTTTTCAGGCGGAGGAAGGGAAACCAGGTTAATCTTTATTTCGGTCACAAAAGCCAAGGTCCCCTCTGATCCGCAAATGATGCGGGAAAAATTAAATTTCTCTCCCCCTTCTAAAAAAGGCTGCGAATCAATCAGCAAGTCAAGCGCATAACCGGAATTTCTCCTTTTAATTGAGGGATCGGGGTATTCTTTCCTGATCTCATCCCTGACAGAAGGGCTTGAGAGCATATCTCTGGTTTGCCTGTATATTTCACCTTCAAGCGAATCAAGGTTACATTTTTGTTCAAACTCCGGGGCGGTAAGGGGACGGAATTCAACCCGGCTGCCGTCACTGAGCACAGCTTTCAGGCTTATAACATGATCCCTGGTGGTTCCGTAAACAAGCGAACGGGAGCCACAGGCATTGTTGCCTGCCATACCTCCTATAACACAGCGGTTGGCCGATGATGTTTCCGGACCAAAAAAAAGTCCGTATTGACTTAAATGGCGGTTAAGATCATCCAGTACAACACCGGGCTGCACCCTTGCCCATTTTTCGCGGCTGTTTACCTCAAGTATTGAGTTCATATACCTTGAAATATCAGCCACAATCCCGTTTCCCACAACCTGACCCGCAAGGGATGTCCCCGCCCCGCGTGGGATTACCGGCAAACCAGCTGCAGAGGCAAACCTGACAAGTTCAGCTACATCTTCAACGTTACGGGGTGTACAGACAGCCATCGGTACTTCCCTGTAAACCGACGCATCAGTTGCATAAATAAGCCGTTTAACATGAGTGAAATCAAAACTGCTGCGTAACGACTCCGGCAAAGAATTAAAACCCGCTAACAGACTCTTTTGTCTCATTGCCTATTAAGGATTGTTCATGCTCATCCATATTTAATAAAGAAAGCCTGCAACTTTCTCCGGTGAGGCGAGAACCGCAGGCTTTAAAATCTATTTCCGGCTGATATTTTTTACAAAGCGGTGCTGATAAGGAAGGTGGCAGCAAAAGCAATAATGGCGTACAATTCCGGAAATACGGCCAGTATAATTGTGTTTCCGAACACATTGTAACCAGAACCGATCGCTGCAATACCGTTAGCACAAACCTGACCCTGCCTTATACCAGAAAGCAAGCCCACAAATCCAAGTGCCAGGCCGGCTCCGAATACAGCAGCAGCTTCCATCCACACAATACCGGGAACAAGTACATCCTGCAATATGAAAAATCCCATAAATCCGTACAATCCCTGCGTGCCTGGCAAAGCGCTTAGAACCAAGTAGTTACCAAATGCTTCGTCATTTTTTTTCAATGCTCCTACCGAGGCATTACCGCCCATAGATACACCAAAAGCACTGCCGATTCCGGCAAGTCCCACCATCAGTCCAACACCAATGTAAGCTAAAATAATAGGTTCCATAATAATAGTATTAAGTAATTTAGTTAATGTTTAATTTAAATTAATTTTCTGTAAGGGTTATATGGCTTTCCGCCTCCTGCAAATCCAGCATTTCTGTAAAATTCTACGAAAGTGAGGCGTAAGGGGTGAACAAACGCACCCAGTCCAGACATAAACAGGTTTATACTGTGTCCTATAACAAGTATGACAACCATGATGAGTATGCTCAAAACCGGGATGCTGCCGCTCATTGCAACGGCAAGGCTATTAAACACATAGCCGAGTATCGCACTCGATACACCAAGTGCAAAAAGACGAATATACGAGAGAAGGTCTCCTATTAAGCCCGTTACAGTTTGATAAGTGTTCCACAGGCCCAGACCGAAGTTTACCATCACATTCCTGTTCAGGTTGTTCAGGAAAAGTATCATAAGTCCTGCGACTATCAGAACAGTGTAGATTGCAGGTGTGAGAGTTTCCATTGGTACCGCGGCAAACTCATTAACAGCGTATATTGCAACCATTCCAACCACCAGAATAATCCAGCCTAACGTACCTACTGCAAACTTCCACCCAAACTGCATTATCTCGTTTACAGCCTTTAGCACCATACCGAAAAGTATCTGTATACCTCCCAATATAAGTGAAAGGTAAAACAGGACATAGTTGACATCCTCATATCCGTGGGCTTCTATATATTCATTCACAGATGCATAAAAAGGGAGATCATATGCATAAAGGTCCACCCCGAACACCGTACCTGTAAGCAATCCGAAAAACAGGGTGGCAATTCCAAGATAAAAAACAAGGCCCATAACCTTTTTCATCTCCTTTTTCATTTTCATCCTCCCCACCTGGGCCGCTATGGCCATAAGTATGCCATAACCTGCATCACCAAGACAGAAACCGAAAAACAGCGCATAAAAGGGGGCGAAAAACGGAGTCATATCCAGCTCGGTATACTTGGGGAGTGAATAAAGCTCGCTGAGCACCTCAAATTTCTCCGGAAATTTTTTGTTTTTAAGCTGGATCGGAACTTTTTTTACCTCCTCCCCAGAAGGAGTGGATACAATATAAACCGCACCCGTTTCATCCAGGTACTTATTTATTTCCTCCTCCTTTTCTTCGGGAACCCACCCTTCAATTACCCTGAGCTTGTCCTCCGCCTCGCTCGAGGTGTTGAATTTTGTTTTCCTGTCTTCGAGATTTTCAATAAGGGAGGTCTTGTATCTTTCCAGAGCGGGAACAGCGGTTTTTGCAAGCTGGTCAAAACGCTTCCCTGTTTGCTCAATGCTTTGTTCAATCTCCTTTTTGGATTCAATAAGCTGCGAAAGAGTTTTTTTGGGTTTTTTAACCTCTTCGGCTTCAATATCTATCTGTTCATCTTCCTTTTGTATTACCACAAAATAAATATTGCCTGCCTCGGCGCTTATTTCTTCAAGAGTATATTCATGATGCCATTTAGGATCAAATTGTCTTGAGGGTGCTATAAAAAAACGCACATTTAAACCGTTCGCCTCAAGCTTTTCAATTACATCAAGAGAAAAGTCCCCCCAGTTCCAGAGCTCATTGATCTCCTTCTGCAAAGCTTTAAGAGAATGTTTCTTTTGTTCCTCTTCCTGCTGCAAAGAGGTTATTTCATTGAACAACTCCTCCCCGTTTTGCTCACTGGAGCCCTCTTCAGGCTCAATCTCCCGTTTTTTCAGGAACTTTATGCATTTTTCAACCTGGTCAATATACTGATATTGCTCTCTTATATCTTCGGGCAATTCCGTTTTTTTCTCTATAACATGAAGCACACCGATTTCCTTGAGCTTTTCAAGAAACTCCTCATATTCCTGATGGTATACAAGGAATGAATATTTTTTCATGGGAGTTATCATAGTGCTACCTCCTGCTGACGTTTTTTAACAATTTTCTGGGCGGATTTTGAAAGGTTTTCTTCATCCTCCAGAAAACGTTTCACTTTTCTTATAGCATCTTCATAAGCCGGGATCTGAACTTTTTCATATAAGTTCACCTTTTGCGTGGTCTTTTTCCTTGCATAAACAAGTATTTTCATTTTTCGTATGAAAAAATCACGCTCCATCACCAGTTTTGAAAGCTCTTTAAGGATCTCTATGCCGTCAAGGAACCAATCGGGTTTATTGAACAGGCTGAAATCCTTAATTTCAAATTCAATACCCTCAAGAACGGGTGTTAAAACACCGGCTATTTTTTTGGCTGAGGACTCGACCTTTTTAATGCTGACAATACCGGGATCAAACTCACACCACAGGCGCATCATATGCTCATACTCCTTCATCTTCTCCCCGACCTTCCTGTCAAGCTCTTCAGCCTTGTCCTTCGCCTTTTTAACCTCCATGCGAAGAGCCGCCTCCTTGTTCTTAATTGTAGGAAGCGCCTTGACCCTTATACTTAACTGTTTCTCAAGTCGCTGCAGTGAGGTTTTATTATACTGGAATTTAATTGCCATTGTCTTAGCGTTTATTTATCAATTTTCCTTTCCCTTCTCACTGTATTATTCCTCTTCTTTCGGCCAGTATTTTTCTATCATCTCCTCACGTATGCCAACTTCCGGCTTATTGAAATATTTGGCAAACAATTTCCATCCCGTATCAAGCATTGAATCGACATCAATATTAACATCAATTGCAAGCAGCTCCCTTGAGTACTCCTTGGCAAATCCAAGTGTACGCTCGTCGTATTCGGTAAGATCAAAACCGTTTTCAAGCTTGGTGCGGGCATTTACGGCATCGGCATTTAGTCTCACGGCCGCATTCATAACCTGCGGGTGATCCTCGCGGGTTTTCTTTCCGATCACCAACTGCTTGAGCCTTGACAGGCTACGGAAAGGATCAACGATCACCTTTCCGATATCGGTATCGTGTCTCAAAAACAGCTGCCCTTCGGTTATATATCCTGTATTATCGGGTATGGCATGTGTAATATCGCCTCCGGAAAGTGTTGTTACGGCAACAATGGTGATAGATCCCCCATCAGGGAACTGAACCGCTTTTTCATAGATCCTTGCCAGATCCGAATAAAGCGATCCGGGCATACTGTCCTTGGAAGGTATCTGGTCCATCCGGTTCGAGACGATACTTAGAGCGTCTGCATAAAGAGTCATATCGGTAAGCAGAACAAGCACGCTCTGATTCTTGTCAACAGCAAAATATTCGGCTGCCGCCAGGGCCATATCCGGAACCAGAAGGCGCTCTACCGGCGGACCTTCAGTTGTGTTCACAAAGCTGATTATCCTGTCGAGTGCACCTGCATTGTCGAAAACATTTTTATAATAGAGATAATCGTCATTTGTCAGGCCCATTCCGGCAAGTATGATCTTGTCGGCTTTTGCACGCAGTGCAACCATAGCCATTACCTGGTTGTAAGGCTGGTCCGGGTCGGCAAAAAAGGGGATTTTCTGACCCGTTACAAGGGTGTTGTTAAGGTCTATCCCGGCTATACCGGTTGCGATCAGCTCCGAAGGCTGCTTCCGGCGAACAGGGTTCACCGACGGCCCGCCTATTTCGCGTTCCTCTCCTTCTACTTCGGGCCCGCCGTCGATCGGCTCACCAAAAGCATTAAAAAACCTTCCTGACAGCTCTTCTCCAACTTTTATAGTAGGTGGCCTGCCGTAAAAAACAACTTCGGCATTTGTGGGAACACCCTCTGTACCACCGAAAACCTGAAGGGTAATATTTTCGCCTTCAATTTTTACAACCTGTGCAAGGCGTCCGCTGACCGAAGCCAGCTCACCATAACCAACGCCTTCAGCATTCAATGAACATGTTGCCTTGGTTATCTGGGTTATTTTTGTGTATACCTTCTGAAATGCTTTTGTTTCCATCGGTTAATTTTCTTGATTGATTAAAATTTCCGTCTCTTCTTAAAGCTGCCTTGCTTATCATTCTTTCTCCTCAACAGCTTCTTCCTTCTCAACTTTTCTTTCTTTCACTATTTTCTCAAGCTCCTTCTCATGCCTTTTGAACTCGTCCGATTCAAACCCGGAGAAGTTCATCTGTTTGAACTCATTGATTATCTTTTTAAAATATGGGTTTACCTCTTCAAAAGATTCAAATTTGAAATCGGTATGATAAATATCCAGGACCTTGTCGAGCATATATTTCTGCCTGTTCATGGGGCATGACTTGTCAATCTCATCAAAAGCGTCCTGCTGCAGAACCACAAAGTCAATTACCTCGCTTTTCCAGAATGTAATATGATAATCGACAGGAACTCCGTCGTCACCCAGGATATTGATCTGCTCGGCCGCCTCTTTGCCCCTTATCAGGTAGTTTTTAATTTCCATCACCTTGTCAACCCAGTCTTCGCTGATATTATTATTTAAATAGTCCTGAAGCTCAGGATACTCAATATACTTTGAGTAACTGTCGATAGGGTCAATCGCTGGGTAACGCTTGCTGTCGGCCCTTTGCTGTGAGAGCGCGTAAAAGCAGCGTGCCGTCTTTTTTGTCGACTCCGTTACGGGCTCCTTGAGGTTACCTCCCGCAGGTGAAACAGTTCCTATAAAGGTGATGGATCCTGTTTCACCGTTTTTAAGGTACACATAACCTGCACGTGAGTAGAAATTGGATATAATTGCCGGCAAATCCATCGGATAGGCATCCGGACCGGGCAGCTCCTCCATCCGGTTCGACATCTCCCTGAGTGCCTGAGCCCAACGTGAAGTAGAATCGGCCAGAAGCAGAACCTTCAGTCCCATTGCACGGTAATACTCTGCTATGGTCATTGCCGTGTAAACTGAAGCCTCCCTCGCTGCAACAGGCATATTTGACGTGTTGGCAATAATGGTTGTTCTCTCCATCAGCTTGCGCCCTGTACGGGGGTCTTCCAGCTCAGGAAATTCGACAAAGATCTCCACAACCTCGTTAGCCCTTTCACCGCAGGCTGCAATAACAACAATATCAGCTTCGGCCTCCTTGGATATGGCATGCTGAAGCACCGTTTTGCCGCTGCCGAAAGGCCCGGGAATAAAACCGGTACCTCCCTCAACCATGGGGTTCAATGTATCGATTGTACGTATACCTGTCTCCAGCAGCTTAAAAGGCCTCGGTTTTTCAGTATAATTGGTTATCGGAACCTTAACCGGCCACTTCTGCATCATGGTAACGGGAACTTCCCTCTCTTTTGAGTCAAGCAGCACGGCAACGGTATCATTAACTTTATATTTGCCTTCCTTAACAACACTCTTCACCTTGTAGGAACCGGTGAATTTAAAAGGCACCATTATACGATGAGGCATCGTGTTTTCGGTTACCTCCCCGAGCCAGTCGCCTGCCGAGACTTTGTCACCCTCACTGGCAAGGGGCTTGAAATCCCATTCTTTCTCATAATCCAGTGGGGCGGTATAATCGCCGCTCTGCAAAAACACTCCCTTCATCTTATCAAGGTCATGCTGGAGTCCGTCGTAATTCCTTGACAAAACACCCGGTCCGAGAGTAACTTCAAGCATACCTCCCGAAAATTCCACTTCACTGCCTACCTTCACACCGCGTGTTTCCTCAAAAACCTGTATAAAAGCCTGTTTTCCGTAAACCTTAATAACCTCGGCCATTAACTTTACACCAGCTCTGTCAACATAACAGATTTCATTCTGGGAAACAGGTCCTTCTGCTTCGACAACCACCAGGTTTGCAATAATGGTTGTTACCTTACCTTTGGTCAACTCTTTTTCTTTCATTTATCATAAATTCTTTAGGAAATTCATAACTCTTTTCAAGATCTTCAAGAAGCTTTCTGAACAGTTCTCTGCCCCTGTCCTCATCAAGCTTCAGCCACCTTTCAACCATCTGGAGCTTAACAACATACCCCAATATTAATTCAATTGAAAAATAGTTGAAGGTGTTTATATCATTAATAAAATCCCATCTGAGCATGTCCATATCATACTCGCGCTCCAGCAGATTTTCATTTTCCTGGATATTCATAAGCCTGTCCATCCACTGGAACTCTGCCGAAATACCAAAATCCTTAAGGGTACTTTTTTTAACCGCCTGCGCTATCTCATTGTCACCTATAAGTATATTCTCCCTTGAAAAATTGTGCTTCCTGGCATTGACGGCTGCAACAATATTGTTTACGTTCATTTCGAACTCAAACCACTCCCTTACAAAAGCGTTTCGGCTTGAGCGGACAAAATCGTAGTAAAGCCAGGTTATCTGATCCTCCCATGATCGTTCAGCAATTAGGGGCTCTTCGTTTTTGTAGGCTTCAATTATGCGCTGAATATAATTTTCTGTCTCACCCGGCTCCTTTATTTCAGCCTCCAGAACATCACGCGGGTACTTCCCCAGCTCATCAAACTCCTCAAGGTTCTTACGCAAAAGCCCAAGCAGGTTGGAGTGGTCATGAGGCATAAAAAACAGCTCCAACAAAGAATAATCATCGGGATGCAAATGGTAGCGAAGCTCATCCTTAAACTCGCCTATCGGTAATGAAACTTTCTTCTGGTCGAGAACAATATCGGGCAAGCCTGCTACCAGATAGTAATAATTGCGTTTAAACATTATTTACCTCCATATAGTAATTCGATTGTCCTCGGACGCAAGTAAGCCTTGAAGAGGTTCTCAAAATCCTTATCGGTAAAACTGATCTGGTAACTGCCGTCTTTTGGCCCGATCTTCAAACCTGCATCTATTGTATCATCGAACTTAAGTTCAAGACCTGCATTAAGTAATTTTTTCTGCTTTTTCTCAAAATATTCTTTCATCTCCTTTTCCTGTTTTTCCGGCAGAATAACAGAAAGGTCAATTGAAGCATCTTTTCCCGGCTCCCAGTTGTTTACAAGAGTTTCAATTATCTTCTTTATAAACTCCTCGTCGGAAAAAGCTTTCTCCACCGGTTCCTCAACAGCCTTAGCAGTGATCAGTGAGGCTATTTTCTGCTTAATTGCGCTAATAACCTGTTTTGAGGACAACTCAATCTCAGATTCAACATTCTTTTTCATTTCGGCAGATTCCTGCTCAGCCTTCTCGATTATGCGAGCCGACTCCTTTTTAGCGTTTTTTATCATCTCGTCGGCCTCCTTCTTTGCATTCTTTTTTATCTCCTCCGCCTCCTGATTAGCTTTTTCTACACCTTCGGAATATATTTTCTCTGTCAGTTCCTGCAATTTTTTCTTCATCTCTACCAGTTTAGGTTTATTTTCTTTATAATAACTTGATTAACAGATTCCTTTCAAAAAGGTTAAGAGTTGTATAACACGCAAAATTATTAAATGTAAATCAAAAATTTATGACAAGTGTCAATCTTTTATATTAAAGTTAATGGTTATAGATATATGATAAAATATAATAAAACACTGTTCCAGAGATTTTTTTCACCCCGGCAATACATTAAAAACCGGCGGTAGTGTTTTATAACATTTAATTGGTTTTTCAGCAGGTTTAATTACACAGGTTTAACCCGGTGAGCATCATATAATGTTAATTATTTTCTATTTTTGCCCAAAAAACAACTTGCCATACCGCTACTTCATAGAACTCAGCTTTAAAGGGACCAACTACCACGGCTGGCAGGTTCAGCCCAATGCCTCTACTGTTCAGGAGCTGCTCGGGAACGCACTTTCGGCACTTCTGCGGGAGAAACCGGATATAACCGGAGCAGGACGCACCGATGCCGGAGTACATGCGGAACAGTTCATTGCCCATTTCGACTGTTCGCTTAAAGGGCTTGACAGGGACAAAAACCTTGTGTTCAGGCTCAACCGCATCCTTCCCCGCGACATAGCTATAAAAAAAATCTTTCAGGTACACCCCCGGGCTCACTCGCGTTTTGATGCAATTTCAAGAACATATAAATACAAAATAGCAAGGGAGAAGAACCCTTTTATATATGATCTTTCATGGTACATCTACGGTGATATGGACATGGAGAAAATGAACAGTGCCGCCGCCCTGATGAAAAACTACACAGACTTTACTAGTTTCAGCAAACTTCATTCGGGGACCAAAACAACCAATTGCCGTATTATGGTTGCCAGGTGGGAACAAGAGGGAGACTGCCTTGTGTTTACCATCCGGGCGAACCGCTTCCTTCGAAATATGGTAAGGGCCTTAGTGGGAACAATGATTGAGGTTGGACGGGAAAAAATGAGCGTTGAAGATTTTTGCAGCATAATTGAAAAAAAGGATCGCTCGCTTGCAAAAGCTTCGGCTCCTGCAAAGGGGCTTTTTCTTACCTCCATTGAATATCCCGGAAGAATACTATATGGCAGTCGATGTGAAAAATAAAAAGAGAAAGCTGCAATATGGCATTTTTTTTAACATTGTTATATATATATCTATAATTCATTTTTTATAAATAATTAATAACCAACAAACTGTCCCAAATGCAAAAGCTTGCAAAAAAAATTCTGAAAATACCGGAAATAATGCCGGTAATAACCATTGCGGTCTTTATAACGGCTGCCACGGGAAGTGTTTTTGCCCAAAAAAGGGCAATGACACTCGAAGATGTTATGAACTTCATGCACATGAGCAACCCTGTGATCTCTGAAAACGGACACTGGGCGGCGTACGGTGCCTCGCCCGACCGGGGTGACGGCTACGGAATTGTTGTTTCCTCCGACAAAAGTAATGAATACCTCATTGAACGGGGCCGGCGCCCTTCTTTTTCAGCTAACGGCAATTGGGCCCTTTTCACTGTTGTTCCCCCTTTTGATGAAACGCAGGGGGGCGGACAAAGCCCCAACAACTCTGCAGCTCTTATCGAAACGGAAACCGGCCAGATCTCTTCTTTCGATGATGTAAGAAGTTCAAATTTCACAACCAAAGGAGATCACCTTATTATACATCACCACCGCAAAACCGATTCATCCCTGGATGAGAGCGAACAGGAGAAAATGAAGCAGGCAGGTACAGAGCTACAGGTTAAGAACCTTTCAACAGGCAGAAGTACTGAAATACCGTTTGTGGAATCATATACAGTTGACAGCCTTTCCTCTGTTGTGGTCTACTCGATCAATGATACGGCAAAAACAAACAACGGGCTATATTACCTTTCTCTTTCAGATATCAGCCGTCAACCGCAACCAATAGATACAACCGGCAATCCTGAATTCGGGGATTTTGCCTGGCTGGAAAAAAAATCCACACTCGCCTTCATGCGCAGGGACAGGGATGAAAAAGATGAAACTGAAAATGCAAAGCTTTTCATATGGGAAAAAGATATGGAAGGGCCCCAGAAAACAGCCTGTAACGAATCAGCCCCCGAAGGCCTCTTCCTCCCCTTTGACAATGATATTACCTGGTCGTACGACGGAGAGCGCCTGTTTATGGGTTTCAGGCCACAAAGGTTCTCCCAGGTCAGGGAAGAGCCGGTTTACAAATCCGTTCTCGACTCTCTTGAAAAACAAGCAGATATAGATGTGTGGCATGGTGAGGACCCCCTTATCAAAACTCATGAAAAATCTTCCTGGAACAGTATCCGCAGTCAAAACCTGCTCTCTGTTTTCCATACTGAGCAAGAAAAGCTTGTTGTGCTTGCAGATGAGGAGATCCCCGACATCCGGCCCTCAAAGAACGGTATGTATGCACTTGGAACCAGCAACGTGCCATACATGAAAAGAATAACATGGGAAGGACGCTTCCGCGATGTTTACCTTTTTAACCTTAACAATGGCGAAAAGAAGCTTTTGGACAGGGAAAACCAGGATATTGCCACACTTTCCCCATGCGGAAGGTTTACTCTGTTTTTCAGTGAAAGGAACTGGCACGTTTATGATGCTGAAAAAGAGATATTCATGAATCTTACCGAAAACCTGGAAGTACCTTTTTATGACGAGGATATGGACAGGCCTGCCGAGCCTTCCAGTTACCGTACCGCCGGATGGGTTGACGATAACGAATCGGTGCTTCTTTACGACAAATACGATATATGGCGGATAAACCTGCTGAACGGGGAAGCCGAAAATATAACGGACGGAAAAGGACGCGAATCCCAAACAATTTTCCGGATCAGAAACATTGAAGGAGAGCCTGTGCTGGGAAGGCGCCAGGAGCTTTTCATTGAAGGGTTCAACGAAAAGACGAAGGTTCGCGCCATATATACAGCCCGCACAAACAGAAAAGGGGTCAGCAAGTTGTACTGCAAGGAGAAAAACCTTCGCCTGCGGGAGGCCTCGGGAGACGGGAGCACCGTCCTTTTCACAAGGGAAACATATGATGAATTTCCCGATCTTTGGGTTGCCGGCAGAAATTTTCGAAACCCGGTAAAGATATCTGATCTTGGAGAACAACTTGAGCAGTTTGCCTGGGGGACGGCCGAGCTGATTTCGTGGATGAGCGCAGACGGAATTCCCCTGCAGGGTGCTGTAATAAAACCCGATAACTATGACCCGGGAAAAAAATATCCGGTCTTTGTATATTACTACAATGAGTTCTCCCAAAGAGTGCATGAGTTCAATGAAACGGTTATAAACCACAGGCCTTGTTTTGCGTACTATGCAAGCAATGACTATGTGGTCTTTTTGCCCGATATACATTTTATTGAGGGCAGACCAGGAATGTCAGCTGTCAAAAGCCTTGTTCCCGGAGTTCAAAAGCTCATTGACAAGGGTGTTGCCGATCCGGATGCCATTGGACTGCACGGGCATTCCTGGAGCGGTTACATGACAGCTTTCGTGGTAACACAGACCGATATTTTTGCGGCAGCCATTGCAGGTGCCCCAGTTTCAAATATGACAAGCGCCTACGGAGGGATCAGGTGGGGCAGCGGACTGGCCAGGCAGTTCCAGTATGAGACAGGCCAGAGCAGAATAGGGGGATCGATTTTCGAGGACAGGGATCTCTACATTGAAAACTCACCTCTTTTCTATGCCGACGAGATCAACACCCCTCTTCTTATAATGCACGGGGATGTTGACGAAGCCGTGCCCTGGGAGCAGTCGATCGAGCTCTACCTTGCAATGAGGCGCGCAGGAAAGGATATAATATTCCTACAGTACCGTGACGAACCGCACCATCCCAGGAAGTACCCAAACAAGCTTGATTATACCATAAGAATGAGGGAATATTTCGACTATCACCTCAAGGGCAAGGAGCCGGCCGGGTGGATAATTGATGGGGTGCCATACACCGGCAACTGATACCGTTGAAAGCACTCTGTGCTCAATATAGAATCAACTTTTGTTTCGGATGCATAAAAAAAAAAAACAATTAAGTCAAACAATTAAAATCCGGTAAAAATGAAAAAGTTAATTTTTGTAATTCTGACTATGTTCCTGGCGGCATCTGTACATTCGCCCGCCGGGGAAAAGCGGAACTTCACTGCCGAAGATATGTGGAATATGGACCGTATTGGCTCGCCGGCCGTTTCACCCGACGGCAGCCATACACTTTTCAGCTTAACAACCTATGACATTGAAAAAAACCTGTCTTCAACCCACATTTATCTTCTGGACAATGAAACAGGAGAAAAAAAGCAGCTTACATATGAAGGCAATGAATCATCCCCTTTCTGGTGCCCCGAAGGTGAACGGATAGGGTTTGTAAGCCGCAGGGAAGGGAAGCCAGGACAAATCTACATTATGGATGAGAGCTGGGGTGAGCCAAAAAAGGTGACCGACCTGCCGGTCGGCGTTTTTGAACCCAAATGGTTCCCCGGCGGAGACAAGATAGCTTTTGCCGCAAATATTCATCCTGATTACAACGGGGACTTTGAAAAACTTGAAAAAATAATCAAAGAGCAGGAAGAAAGCAAGGTAACGGCCAAGGTAACTGAAAAAGTAATGTACAGGTTCTGGGACAGGTGGCTGACAGACGGCTTTTATCCGCGACTTTTTTCAGTTGAGATTGAAAGCGGTGAGGTTACCGATCTTATGCCTGAAACCTCAAATTATTTTGAAATGATGGGCGGGGTATCATACGACATCTCCCCTGAGGGAGATCAGATAGCGGTTTCAATGAACAGCACACCACCGCCTTTTGAAAAGCTGGACTACGATATTTTTCTCCTGAGTACAGACGGAAGCGGAGATATGGAAAATATAACCGAAGAGAACCCGGCTGATGACCTCAACCCGGTTTACAGTCCGTGCGGCAACAAAATACTTTACGGAAAACAAAGCATAGCCCATTTTTATGCAGACAGGGTGGAGCTTGTGGTATATGACAGAAGGGATCAGACACGGGAGAATATAACCTCCGGCATTGACCTCTCCTGTGAACAGTGGCAGTGGTCGCCAGACGGCAACACAGTCTTTTTCCATGCCCAGCACCTTGCAAAAAAAGCTCTTTTTTCCGTACCGTCAGATGGAGGTAACCACACGAAAATATATGGCGACGGGAATAACAACAATGTCAAACCGGTTGGCGGCGGCAGGCTGATCTTTACCCACGACAATCTTGACAAGCCCGCCGACATTTACTCGATTCAGTCGAACGGAAGTAACCTCAGACAGCTTACCGATGTAAATGAACATATATTGAGAGATCTTAATCTGGGCAAAATTGAAAATGTTACATACAAAGGGGCCAATGATGAAGATATTCAGATGTACATTGTTTATCCGCCCGATTTTGACCCTGACAAAAAATACCCGCTTGTTTTGATGATACACGGGGGCCCCCACAGTATCTTCGGCGACCAATGGCATTTCAGGTGGAATTCACACCTTTTTGCAGAACCCGGCTACGTAGTTGCCATGCCAAATTTCCACGGCTCAACAAGCTTCGGTCAGGAGTTTGCAAAATCCATCCACGGATCGCATGCAGACAAGCCCTTCAGGGATATAATGAAAGCGACCGATTATATGCTCGAGAGGGAGTATATTGACGAAGAGCGGATGGCTGCAACCGGCGGAAGCTACGGAGGATATATGGTGAGCTGGATAGCAGGGCACACAGACAGGTATGCCTGTCTTGTAAACCATGCCGGGGTATATAATATACATATGCAGTTTTCAGCAGACTACACCTGGTACCGGCCTCACCAGTACGGGGGATCGCCCTGGGAAGACTTTGACACTCTGCAGGCTGCCAACCCGGCAATGTTTGCCGAAAATTTTGAAACACCGATGCTTGTCATTCACGGGGAAAAGGACTTCAGGGTGCCTGTGGGACACGGACTGCTGGTATACGGGATTTACAAGAGAATGGGACTGGATGCAAGGCTTGTTTACTACCCCGACGAAAACCACTGGATCCTCTCACCGCAAAATTCACTCTTCTGGTATGATGAGCTTCACAACTGGCTGGACAGATATCTGAACCCCGACTAGAATGAGTCCCTGAAAAGGGAAAGCCTGCCTCTTAATTACAGGGGCAGGCTTTCTTTATTATTGTCAAATTCCTTTACAAGTTGGCCGATCTTTTCATAGGTGGCTTTCGAAACCGGAGTTAGCGGAAGCCGCAGGTTGTAGTCAATTAAATTTTTCACACTCAGACTTGCCTTTACTCCGGCAGGGTTCCCTTCCACAAAATGAGCATCCATAATATCCAGCAGTGCGTTTTGAATCACCTGTGCTTTCTTGAACTTCCCTGCCAAAGCATGTCTTATCATCTGTGAAAACTCAAGAGGATAACTGTTTGCCGATACCGAAATAACACCCGAGGCGCCGAGGGAAACCATGGGAACGGCAAGGGGGTCGTCACCGGAGAGTACAATGAAACCGGAGGGCTTATCCTTTAAAATATGATTGATCTGATTGAAGTTTCCCGAAGCCTCCTTTATTCCGGCAATATTTTTCACCTCCCGCGCAAGGCGGAGGGTTGTTGATGAGTTCATATTTACACCCGTGCGACCCGGCACATTGTACATTATAACGGGAAGATCACAGGCTGCGGCCACTTCCTTGTAATGACAGAAAATCCCCTCCTGTGAAGGCTTGTTATAATAGGGTGAAACCGACAGGACCCCGTCAATGGGAATATCATCACATACCTGCTTCAAAAAACCGACCACCTCCTGAGTGTTGTTTCCGCCGGCACCCATGACAACAGGCACCCGTCCACCAACCTCTTCAACAACAAAACTGATCAGTGCGATTTTTTCATCTTTAGAAAGAGTAGCTGATTCGCCGGTTGTACCGAGCACCACAATATATTCGGCCTTCCCTTCAACCAGATGTTCTATCAGCTTTCTCATGGATTTGAAATCCACGCTATCATCATTGCGAAAAGGGGTAACCACGGCAACTCCCGTGCCCTCAAATTTGGATTGAGCCATAAGTGTCAATTGGTTTTTATAATATTTAAGTAATGAACAATATGTTGAACAAGATAATCTATATCCCGGTTCTCTTTTATAACTATTGACATATCCAGATGGTCATTCTCTTCAAATTGTTTGCCGGTCTTAAACCTGGCTATTGAAAGAGCCCTGATATATTCAACAGGGAAAGAATAGCTCATACTAAGATCGATAAGCAGATCAAACTGAGTATTTATAAAATCCTCGACAAAAGAGGGGGTTGGTTTTTTATACCAGTTGAGATCTTCCAGGGAGAAAAAGCGTAGACTTTTTCTCAGAAGGTAATTATCGGGCACCTTTTTCTCGGGAACATAACCGATGGCATACACCTCCTTTCCTTGATCGGTACATTGTTTAACAAAGTTGTGTACCGCTTCAAACATTTGACTGTTATCGCAATGAAAAATAATACCTGCAGATTTGGCATATTTAAAATTGCAGACTTTTCTTTTTCGTCTTAAACGCTTCTGTTTTTTCCTTAAGACAAAGCGTCCAGCTTTTTTTCTTATTTTACCGGGTATGCACACTGTTTTTGATTTTCCTTATTTGGCTACAATATTAATAAAAAATATAAGGTTTTTTGTTTTCTTCAACAGATTAACAGATTTTAAATATTCTTACCGCTTATCATTTTTTCAAGCTCGGTTTCTGAAATAACCGGGATATTGAGCTTTCTGGCTTTTTCCAGTTTCGCGGGACCCATGTTGTCACCGGCCACAATGTAACTTGTTGCAGAAGATACTCCTGAAACGTTTTTTCCACCATTTTGCTCGATAAGTTCCTTAAGCTGATTTCGCGAATATTTTTCAAAAACCCCTGAGATAACAAATGACAAACCATCAAGAGGGGCACCCTCCTTTGAGTTGTCATCTTTCCCGGTCATCTCAAGCTGCAAGCCAGCCTTTTTAAGCTTTTCAATTAACCTTAAGTTTTTTTCTTCTTTAAAAAACCCTGTAACACTGCGGGCTATTTTATCACCCACATCCTCAACAGCAATTAAACGCTCATATCCGGCCGAAGCAAGATCATCAACTGATCTGAAAGCACGGGCAAGTCTGGCGGCCACCGTCTCTCCCACATAACGTATTCCTATTGCATAGAGAACCCTGGGAAAAGGTATCCGCCGCGACTCCTGTATACTTCTGATCAGGTTCCCGGCCGATTTTTCAGCGAATCTTTCAAGCTGCATCAGATCCTCTTTTTTCAGAAAATAAAGGTCGCCCGCATCCCTTGCAAGTCCGGCCGAATAAAGCTGGTCAACAGTAGCTTCGGCCATATTGATATTCATAGCCCTCCTGCTTACAAAATGCTTTATCTTCCCCTTGATCTGAGGCGGACAAGAAAATTCAACCGGACAGTAATGGCGTGCTTCATCCTGATCTCTTTTAAGGGGAGTCCCGCATGCAGGACAATTTTCTATGAACTTCACCTTTTTGCTCCCTGCAGGCCGCTTTGAGCGATCAACATCTACTATTTTGGGTATAATCTCACCCCCTTTTTCAATTAAAACCGTATCGCCAAGATGCAGGTCCACCAGCTCGATATAGTCAGCATTGTGGAGCGAGGCCCGTTTTACGGTAGTTCCTGCCAGGGAGACGGGCTTAAGGTTGGCAACAGGCGTTACTGCACCTGTTCGTCCCACCTGAAAATCAATCGAGTTAAGAACAGTAGCGGCCCTTTCCGCCCTGAACTTGTATGAAATAGCCCATCTTGGAGATTTGGCAGTAAATCCAAGTGTTTTTTGCTGGAGAAGGGAATTGACCTTGACAACTATCCCGTCAATCTCATATGGCAGGTCAAGTCTCCGTCCGTCCCAATAATCAATATAGTTATAAACCTTATCTATATTCTCACATTTATTTATATGATCTGAAATTTTAAACCCCCACTCCCCTGCCTTTAAAAGATTGTCGTAATGGGTATCATAGGGAAGATGATCTCCGTACACGGCATAAAATATGCAGTCAAGGGGGCGTTTGGCAACCAGCGAGGATTTCTGGAGCTTTAGCGTTCCTGCGGCAGCATTTCTCGGGTTTGCAAAAGGAGGCTCTCCTTTTGCAGCCTTTTCCCGGTTCAGTTTCAAAAAACCTTCTCTTGGCAATAATATTTCACCCCGTATTTCAAACTCACCGGGATAATCACCACCACGCAGCCGCAAAGGAATACTTCTTATAGTTTTCACATTTGCCGTCACATCATCACCCTGCCGCCCGTCACCACGGGTAACCGCCCTTACCAGCACCCCGCCGGTGTAGGTAAGACTTACAGCCGTTCCGTCGTACTTAAGCTCACAAACATACTCGCACGACTCACCCAGCATCCTGCGCACCCTTTTATCAAATTCACCAAGCTCCTGCCTGGAATAGGTGTTGCTAAGCGACAACATAGGATACTTGTGGCTCACCTGGCTGAATTCGTGATTAATGTCGCTTCCCACTCTTTGAGAAGGAGAGTTCGGATCGGCAAACCGGGGATGCTCATTTTCCAGTGTTATAAGCTCCTCCATCAGCTTGTCATATTCATAATCGCTTATTGCAGGTTGTGCCAGTACGTAATACCTGTAATTGTGCTCTTCAAGCTCCTTTCTCAGCTGCGTTATCCTCTCAAAAACCTTGTTACTGTCCATAAACCAGGCAATTATATGTTTTTTCTTTAATAAATTATAAAGACATAAAATTACCAAAAATAAAAAAAGCGGCATTCCCCTGTTGATAAATTTGGGTATGATCTTATAAGAATAATTTTTCTTTAAGTGAAAAATTATTAGATTTGCAGGCAGATTTGGTTTTCCGCCGGCACTTATCCTGTTTGCGGAATGAAAAGGGAATCAGGTGACCCGCAAGGGAAGTCCTGAACAGTACCCGCTGCTGTAAGCTCTTTAAATCTTTTGAAAACACCTGCCACTGTCGGGTCCCAAACCCACGACGGGAAGGCTTCAAAAGAGGGAGTAAGTCAGAAGACCTGCCAAATCTGAAAATTGTTCGGGTTTAAACATTAAAAAATTTCCCATTTTGAAAACAACAATTTTTCCTCTTACGTTCCTTGCCGCGTTCCTTGCGCCGCAAATTTTAAATGGAATGGAAAGTGACTCCCTTACGGGGTTCAGTAAAGAGGATTCGCTTTCAATATACCATATAGATGAGGTGATCATTCAGCAGCCCCGTACCTCTTTTTTCCAGAAGGGAAAAAAAGTAACTGAAACCGATTCGCTCACACTTTCAGTATTTTTTGACGGTGATCTGGGAAAAGTATTAAATTCCATAACTCCTGCATATATAAATGCAAGGGGCGGGAAAGGCTCTTCAGCCGGACTGGTTCTGAGGGGGACCAACTCATACCAGACAACCGTCAAATGGAACGGATTCAACCTTAACTCGCTCACGCTTGGTTCAACTGATTTGTCAACAGTGCCTGTTGAAGGAATGGGCTCTGTGAAAATAATACACGGCTCCTCGGGTACAGTATCGGGCAGCGGGTCATTCGGGGGTTCGGTGGAGCTTACAAACAAGCCCGACTGGAACAACCGCCTGGATGTCAACCTGACCACAGGGTACGGAAGTTTTAATACAAAAAGAGGTTCGGCCACCGGCAGGGCCGGCAATGAAAACATTCAGTACCACTTTAATATTTTCAGGGAAGATGCATTAAACGATTTCAGCTATATTGACCGGATGAAATCGGGCAATCCGGAAGTTACAATAGCCAACAATGCCCTTGAGAATACCGGTTTTATACAGAATATTTTTGCCCGCCTGCCGGGAAACAATAAAATAGAGGCAGGATTTTGGTATCAGAACAAGGTTAAGGAGATACCCTCGGTTATGGGCTTATATGAGCAGGGAAATGCCCTTCAGCGCGACAGTATCATGAGGGGGTATGTGAAATGGTCCAAAACATTTGACCATTCAAGGCTGAACCTAAGCTCATCACTGATGAGCGAGCATATGAGATACCGTGAGGAATCCGCCCCGGAAGAATCCTCAGGGAACATCAATAATTACATAGCCGGGAAAAAATTCTTTAACGAGGTGGATTACCGCCTCTATCTTAACAATTACATAACCCTTGATGCGGGCGCTTCATACAATTCTCTCCAGGCAGACGTGGAGCAGTACGGGGAGACTGCAAAAGAGAACAGGACGGCTCTTTTTTCCGGTGTCAGGGTAAATTACATGGGACTTACCACAAATTTCACCCTCAGAAAAGAATTCCACCCAGAAGTTTCCATACCCCCGCTTTTCTCGGCAGGAATTCAATACAACCCCCCGGACACGGACGTTGCTTTTAAGTTCAGCTACTCCGACCAGTTCAGGGTGCCCACATTTAACGACAAATACTGGCAGCCGGGCGGAAACCCTTCACTGCTGCCCGAATCGGGACACACAATTGATGCAGGTGTTCAGGGAAGGTTCTCCCCTGCCCCGGGGCACTCAGTTAACGCAGAGCTGAGCGTTTACCGTTCCGATATAGAAAATATGATACAATGGGTGCCGGGGGAAGGCTACTGGAGTCCCGAAAACAAGAAAGAGGTCGGTATAAACGGACTGGAAGCTTCGCTCGACTATACAACCCGTCTGAAAGATCTTAAGCTGGATTTTGAGGGAAGCTACGGTTTCAGCAGCCCGCGTATAAAACAAGTACACGAAGAGGAAAGCAGTATCACCGGGAACAGAATGGAATATGTGCCGGCCCACACGGCTAATGCAAGGATAATGATGGTGCATGAAAAAGCCCATGCCGGTATCTCGGTAAATTATACAGGAAGCCGTTACACAACACGTGACAATAATCCCGTATATGAAATGCCCCCGTTTACCCTTTTCAACCTCTACGGTGGATATAGCCTGCAGCTGCATGATTTCAAGTGCACCCTCCAGATAAGGGCAATGAATATTCTGAACAAGCAATACCAGGTTGTAAGGGGATATCCCATGCCGGGAAGATCCCTGCATGCATCCCTTAAAGTCGGATTCTCCAGATAACAACGGCAATCAACCTGAATCTCCAATATTTTTTTTTATTCACTTACTTTAAACCAAAAATAATTATTATTATGAAAATCAAATTTTTAATTGCATCAATTTTTTTACTGACATTTATAACAATTTCATGCGAAAAAGAAGATACCGAACCCGCAGATGAAGGCTATGCCTCCGGTTTAGTGATAACAAACGAAGGGGCTTTCGGCAATAACAACGGCTCTGTAAGTCTTTACTGCCGGGACTCTGCAAAAGTTACCAACAACCTTTTTGAAAAGGTGAACGGCCGTAATCCGGGAGATGTGGTACAGTCATTCGGCTTTGAACAAGATAAGGGTGTAATAGTTGTAAACAACTCCCAAAAGATAGAGATCGTTGACCTTGAAACCTTTGAATCAACGGGAACCATTACCGGTCTAAGCTATCCCCGTTATTTTAAGGGACTCGGCAACGGCACCGGCTATCTCACCAACGGAAATGAGGAGGGGGAGGTTTATTTGTTAAACCTTCAGCAGGCGGAAGTAACAGACACCGTTGAGGTTGGCATGGGGCCCGAGCAGATGGAAAGATCGGGCGATTACGTTTTTGTTGCCAACAGCGGAGGCTGGGATTTTGACAATACTGTTTCTGTGATAAACATTAACGACCACTCCGTTGAAAAGGAGATCGAACTTGGAGATGTGCCCTATTCCGTGGTCAGCGATGCCAACGAAAACATATGGGTGTTGTGCCGCGGCAAACTTGTATATGATGATTCATATACTGAAATAATTGAAGAGACTAATTCAAAGCTGGTCAAAATTAACGGCTCAACACTGGAGGTTGAAGAAACAATTGTCATAGGTGAAAAAGGAGACGGATTTCAGCCTTCATTTTTAACCGTCTGCCCCTCGGGTATGGAGCTTTATTTTGATGACATTGACGGACTCTACAAAATGGATACAGGTGCAAACTCGCAGCCTTCCACACCGCTAATTGAGAGAGGGTTTTCAAATGTTTGGATAGAACCGGACACTGGAGATATTTTTGCGCTAACCATACCTGACTACTCCTCGGCCGGCCAGCTGCGAATATATGACAGCGAAGGCCGGGAAGTTAATACCCATGATTTGGGTATCGGTCCCAACGGTTTATTTTTTCAATAAGAAATAACTCCGCTTGCACTTTTGAAAAATAAAACGTAGGTTTGGATTTTGGACTTTTCAAATGAAAAATACGGTAAAATTCAAATTTGGCTCAAGCAGAGCTCTTTTGGGTACACTTTTTTTGCCTTTCGTTTTATTTTTCTTTTCAGCGCCGTTGAACGGGCAAATCAGTTATGGCGGCAGACCCTTGTCGCGTGAACAGTTAAATATTGAAGAGATACCTGTGGTTAAAATGCCTCAATTTGACATAAATGAATTAAGAAAAAAAGCTTTGGGCGAACCCGGACCAAAAAACCTGAAAAGTCTGGATTTCGCAAAGAGCTTTGATGTTGGTCTCACACCTGAAAATTCGGGGAAGTGGACCACCCTGGAGGACGGAACGAGAGTGTGGCGTGTTATGGTCACCTCCCGGGGGGCATATTCATTGAACCTTATATTTGACAGGTATCTCCTTTTGCCCGGTTCAACGGTTTTTCTCTACAACTCCGATATGTCTCAAATACTGGGAGGATTTAACCATTTGAACAACCAGTCATCTGGGAGCCTTGCAATTTCGCCTGTCAGGGGTGACACTCTTGTGCTGGAGCTACAGGTACCCCCGGGTAAAACTAACTGGGGGGAGTTGTCAATAGGAACAATCTCGCATGACTATCTCGGGGTTTTCGACCATAAAGACCAGCAATTCGGCCTGTCCGGGGAATGCAACATAGACATAAACTGCCCTGAAGGCAACCTCAGGCAAATGGAAAAAAACAGTGTTGTCAGGCTTATTGTTGACGGCTCGCGACTTTGCAGCGGAGTACTGCTGAACAATACCGAAGAGGAGCAAACACCGTATATGCTGACGGCTAATCACTGTATTGAAAACGGGGAAAACGCCACGAATACAGTAGCTTTTTTTCATTATGAAAGCCCTTCGTGCAATGGACCGGATGGTACAACCGAAAATACCCTTTCCGGTTCAACCCTGAGAGCTTCAAGTGACAGCATTGACTTTTCGCTTGTTGAGCTGAACGATATCCCGCCTGTGGAGTACCGTCCCTACTACGCGGGATGGAGCAGAAAAGATGAGGCGGCGGACTCATCGGTATGTATCCACCACCCTATAGGGGATGTAAAAAAAATATCGATCGACCATGACCCGCCTTCAATTGCAACGTTCTCCTCTGGTTATCTCCACCGCGGCTCCTGGCTGGTGGAAAAATGGGATATAGGCACTACAGAGGGAGGCTCATCGGGCTCCCCCCTTTTTGACCAGAATAACCGTGTAGTGGGAACATTGATAGGAGGTGACGCATACTGCGGATATTCGGTTAACGATTATTATGCAAGGTTTGACAAGGCATGGGACACCTACCCAGAAAAGGAAAGGCAGCTTAAAGCATGGCTGGATCCCGGAGAGAGAGATTACAGTGAAATTGACGGGATGAATCCCCATTCCGGCCTGGAGCTATCGGCAGACTTTGAAATAAACACCACTGAGGTATGCGAGGGCAACCTGTTTGTTTTCACAGATTATTCGACCGGTGAGATTGATTCCTATTTCTGGGATTTCGGTGAAGGAGCTTACCCTGCAACCTCCCTTGAAAGAGGCCCCCATTTTATCGAATATGATGAAGGAGGACCAAAAACGGTAAGATTAAGAGTAGATGACGGTGAAGATTTTGTAGATACTGAAAAAGAGATCGATCTTTTCATTATGAGCGACAATTTGCCGGTTGCCGGATTTGATTATACTCCGCCCCGGCAGCTCAATGAAAATGAGATCGAGGTCGAATTCATAGACCTCTCGCAAAATGCAGAGCGTTATTACTGGGAATTCGGGAACAGGGCTGCCAGCACCCTGGAAAATCCCATAGCCACATACAGGTATGAAGGTGAATATGAAGTTATGCTGATGATAAGGAATATGATGTGTACCGACAAGACAAGTAAAACAATAGATGTTACAGTTGAGGAGCTCCCTGAGCCCCCCTTTGCCGAAGAGCTTAAAATTTACCCGGTACCTGCCGCCGATCATCTTTTTATTGAGCTTTCACGCGATCTTGCAGGTCCAGGCACCGTCCAGATAGCCAATATGAGCGGACAATTAATGCTGAGCAAAAATTACGGCGGGGAAGATTATTTCATTGAGATCAAGGTATCGCAGCTTTCTTCCGGCATTTACCTGATAAAAATTTTTAACAAAGTTGAATCTATTACCAAAAAAATTGCAATAGTGAAATGAAGCGACTGATTCTGAGGATATTGCTTTTTTTACCATCCTTTTTAATAATAATTCTCACCTCTTGCGGCGGCAGCCCAGATTCGCCCTCGCAAAGGACTGTGGAAAAAGATTGCGGACCGGTGCGTCATGCACGGGGTTTCTGCATTGAAGATAAAGACGGCTACAAAGAGATAACTGTATTAAACCCCTGGCAGGGTGCAAGCGACAGGGTTTTTACCTATTACCTGGTTGAGCGGGGAGAAACGGTCCCCGAAGGTATTGACCCCGATAAAGTTATACGCACGCCCGTTGAAAGTATAATCTGCCTTTCAACAACACATGTCGCACTAATCGATTTTCTGGGAAAAACAGAAAAAATAAAGGCAGTCTCAAACCGGAATCTTATAAACAATTCCAGGTTAAAACAAAGGATGGAAAAAGGAGAGTTGCCAGACATCGGTTTTGAACAAAACCTGAACTATGAGAAAATCGTCTCTATTCAGCCCGACATTGTAATGGCTTATGGAGTTGACAGTGAAGCTACCGGTTATCTGGACAAACTTAGAGAGCTGGGCATAACCGTAGTAATGAACGGGGAATACCTTGAGCCCACCCCCCTTGCACAGGCAGAGTGGGTCAGGTTTATGGCCGCCTTTTTAGGTCTTGATGAAAAAGCGGAAGAAAAGTTCACGGCTATTGAAAATGAGTATAAAGAGCTTGTAGACCTTGCATCGCAGGCGGATGACAGTCCCGTTATAATGGCCGGACTGCCCTGGCAAAACAACTGGTTTGTACCGGGGGGAAGATCATTTTTTGCAACACTTGTAAATGATGCCGGGGGGGATTACCTTTGGGCCGGCAATGATTCAAGGGAAAACTTCCCTGTTGATATGGAAAAGGTCTTTGAGGCAGGACAAAACGCCGATATTTGGCTTAACACGGGAACAGCTTCAACCAAAGAGGATATACTGAAAATTGACCGGCGTCTGGGGCAACTGCCACCATTTAAAAACGGGAGGGTTTACAACAACAATGCAAGGGTCAACAAACACGGGGGAAATGATTACTGGGAATCCGGGATTACCTCCCCCCACATTATCCTGAGAGATCTTATAAGCATTATACACCCCGAACTGCTTCCCCGGCACGAGACTGTCTATTTCAGAAAAGTGGAGGAGAAATAGTATGTATACAGGGAGGAAAAATAAAAACATACTCCTTTTCTCATCTCTGGCAATATTGACCGTGGTGTTGTTTCTTTTGAGTGTTTTTACCGGTTCGGTAACCATACCTGTAAAAGAAATACTGAAGATAGCCGCCGGGGGAGAGCCGTTGCGTCCTGAATGGGGAACAATAGTGCTTGATATGCGCATACCGAAGGCCGTTACAGCCCTGCTTGCCGGCATGGCCCTTTCGGCAAGCGGCCTGCAGATGCAAACAATATTCCGTAATCCCCTGGCCGGGCCTTTTGTACTTGGTATAAGCGCCGGGGCCAGCCTGGGGGTAGCACTTGTGGTAATGGGTTTTGCCGGCTTTTTTGCAGGCGCCCACATAGGAGGCAACTGGCTGGTTATCGCTGCCGCCTGGCTGGGATCGGGAACCGTTCTTTTCATTATCCTCCTTGTATCTGTACGTGTAAGGGACATAATGACCATACTGATACTTGGAATAATGTTTGGAAGCGCGGCAACGGCGATTGTAAGCATATTGCAATATTTCAGCGAAGAGGCGATGCTCAAGTCATACGTTATATGGACAATGGGAAGCCTTGGAAATGTCTCCAAAGCCGAGCTGCAGGTTTTGTCTTACGGGATTGCCGGTGGACTTGCCATATCGCTGCTTTCAGCGAAAACCCTGAATGCAATGCTTTTGGGCGAGAATTACGCCAAAACCCTTGGAGTGAACATACCACGGGCACGCTTCACTGTATTTTTCAGCACCAGTCTGCTGGCCGGAAGCATAACCGCATTTTGCGGTCCCATAGGCTTCATAGGAATAGCAGTACCCCATGTTGCAAGAATGATAACCAAAAATGCAGACCACAGAATACTTATGCCGGCAACACTGCTTCTGGGGGGCTCTGTAATGCTCCTGAGCGATGTTATTTCGCGTCTTCCCGGTCACGAAGGCACGCTGCCCATTAACTCGGTGACAGCACTGATAGGGATACCCGTTGTAATATGGATAGTTATAAGAAACCAGAAATTTTCAAATATTGTTTAGGATGTATCAAAGAGAGAACAACGAGCTGAGTGTTTCAGGGGTTTCAATCGGATATACCCGTTCCGGAAACGGAACTGGTGAGATTTTTTCCAATATCAGCGCTTCCGCCGGCAAAGGCGAGCTGGTTGCTCTTTTCGGCAAAAACGGTATAGGGAAAAGTACTCTTCTCAGAAGCATTATACGCCTTCAAAAACCTCTGAAGGGAAAAGTTTTTCTCTCGGGCAAGGAGATAAGCGAATACCCGCCCAATGAGCTTGCCCGCAAGGTCAGCTTTGTATCGACAGAGCCGGTTAAGGTCAACAATATGGGTGTCCGCGACATGGTCGCTTTCGGCCGCTTCCCCTATACTAACTGGATGGGGAGAATGGGGGCAAAAGACTCCCTTCTTATAGAACGTGCAATATCAATGGTAGGCTTAAACAGTCTTGCCCATAAAAATATCAACAACATAAGCGACGGAGAGCGCCAGCGTGTAATGATAGCGCGTACCCTGGCACAGGACACCCCTGTAATAGTGCTTGACGAGCCTACAGCCTTCCTGGATCTGCCCAACAAATATGAAATTGTACACCTTCTCGGCAGACTTGCATCTGAAAACAACAAAACGGTTGTTTTCTCCACTCACGATCTGAACATTGCCATTCAGGAAGCCGACAAAGTGTGGCTTATGCTTGATGATAAGCTGATTGAAGGAGCGCCCGAGGACCTGGTCCTGGACAGGTCGTTCGGACAGATATTTTCAGATTCCAAGCTCACATTCAACGATGACAAGGGTGAGTTCCGCATAGCTAAAAGCCCATCCGCCGAGATAGCACTTGAAGGCGAGGGAAAGGAGTATTTCTGGACATCCAAAGCACTTGAGCGCCTTGAATTTAAGGTAGTAAATGATCCGAATATCCCGATGAAAGTTGTAATTGATAAAAAAGAAGGTGAAAAAAAATGGAAGCTTTTAACCAATCAAAATCAAATATCATTTGACTCACTCTACTGCCTCTGCTCCTACCTGAAATCTTTGAAGCTCTCCTAGTATCTGTTAAGCCAGCGGTACCTTCTTGCAGAATCGCCGAACCTCATGCTCACCATTATCTCATGTGAACCGAAGCTGTGCTTTCGTATACTGCTTAATGTATAGTCAAATGCATAACCAAAATAAAGCCTTTCAACCCTCACCCCTCCCATCATTATAAACGCCCCGCTTGAGCGGTATGAGACACCTGCCCAGTAATCATCCATGTAATAAATCCTTGCATTAATATCAACCTGAGGCATACCGCTCAAAGTTGACTGCACAAGCAAGGAGGGCTCAACCGTTACCTCGCTGTCAATAAACAGTCCGTATCCCCCCATCAGGTAAAGATGCCTTTCCATTTTAAAATCCTTAAATCCGTCACTGCCAAACTTAAGAGCCGATTCAAGCAGCTGTGCAACGGAAAACCCAAGGTAAAACTCAGGTTCCCTGTAATAAACACCAAGGTTCGCATCGGGAACATACAGCGCATTTTTACTACTGTTAAGCAGAGGGTCATTATCATCATACAGGTTAAGGTTCCTGTCATCAATTCTAAGCTGAAAACCGGTGAGAGAAACTCCAAAAGACAACTGCTTATTCTGCCCCATACTTATATGATATGAATATGTGGCCTGTATGCCAGTACGGTCTATCAAACCGTTCCTGTCATTGTAAATATATCCTCCAAGTCCAACGTTACCACTGCGCCTGGAACTGCGCCCAATCCTTCCAGAGCGATCCATTGCACTTTGCCTTAGCAGACGGGTTGTGCCGCTGAAAGCAATGGTGCGGGGTGAATTCTCAAATCCAAGCCACTGCTCCCTTGCCGTCAGATTGAAAGTGGTAAAACCGTCGTGGCCCGAAACAGCCGGGTTAAGCAAAAAGCTGTTCATCATGTACTGGCTGTAAAGGGGCAATTGCTGGCCTTTTAGGGGCAAGACAATAAAAAACAATATAACTATGGGTAAAAACCTTTTCATCAAAACGGTTACTTTTAGCTGAGCAGATCAGCTACATTCTTTTTACGCAATCTTACTGTTGCGGTTTCAATAACAGACATCATCTAACAATTGTTACCGTACCGCTCACCTCAGTCTGCGAGCCGTCATTCAGTCTTATCACATAGTGATACGAATCCATCGGCAAAGGCCTGCCACGGTATGTGCCATCCCATGGCTCGCTATATCCCGGCTGAGAGCTAAACACCTTCTCACCCCAGCGGTTAAACACCTCAACAACAGCCTTCGGATATTCAACTGAAAGCTCGCTGCCCTCCTCATCCCTTATGATCCATGTATCATTGAACCCGTCGTCATTTGGGGTGAACACATTCGGAACATCCAGCTTCATCTCAGGATCGCACAGGTCAATAAATATCGAATCCGAGGCCGAACAGCCCTCCGCTGTGCTCACATCCACCCATACCAGCTCCGGGGCATCATTTCCGAAAAAGAGCAGTGTTTGTGAAACATCGCCAGTTGACCAGTTATATATCTCTCCCTGATCACCGGCATCAAGCAAAATGGTTTCATCCGGACAAAGAACGGTGTCAGCCCCCAGATCAACCTCCGGTACGGGATTGACAACAAGGTCTACCGTATCGCTGCCCACGAGCCCGTCCTCATCAACCACCTGCAGCCAGTAAGTTCCGGCCTCACCGGTTGCAAAGGTCTGGTTAACCTGGTCAGGGTCATCATTCCAAAGATATGAAACATATCCTTCTCCGGCATCAAAAATATGAGTTTCTCCTTCACAAATTTCAATCACATCCGGGAAAGGATCATAATCAAGCCGGTCGGTTACCTCCACATATGTGTAAACCGTGTCACCCTCGCAGCCGTAAATATTTGTCTCCACCACCTTAATTTCATATATGCCGGGTGTGACTCCCCAGTCAATCTCAATCTGATTTTTTGAGGAGCTCACGATCTCTCCCCCTTCCACCCACCATTGGTAAAAGGAACCGGGGGTTTCATCCACCCCGTAACGTAAACCGGAAGAGCCGGCACCGACAGTGTGCAACACATCCTGTCCGTGCGCGGCTATCCCGGAAGAGATCAGCAGCAATATTGCAAGGTAGCGTAAAATCAAGTTTTACAGCTGTTTGTTTTATTTACAGTTCTTAATATATCTCTTTATAATTCACCGTGACCTTCAGGTATGTGGAATATCGGACCAGTTTCAGGTGCAGGGTTCACAATGATTGCAAAAGTACGCTCAACAGTATCATACCATGTTGTTTCTCCGTCGAGATAATCAGACCTGCGCGAGATAAGGTCGGTTATACCTTCAATGGTATAGGTGTATCTTGTACGCCTGTTGTTCTCAACAACCAGGTCGCGGTTACTGTCAAAGTCATAAGTTTCGTTGGTGAGACGGCTGTAACTGGTTCCGGGACCTACTGCCGTTTCATCTGTTATCACTTGGTGCTCATCCCAATTTTCGGTTTCCTCATTATATGTCTCAATCACTAACTCCCACCTTACCTCGAAATTGGGAAAACCGCTCAGCTCAATAGATGCATCAAACCCTGTCACATCACCGCACTGCTGATAGGTTTCACCTTCTCCAATTTCGAATACCTCCTGGAATGAAGGGAAAGAATGAATCTCCGGCGCTTCCACAACCCTTATGGTAATATCTGTTCCTTCGGGATCTTCACAGCCTCCGAATTCTTCCGGAGCCTGCTCCCTCACGTTCAGGTCAAAATCACCGGTCTCGTCGCCAGCAGTTATCTCCACATAATTAAGATCCTCATCAGCCAGCGTCAGCTCGGTTCCCCAATCCCAGGCTTCAGCAACCGGCGCCCAGATCCATGTAAACCCCTCTGTAATATTATCAGAAACAGGTTCAAAATCCGGATGGTAATATTCATCGGGTTTCACATAAAAAGGCATTGTCCTTCCAACCGTGATATAGGAAATATTGTCGTCTGCGTTGGCATTTCCGAAATCTTCGGCTTCCTGTCCAAAGACTCCCCCCACGGTGAAAAGGAAGGCTAAAAGTGTTGCAAAAAATTTGAGTGTTAATTTTCTTTCTGTTTTCATGACTAAAAAATTTAATTTAGAA
>PWHJ01000202.1 GCA_003554865.1 Bacteroidota bacterium | reverse complement strand
TGGATCAACACTGGATGACTGCATAGGCGGGGACCTGGAGACTATAACAATTCAGGTCAACCCCCAGCCGGTGATGGAAGCCGAGCCGGAGGAAACCGAGCTCTGCCACGACGGGGCAGCCGTTTTTGACGTTGAAACGCCAAACCACATTACAACACCGGCAGCTGAGTGGAGATACAAGGTCGATATTGTATACCCCGACAATGTAAGGGGAGACTACGGAGACGAGGGAGAGACACCGACGGTAACGTTCCTTGATCCGGAGCAGGACCTTGATAACCTGGAGAACTTTATCGATAACCTTGAAAACACCGGCGAATTGGCAGGGACCGTTACTTATACCTTCAGACCACAAATAGTACTGCCCGATGGGGAAACAGTCTGCCCCGGCATACCGGTTGAGAATATAGAGATACATGTTAACCCGCAGCCAATGGCAATAGTTACATCGTTTGCAGACACACTTTGTAATGACGGAATAACTGATATATTGCTTGAGACACCTAACGTACTTACACAGGGTATTGTCACTTTCGATTATAGCGCAGAAGCAACACATGAAGATGTAAGCGGTTTTACCTCTTTTGATAACGACCTTGTTGACGGAGCAGTTATTGAAGATCAGATCACAAATAACACAAATGAAGTCCAGCATGTTACTTACACAATAACTCCGAGGGCTATTGAAACAGGTTGCGCCGATGGGAATCCGGTAAGTGTTACAGTGGCTGTTAACCCCACGCCGGTCGTGGATGCTTCGGTGTACAACGATACCATCTGTACAAGCGCACGGACCAACATTTCTCTGACCACCCCCACATCAGTATCATCAGGTGTTGTAACTTTTGATTACACTACAGAAGTAACCGGAGATGAGGGTGATGTTACAGGTTTTGTTGAAGGCGAAACAGATCTTTCAGACGGCTACATATTGCGCCAGAGTTTGACCAACAATACAATGGAACCACAGTATGTAACCTATACTATTACTCCAAAAGCACTGGATACGGGTTGCGCCCCGGGCAACCCGGTTGACGTTACCATTAGAGTGAACCCCTACCCTATCGACAGTGTTTATGTGAGCGAAGAGCTCGAGTGTGTTGGCGCATACACAGGCAGCATTGAAATGGCTACAGCTAAAGAGTCGGATCCCTATTCTTTCAGCTGGGCAGGGCCGGATAACTTTTACTCCGAGGAACAAAATCTCTATGATATTACTTACGGACAATACATAGTTACAGTCACAGATGCCAACAATTGCACCGGCCGCCAGTCGATTTACCTTTCAAATCCGGATGATATATCCTTCAGCTTTAATGTGTATGATGTAAGTTGTCATGGTGGCTCGGACGGAGAAGTAAGTGTTCAAACGGTTGCCATGGGAGCCGGACCTCCTTATTCCTTCAAATGGTACGGACCGGAAGGATTTGTCTTTGATAATGATACAGTTAGAAGTCCATCGAACCTGGTTGCGGGCGAATATTATGCTATTGTAACTGACGGTAATGACTGTGTTTACAATACAATAAATTACTGGCAATACGGAGTTTTTACAATAAACGAGCCTACACCGATTGAAATTGATATTGAAGGTTTTGACACAAGCTGCAATATCAACGATGACGGCAGAGCGGAAGCGACAGTATCCGGTGGAACTCCGCCCTATGATTATGAATGGACAGGACCTGAAGGTCATGTGTTTGAAGACAACACAACACCCGATCAGGAAGATATGATGAGCGGCACTTACACTTTGACTGTAACGGATGCAAACGGGTGTCAGGTTTCGGCAGAAGTATACATAGGAGAACTCCCGCCTTTTACAGTTACACCACACATTACATCAGATTACAACGGTTACTCTGTATCCTGCCATGGGGCATCTGACGGAAGTGTTGAGCTTGAAATTGATGGTGAATTCCCTCCCTTTGAGATATATTGGTCAAACGGTGACACAACACAAAACCTTTCAAATGTCCCGGCGGGGGAATACCATGTAATTGTATATGATTCTGTAGATTGTCCCTCAGAGGCAACAGTGGTTCTGACAGAACCGGAAGAGCTGGCTGTTGATGCCATTATAAATGATGCAAGCTGCTACGGCTACCGGGACGGAGAAATTCAACTTAATGTAAGCGGCGGCACAGGGGTTTACTATTACAACTGGGAAGACGGACAGGCGTCTGATATTGCATTCGGATTGGAAGAAGGCTCACATTTTGTCAGGATCAGGGATCATAATAATTGTATTCTAGACACGGCAATATACGTTTCTCAACCTGACCCGATTCAAACTTATCCGGTAATAAATCAACCATATTGTGACAAAACTGAAGACGGATCTATTGAGTTGAATGTTAGCGGGGGCACTTCTCCTTATTTTTACAACTGGTCAACCGGAGAAACAACGGAAAATATCTACAATATCATTTCGGGAGTTTATCATGTTACAATTGAAGATTTCAACAATTGTGTTTATGTTGACACTATTATGGTTGAGCCTGAAAACGAGATTTGTATGAATATTCCCAATGCATTTACTCCAAATGACGACGGATTTAATGATTACTGGATTATCGGAAGTGAAACTGTAGGGATGCTGGGGGAAATTTACCCCTATGCAGTTGTTGAGGTTTACAACCGATGGGGAGAAATGGTTTTCAAATCACAGGAAGGATATCCCGATCCATGGGATGGGACTAAAAACGGTAAGCCTCTGCCGATGGAATCCTATCACTACGTCATTTACCTCAATGACGGAAGTCCGCCCATATCGGGCAATGTGGCAATTATAAGATAATTTATGTCAGGTTGATTATTCAGAATATCCTGAAACTGTTTCTTCAAACAGTTCTGAAAGAGATGCAGTCAGCTCCCTGCGTGAAAACTTGTGTGTTTTGGACTCACTTAGCTCCAGTTGACCTTTTTTGTGTCGCCGGTAAAGGTCTTCGAGCAGATTACACAGCCTCCCTTTTTGATTAAATGGTAATGCCCAGCCGGCTCCCGATTCTTTTATTATATTCTCCACATCACTGCCTTCGGGACAAAAAGCAAGTATTGGCCTCTTTACAGCAAGATAATCAAAAAGCTTGCCGGTTATAATATAAGATGCATTGTCAACCCTGTTGATTGACAAAAGCAACAGCGAGGCTGCAGCCTGAACTTGTGCAAGCTCATGTCTTGGTATATAGCCGGACAATTTCAAATTTTGGTTCAATCCGTTAGCCTTAATGCTTTCCAGCACCGTCGTGTCAATACACCCGGTCAGACGGATCTCAAGATCTTTTTCAAATCCGGGGATTTTATTTTTCATTTCCCTTAGCACTTCCCATAATTCCTCCGGGTTCTGATCACGGAAAAACATACCGGTATAGGTTATGCTAAAAGACCCGGTTTTTTCATGAAAGAGGTTCTTATAATCATCCGGGTCAAATCCGTTAGTTATAACATGAACGGGAGTTTCAGTGATCTTTTCAAAATCACGTTTCATAGTTTCTCCAACTACCACCACCCTGCTGGCCATATCAAGGCAATCACGCTCAAGTTTTCGGTTTAGCCTGTCAGCTCTTTTGGTCAAGCGGAGCTTCTGATAATAATAAACACCCGTCCATGGGTCCCGAAAATCGGCTATCCAGGGGACGGAAAATTTCTCTTTAAGGCGCATTGCTATAATATGGGCACTGTGAGGAGGTCCGCTGCTAAATATAATATCTACGGGATTTTTTCTGAGGTACTTATTCAAGTATTTCACAGAAGGCCGGATCCAAAACCTGCGGGCATCGGGGATAAAAAGATTTCCCCTTATCCATACGGCAATTTTTTCTAACAGTGATTCTTTTTTATTATGTTTGATAAAGCCTGTATGGGTCTGCTGACCTTTCCCTCCTATAAAACTGTTATACCATTTATAAGGCTCCCAAGCGGAAATCTTTATTACTTCAATATCATCGGGCACTTGTTTTTCAAGTGAATAATCGTAAACAGGATACTCTCCATTTTCAATGGTAAAGACAACCGGATGCCATCCAAAACTCCTCAGGTATTTGACAAATTTAAGGGATCGTTGGACTCCCGAGCCCCCACTCGGCGGCCAGTAATATGTTATAAACAAAACCCTGCGCACCGGAGGCAAGTAGATTATTTGTTCAACTTTCCAAGTATTTTTTTCAGGCTTATCTTATCCTGAATAATATCATTTAGTTCATTGACGGGAACCCTTTCCTGATTCATGGTGTCGCGGTACCGGATAGTTACCGTATTGTCCTGAATGGTCTGATGATCCACGGTAATGCAAAAGGGTGTTCCTATTGCATCCTGACGGCGATAACGGCGCCCTATAGAGTCTTTCTCCTCATAGTGGCAATTAAAATTGAATTTCAGATCATCCCGGATTTCCCTGGCTATCTCAGGAAGTCCGTCCTTGTTGACCAGCGGGAGAATGGCCAGCTTAACCGGGGCCAAAAATGCGGGAATACGCAAAACTACACGCTCGTCGGTTTTGCCGCTTTCCTTTTCAATCTCCTCTTCACAATAGGATGCGGTTAGAATCATCAAGAACAGGCGGTCAAGACCCATTGATGTTTCAATTACATAGGGTACATAACTTTCATTGAGCTCTGAGTCGAAATATTGGAGCTTTTTCCCGCTGAATTTCTGTTGCTGTCCAAGATCAAAATCTGTTCTGGAGTGAATCCCTTCAATTTCCTTGAAACCGAAAGGGAATTCAAATTGGATATCTGTTGCCGCTTCCGCATAATGGGCAAGTTTCTCATGGTCGTGAAACCTGAGCTTGGATTCATCAAATCCAAGGGCCTTATACCAGTTCATTCTTGCTTCTTTCCAGTATTCGAACCATTTGTTCTCTTCACCGGGACGAATAAAAAACTCCATTTCCATCTGCTCAAATTCTCTCATCCTGAAAATAAACTGGCGGGCAACAATTTCATTTCTGAATGCTTTCCCCGTTTGGGCAATACCGAAGGGAATCTTCATCCTGCCAGATTTTTGAACATTCAAAAAATTCAGGAATATACCCTGAGCAGTCTCGGGCCTCAGGTAAAGCTTGGTTGCCTCTTCGCTTATTGAGCCGAGCTGTGTCTCGAACATAAGATTAAACTTGCGAACATCTGTCCAGTTTTTAGAACCGGTCTCCGGGTCAGCTATGTCACAATCAACAATAATCTGCTTGAGTTGATCAAGGTCGTCCTTTTCAAGAGCATTAACAAATTTCTCTCTTAAGCTGTCAACTTTCTTCTGAAGATTTATTACACGAGGATTTGTAGTGCGAAACTTTTCCTCATCAAAAGAGTCACCAAAACGTTTTGCCGCTTTTTCGATCTCCTTGTTTATTTTGGCTTCCTGCTTTTCCAGGTAGTCTTCAACTAGCATGTCAGCCCTGTAACGTTTTTGGGAATCTTTGTTGTCAATAAGGGGGTCGTTGAAAGCACTAACATGCCCAGAGGCTTCCCAAACTTTCGGATGCATAAAAATTGCCGAATCAAGTCCAACAACATCCTCATTTAAATAAACAACCGCATCCCACCAGTATTTTACAAGGTTATTTTTTAATTCAACTCCAAACTGACCGTAATCATAAACTGCACTTAGCCCGTCGTATATCTCGCTGGATTGAAATATAAATCCGTACTCCTTGCAATGAGAGATAATTTTTTTAAACAAATCTTGAGCCATATACTCTGTGCTTTTATAGTTTGTTTATCAACAATTCGCAAAATTACGTTAAATTAGTTACTTTTTCAGAATTAAATCAGATGAAATTTGGCAAGCCAACTTCTCACCGGTCTTTGACAGCCAAGAGTATTTAATTTTTTAACTTTGTTTTTTGTAACTTATTCAATATGAACATTAAAACGGATTTTCTTGTAATAGGCTCAGGCATTGCGGGTTTAACTTATGCATTAAAGGTTGCCGGCTCCGGAAAGGTATGCATTGTTGCAAAAAGCACTCTTGATGAAACAAACACCAAATGTGCCCAGGGAGGCATAGCTGCAGTAATGAGGCAACCCGACAACTTTGAAAAACATGTAGAGGACACAATGGACTGCGGTGCCGGTTTCTGCGATGAAAAAATCGTTCGGATGGTTGTAAGGGAAGCGCCGGAAAGAATCAAAGAGCTTATTGAATGGGGTGTTGAATTCGACCGGAATAAAAACGGGGAATTAGACCTTACTAAGGAAGGAGGTCATTCGGAAAAACGTGTGCTCCATCACAAGGACAATACAGGGGAAGAAATACAAAGAGTCCTGATGGAAAAAGCGCGAAATCACCCGAATATTGAAATCATTGAAAATCATTTTGCAATTGATATTATAACCCAGCATCACCTTGGGGAAAAAGTTAAAAGATCACATAAGGATATAGAGTGTTACGGAGCATACGTATTGAATCCCGAAGGCTCCAAAATTTTCACAATACTTGCCAGAACCACTCTTTTGGCCACAGGTGGAATTGGCAACCTTTATCATACAACCACAAACCCCCCGATAGCTACAGGTGACGGGATCGCCATGGTTTACAGGGCTAAAGGAACAATAGAAAACATGGAGTTTGTTCAGTTCCATCCAACTTCTCTTTATAATCCAGGGGAGCGCCCCTCCTTTCTCATTACCGAAGCACTGAGGGGCTTCGGGGCTGTTCTGAGGACAATGGACGGTAAAGAGTTCATGGAAAATTATGACAAAAGAGGGAGTCTTGCCCCCAGGGACATAACTGCCCGGGCAATTGACCAGGAGATGAAAACACGAGGAGACGATCATGTTTTTATCGATGCAACGCACCTTGACGGGGATAAGCTGAAAAAAAAGTTCCCCAATATTTACAAAAAATGCATAAATTTAGGTATTGACATTACAAAAGATATGATACCTGTTATTCCTGCCGCCCATTATATTTGCGGGGGTATAAAGGTTAATGAAAACGGAAGAACTTCCATAAATCGCCTTTATGCAATAGGGGAAAACTCTTCAACCGGCTTACACGGGGCAAACCGTATGGCCTCAAATTCGCTTATGGAAGCAGTTGTTTTTGCACATCGCTCAGCGGCCGAAACAAAAAATTTGTTTAAAAGCTACAATTTTAATGATAAGATCCCGCAATGGAACATAAAAGGGACCGACTACCCGGAGGAAATGGTACTTATTACCCAAAACTACAAGGAAGTGCAACAAATTATGAGCAACTATGTGGGGATTGTACGTTCAAACCTGCGACTGAAAAGGGCTCTTGAAAGACTTAAAATTATTTACAGGGAAACAGAAGAGTTGTACAAAAAGTCGATACTCACGGTAAATCTTTGCGAATTAAGAAATATGATCAATGTTGGCTACCTTATAATTAAAATGGCGCAAAAACTAAGGGAAAGCAGAGGACTTCATTATACACTCGACTATCCGGAGAAAAATTACGGATCAGAATTTTAATTTTTTTCACCTAAATAAATAAAAACATGAACCTCTTTCTAAAACTATTTCTTGTTGTACTGTTGATTTTTTCGGCAGTATTGAAAATCCCTGCACAAGAGATTAAAACAGCCATAAGTACTGAAAGACTGATAAATGATGTTTTTCTTCTTGCCTCAGACAGCCTGCAAGGAAGGGAGTTCCCCTCTGAGGGGAAAAAGATCGCCGCGCAATACATAGCACAGGAATTTGAAAAGGCTGACCTTGAGCCCATCAATGAAGGTGAGTACCCTTATTTCCAAAAGATTCCGGTCAGATTCCAAAACCACGGTTCCACACGCATTTATGTGGACGAAGAATCTGTCCCCCGCAGAAATAACTTCTCTTTTGCATCTACCGGTCCTTTGTCAGACAGCCTGACATTGAAATTAATTTTCAAGGGAACAGTCGAGCCAGATGAGATAACGGTGAGTGGTAATGATATAATGATCCATCTTGTTGAAAAGGATATTGAAGCTGCTGTTGAAAAAATTGAAGTTATATCTGAAAAAACAGATATTGAGTATTTTGCGGTAACACTTCTCTCACAGCGAAAAAACGGCCGGCTAATAAATGCAGAATCCAGGGCACTCCAGCCACAATATCCCGAAAGCTTATTCGGAATTAACAGCGGCGAACCCGACTGGCTTTACTCTCATTTGCCTGATACAGATCAAACTCTAAATGTGTTAATGATAGGCGAGGGCTTGTTTGAAAAGCTATATGGGGAAAAAAAGGGACTGATGAACATAAACCTGAGAAGATTTGCACGCAACAATGGGGCAATGGAATCAACAACATCAGAGCTCACCATGGCATTGTCATATGAGGTAGAAACAAAAGTTAAGCATGACAGAAATGTCATAGGTTACTTTGAGGGAACTGATCTTAAAGATGAGTTTGTGATTGTATGCGGCCATTACGATCATCTCGGGGAAAGAGGAGACGACATATATTACGGGGCCGATGACAACGCCTCGGGTACGGCAGGAGTTATGGAGCTTGCAAGAATGTTTTCAAGGGCAAGGGAACAAGGCGCCACTTTTCGCCGCAGCATCGTTTTCATTGCATTTGGAGCAGAGGAAACAGGACTTAACGGTTCCTCATATTACGTTGCAAATCCTCTGTTTCCTCTCGGGCAAACCAATTTGCTGATCAACATGGATATGATTGGGCGCTCTGATGTCCCGGCCGGAAAAAGGGGGCGTGTATATGTAAGGGCGTTTGGAGATGAAAGACGACAAACCAGAAGGCTTTTCAGAACTGCGGGAAGACAAATAGAGGATATCAGAATCCGGCACAGTCAGTCGCCTCTCAATAACCTTATGTGGCGTTTCGGGTCGGATCATTTTCCTTTTGTTCGGGAGGACGTCCCTGCAGTTGTTGTAACAACCGGGACCCACCCGGACTACCATACGCCGGCTGATACACCTGAAAAAATAAATTATCCCAACATGACAAATATACTGAAAGCAGTTTTTTCAGTGATTGTTGAAATTGACGAACGTTAAAATTCATTGAAATTAAGCCGCCGGGGAAAGTCATTGATATTGACGGCCGGGGAAACTCATTGACATTGACGGCCGGGGAAATTGAAATTTACAGCCCGAAAAAATCAAACACCGGAATTAAATTAAAATCTTTACCGGATTAAAATCAATAAAAAGTTTTGCTTGATTGTTCATTTTAAATGCAACTTTCCAACTCATATTGTACATTTCCTGTTGAAAAACCTTTTTTGTTCAATGCACTCAAGCATCATGCCGGTTATATAAGAAGTTTCATAGAGAAGTGCATTGGAAGCGGAGAGGATGTTCTGCCGGCTCTCTCCGACAGGCTCAAAAGTATCGGCGGATCACAAATGGACCTTTACACCGGAAATTTAGCACTTGCTGAGATATCAGTTGAAATATCCTGCACTCTGAGGCAAAAAGGTCTTTTCCCAAAAGAGCGGTACCTTGAATGGTTAAAAGATAATAAAGGCTACCGCACCCTTGAAGTGTCGGACAAATCAGTTTGGGTGCTCCTGGAGGGGAATATTCCCGAACATTACATCCATATACACCCTGCCCGTCACTCTCTCCACACAATCCGGATAAGAGCCGGCACCCTGAAAAGTGCTGTTGCCGTCCACATCTGGAGTGGCATTTACAATGAATCGCCGTTCAATGTAAATAACGTAAACATTGCAAGAAAAAAACTCCTCTGTGAGTCTCCAGTAAAAAACCTTTCTCACACAAGCGGACTGGGAGCATTGATAAAACTGCTGTCCTCGGCTTAAATCTAAAATGCAATTATATACCTCACTGCCGGATACGGACTACCCTGGGATAATATGCCTTATTCTTGCATAAATTTAAAGCTACCCTGCAATAATGCACCTTATTCCAACATAAGTTTAAGAATATCCTGCAATAATATGTCTTAATTCAGTAAGTTTATAATTACCTGTCAATTACATACCTCACTCCTGCATAAATTTTTCTCCCGGTAAACGGTCCCCATACAATTGAGGCATCAAAATAATCGCCAAAAGGCTCGTCATATGCAATAATTGGATTCTCCTGCTTGAAATTGGTTATATTTTCACTCCCCACATAAACATCGAAATTTGAAAAGCGCCGTGTAGCCTGTGCATGTGCCTGGAAGTGTGAAGGCGAATAATCATCCCACCTATATTGGGAAGGATTATCACCTGAATCAGGCAACCTTCCGGGTCCGTTATACTGGTTTGCAATATGAAATCTCCAGTTTTCCAGCGGGGTTTCATAGCTCAATGTTAAAATACCCCTGTATTTGTTGACAAAAGGAACCTCCCTGAGTTCATCGTTTATAGTTGCTTTAACATCATTGATACGGAATGCCCAATGAACTTCAAAACCCTCAAGGACATCAATTGTCAGGTCAGCCTGCAAACTGTTGGAATACGATTCCCCGTCGAGATTGTAAAAAGCAACTCTTTGCGCATCCCGGTCAAGATCGGCTATAATCTGGTTTATAAATTCAGTACGGTAAAAATCTATATTAAAGGCTATTTCCCTGTTATTGTCAATATGCATAATGCGGGTAAAATTGAGCCCATAATTCCAGGCTTCCTCGGCCCTGAAATCCTCCTCTATCGTCATCGTTCTTGAACTGGCCATAACAGGTGAATTTTCGGCAAAGATGTTGGCCGACCTGAAGCCTTTTCCTACAGATCCTCTCAGCACATTATCCTCATCAAACTCATACCTAAAATGAAGTCTTGGTGAAACAAACCAGCCGAATTCACTGTTATGATCAACTCTTAAACCGCTTATAAGAGAAAAGTGTTCCTTGTAATTATAAGTATATTCACCAAAAACACCGGGAACCGACTCCACCCTGTCATACCCGGTTTCATTGAAAGTCTCGGAAAAATCATCATACATATAAGTCATACCTGCTGAAATATTATGATCTGTGGTGCCGATTATAGTCTGGTAAATAAAATTGGCATATATACTTTTTTGATTTCCGTCATAAGTATTAAGTCCGAAAAATGAACTCTGATCATATAATGTACCCGTAACCAATGCTGCAGCACTTGAATGCTCCCTGTCGGGAATCGCAAAGCCACCCTTAAAGAATCCTTGTATCTTTCTTGTATTTATTCCAATGCCATATGCATTTGTAGTGCCGTAATCGGTTTCCTTGTTGAAATCTTTCTGACCTCCCCTCCTTTCTTCATTCATAAAATTAAGTCCGAACTGGATATGATAATTGTGTTCCTCCTCAATATTCCACCGGTTAATGAAGTTTATATTCGTGCCTGTAGGCACATCAAGGAAGGTGTTGTTATTGTGGTCTATTTCCAACTGCTGGGTAGATACATGAGAGAGTATCATTGTACTTGTGTTCTCACTTAACTCAATTGCAGAGGTAAGATTGCCCTCCAGACGGCCTTCATTATTAGCCAAAGCATTAAAGAAAAAAGGTTCGCTGTCCTGAGGCTTTTTGTACTCAACATTAATAAGTCCGGTAATGGACTCATAACCGTGCATGACAGCCGACGAGCCCTTGGAAATATGTATCGACTCCATCCATGGACCGGGAATGTAGGAAAACCCGTATGTGGACAACAATCCCCGGATATTTGGTATATTTTCAAACATTGTTTGAGTATATATACCGTCAAGCCCGAGCATCTCAATCCTTTGGGCCCCCGAGACGGCATCGGCATAACCCACATCAACGGTAGCACTGCTCTCAAAACTTTCGGCAAGATTACAACAAGCCAGCTCTTGAAGTCCGCGCTCGGTTATAACCTCCTCATGAGTTGGCTCAAGCCTGGCGACATAGCTTCCACCGAGCTTTCTGCGAATGGTAAGCTCTTCTATTTCAACCCCCGTTTCAAGGACAATTTCTATTTCTGTTTTACCCGGTGGAATGGGTATGCTGTCAGGTGCAAACCCCGTATAATTGACAACAAGAATTAATGTGTCTTCTGTGGAAGGCTTGTGTATATCAAAAAAACCTTCCTCATCAGTTGTAGTACCGTGTTCAGTTTCAGCAAAGTGAACAGTTGCAAACGGGAGTGGCTCAACAACCTGCTCTCCGTTTTCTTCGACCACTGTTTTTACAAATCCCTTCAGATGCTCATGAGCATTAAGATTGAATGAAAAAAGCAGTGCAAAGCCCACTATTAAAATTTTATATATCATGATTACAAAAATTTATATTTTACATTTTTAAGCCAATTTGTAGATACGAGCTGAATTACAAAAAATTTATAGTTATCTATTTATTTTCATTATAGCATCGCATATAACGAATTACAAAAAACCAACAAGAAATATAACAAAAACACTCTGATCTTTATTTTGTTATATTATTAAAGGTTTACAGAAAACTAAAATGCTTCATAAAAGAAGCTGCCTGTTAAGATAAACTATATGCTTGCCCTGGTAGGCAAAAGGTGGCGGGTGAAGAGAGGGATCATTTCTTTCTGAAAAGTATGGAAATAAAATATCACTAAATAGCTGATTTGTCTCTGAAATATATATCAGTTGGGAATGCTTTCCTGCTTCAATATTGTTGCTGTTTTTCAAAAAAACATCTGATATATTGACATAAAAAGGAGTGTCTGAGCAACAACCGTTGACTTCAATTTGATCGCCTTTAAAGGGAGCTGAATCTTCATCATTGTCATGATCTTCTGAGTTGCGGTCACCATGACCCGGTTTTGAACCTCTGCCCTCGTTGGTTGATGCATCTGATTGACAGTTATTTACGTAATTCTCTTCTGTGAAATAACAGTAGTCGCAATCGTTATCACCGCAACCGCAAATATTCTGAGACTCTTCATGACTTGAGCAGCAGCCAACCGGATCGGGAATTGAGGTCAAAACCTCTGTTTTGCCGGTTAGCTCACAATGGTGAAAATTAAGGAACACGCCGGTTGAAGCACTCAGGAATATGAGCGCAACAAAAAATATAGCAATATTTTTCAATATTTTAACCATTGCATTGATTTAGAGCAAAAAGTTAAATCCATGTAAATTTAATAAATATTAACCAATTTGAGCTTTTGAATATAAAATCAATAATAAATCAGCCAAAACATCTTAAAACGATATTAATCCCCGCGTGAGTGCTATCATAACCTCCTCCCTTTTAAAAACTTTCATCGTCCGGTTACCTCCAATGCATAACCCAAAAAACGGGACCGGATCAACTTACCCGGTCCCGTAAACTATTATTTCAGGTTTTGCCAACTCATTTAAGAATGCACCTGTTAATTTGCATCATTGTACTTTGCAATATATTCACCGGGCAAACCAGAAGCTTAAAAATCATCCATCTCGACATTATTTCTGTATTCGCCAAGGAGATGTTCGGCAAAATAATAACGCTTCATCCTTCGAAAGTATTCACTGTATCCTCCAAAGCCATGCCTCATTCCGGGAAATATCATCATATCGAACCTTTTGTTTGCTTTTATCAAAGCCTCCGCGACTCTTAAGGTGCCACCAGGGTGAACATTATTATCGATATCACCGGTAACAAGAAGAAGATGACCTTCAAGATTTTCAGCCAATTCCTGGTTAGTGGGTATTTGTGATTCGAAAACGGTTTTTGTTTCCTTCTCCTCTTCTTTCTCTTCCTCATCATCACCAATGCTTTCGTGTTCTTCTTCAACTTCTTCTTCCTCTTCTTCCTTCACTTCTTTGGTAATCTCCTTTACTCCATGATGAACTTCACTCCACCACATGTTGTATATATTATTATCGTGGTTACCGGCAGATGAAACAGCAGCTTTGTAAAAATCAGGATAAGAGAGGATTGCAGCAGTAGACATAAATCCTCCTCCTGAATGACCGTATATGCCTACCCTGTCAATATCAATATAGGAATGCCTGTCAGCCAGCTGCTCAAGAGCATATTTGTTGTCCTCCAGAGCATAGTCACGCAAATTACCATATCCAAAGGTATGATAATGCTTGGAGCGCACAGGATGCCCGCCCCTTTGTCCGACAGCCACAACCACAAAACCGGTCTGGGCAAGAGGCACATTTTGGCCTAAGGAAAATCTTGTAGGAGTAGGCTCCGTTTGCGGTCCGGGATAAACATGTGTAATAATAGGATACTCCTTGTCAGGGTCAAAATCAAAAGGTTTCCACATTACACCATAGATATCGGTAACACCATCGGCCGCCTTCACGGTGAAGGGTTCGGGCATTTTCCAGCCGGCCTCTTCAAGCCTTGAAATATCGGCTTTCTCAAGCTCCATTACCAGCTCGCCGTCATTATCGCGTAAAACTGAGCGGGGTACCTCGTCAACACGTGAAATGTTATCAACGAAATATTTGCTTGACTCGGAAATATTAAAAGTATGTGATGCATCTTCAGGTGTAAGCAAAGTAAGGTTACTGCCGTCAAAGTCAACCCGGTAATACATTGGATAATATGGGTTTACATCCTTTTCTCGGCCAAATCCCTGAAAGTAAATCTGTCTGTTCAGTGTGTCAATTTGTGAAATATTACCGACATTGAAATTCCCCTCTGTAATGCGGTTTTTCAAATTGCCTTCACTGTCATACCGGTATAGATGACCCCATGAATCCCGTTCCGAAAACCATATAAGATCCTCTCCGTCCTCAATAACTGCCAATCGGGCATATCTGGTATTGAAATAGGGTTTGCTTACTTCATGCAACAGTTCGGTTACTTCTCCTGTTTCGGTATCTACCACACAAAGGTCTATTTTACTCCATGTGCGGTCGCGCCGGATAAAATAAAGTTTATCTGATGAATCTCCCATGAAGAAGCCTCCCCCGTAACCAAAATAAGCTCCACCAAGAGCCTGATCTACATATTTGGAAGCGTCCACATCCACCCTCTCTTTTGTTTCAACATCAAAAATCGAAAGGCTGTCCTGAGGCACATTCTCTTCTCCGGGCATGGGATACTTATAGGTCTCAAGTGTCGGACGGGGCTCCTCAAGGACATCTATCACCCAAAGCTCCTCCACCTCACGACTGTCACGGCGGTTAACATATAATTTTTCCGAATCGTTGAACCATCTTGCAGCCGCTCTAACCCTTTCATCATTTTCCTCCGCCCCGGCATCAGCTGCAAAGCTGAACCAACGCTCTCCATCCTCTGTAAGGCGGATTTCAACACTGTCGGGGTCATCTGCCTCCATAAGATAAAGGTCATGGTCTTTTGCAAAAACGATCCATGTACTGTCAGGTGAATAATTCTTCCACCTTTCACGCTCCTCCTCTTCAACTTCTTCTCCCTTTACCAGTTCACGTGTATCAATATTATATGTAAACTCAATATCGTCAACCTCGAATTTCATAGTAACATTGTCATCTTTGAACTCGATGTTGGTTATAGGCAGGTCCTTTGCATTGTAAGGTTCATCGGTAAGTTTGGTAAGCTCCGATGCCATGTACTCGGTATCAAACAAAGGTTCCCTGGTGCCGTTCTCGGCATCAACAAGGGAGAATTTTTTTCCGTCGGCTGTCTTGAAGCTATACCAAAACCGGTCAACATCATTTAGCCAGTTACCTTGCACGCCAAGATCACCGACCCAGTCACGCATATTCTGAACACTGAATTTCTCAGCCTGTTCGAAATTTGCTTTTTGGGCAAAAACGCATGTAAAAACAAAAAACGACAAAATAAAAACACTGATTTTTTTCATAAGAAATGATTTGGGGTTATAAATAGGGTTAAAAATTTGTTTTATCTGTCTTTACCATGAGCTATTGTATGTCAGCATGTTCATTTACTATCCGGGAATTTTTATGTGGACATGGGAGTTAAATAAATTAAACTTACAAGTTAGTCAGGGTTTCACACTTTAAAAATAATATTTTCAAAATATATCCGGAAAAAACCTCCATAACAAAATTCCCGCCTTTTTAAAAATTTTCCATAATTGCACTGGCAATTACAATATCAAGCGATGTTGTAATTTTGATATTTTCCCGGTTTCCCTCAACCAAATGAATGCTGTGACCTGCAGCTTCAACCACAGAGGCATCATCGGTAAAGTCTGACGAGCTCTGGCTGTTGTAAGCATCGATCAAAAGGCTTCCTTTAAAAACCTGGGGTGTTTGTACGATTTTCAGCTTTGTACGGTCGGCCGGGGAATTTCCTCCGTTGTCAACCTGTCTGACAGACTCAACAAGACCTGTAACAGGAATTGCATTACCAAGAGCAACGGCAGTATCATAACACACCTGTATTGTTGAACTGCTAACCATGGGCCTCACCCCATCGTGTACCCCAATAAGGCTGTTTCTATCAACCTCCCTGAGGGCATTTTTTACAGAATAAAACCTTTCATTTCCTCCCAGGGAAATTCTGTGGGGTATATTAAAATTATGCCTGCGACAAAGGGATCTCCAATAGGAGATATGCTCACCCGGCAATGCCACTAAAATATCAATGTTGTTGTCATATAAGAAAAAGCGGCGGATGGTATGATTCAGAACAGGCTCATTTTTGAGAAGAAGAAACTGCTTTGGTATCGCAGCATTCATCCGTCTGCCGGCACCACCTGCAACTATTATAACCGTTTTTTTCATTAAACCGGCCTTTTGTCTTCAAGTGCCATAAAAGTACAAAAGTTTATCAATTGTAAGTATATGTGAATCCCAAAAAAATTAAAAACGGTTGTAACTATTCAATCACTTAAACGTCTTACAATTGAATTCAATATTTAACCCCTGAATAATGATGAAGCAACTTGACAAACTCATAAGCAGTGAAGAAAAAAAGGTTGACGAACTCTACAGGATCCGGTCTGGATTAAGAGATGGACCAATATGCGAAACGGGTGAAACTATATATGCCCGGACAATGTTCAACAACAGCGAAGAAGTTGACCGGGAGCTTGAAAAGGCACACAGGCAGCTTTCAATATATAAAATAAGGAAAATGATGGGCTTTTGAATTGGTAATGGTTTGGCTAAAAGCGGTTTTTTTCATTTAAATGTGCATCGGGACGACCCGATGCACATTTTTTTAAAGCATAATTTTATTCTCCGTGCCAAATTTATACGTGAGCGGTATACATAAATCTTTTAATGCTTTTCTTCGGTGTTTTTTCAAATTCCACAGGATGAATTTTAATCCCTGCAATGTTCATGAATGAAGGAAGTTCTTTGTTCAGGCTCTGTCTGTGATTCTCCATTATTTCCTCAAGACGTGAATCATCGATTTTGTCTTTATCAACGGCTTCATAATCAGGATAAACAAGTGCCAGAAGCTTATTGTCCTTTTCCGTTACAACCGATTCTGAGATATAGGTCAGGTTATTCAACCTTGCCTCAATTTCCTCGGGATAAATATTCTGACCTGAAGGGCCAAGAAGCATACTTTTAGAACGTCCTTTAATGTAAATGTAATTGTCCTTGTCAATTACACCCAGGTCGCCTGTATAAAGCCACCCGTCATCATCCAGCGCCTCTTTGGTAGCTTCCCGGTTTTTGTAATATCCCATCATTACATTTTCACCGCGTACCATTATTTCACCGACCTTATTGTATGGATCATCGGAATCGATCTTTACCTCCAGAGTGTCCACAATTTTCCCCGATGCACCAAGCCGGGCCTTATCCCAGTTTGCATAACTTATCAAAGGCCCGCATTCGGTCATACCATATCCGACTGAAAAGGGAAAATTAATCTTCCTCAAAAACACCTCAACATCCTTACTAAGTGGGGCACCACCTATAACTACCTCATGAAAATTGCCCCCGAAAGCGTCAACCAGTTTTTTTCTAATTTTATTGTATACAACATTGTTCAAAAGAGGCACCTTTGACATTTTTCCGGCTACCCCTTTTTCTAGTGCAGGTAATATCTGTTTTTTATATATCTTTTCTATTATAAGAGGCACGGCCAAAACAAGACGAGGCCTTATCTCCTTGAAAGCCTGCAGTATAATCTGCGGTGAAGGTGTTTTGGTCAAAAACGTAATGTGGCAGCCAAGAGTAAAAGGCCATAAAAACTCAAATGCACAACCGTACGCATGAGCCAGGGGCAAAAAAGAAACAATATTGTCTCCCGGCTTAAGGGGCATATTGTTATTGGCATAAACAATATTGGCTATAAGACTGTTATGAGGGATCATTACTCCTTTTGAAAATCCTGTTGTCCCGGATGTATAGCTTATAACCGCAAGATCTTCATTAGGGATGTCAGGGAAATCGCACCTATCAGGTCCAAATATATTGCCGTATTTTTCACTGAAAAACTTATCCAAATTTCCCATCACATTGTTAACCTCCTTGTTGCCCTTATCGGAAAGAACTGAAAGGTCTGAAATGGAAAAAATTGCTTTTAGGTTTTCCATTTTCGACTCATCAAGGGTTTCGTAAATACTTTCCGAGGAAAAAAGAACCACTGAATCCGAATGATTTACGATGTGATGCACATCATTGGGCTTAAAATCAGGCAGTATAGGAACAATAACGGCACCATAGGAAACAGTTGCAAGGTAAACAATTCCCCATGCAGCAGAATTTTTACCTAAAAGTGCAATTTTGTCGCCCTTTTCAATATTGTTTTTTTCAAAGGCAATATGTATTAGGGCTATCCTTCTGGCAACTTCCGAGTATCTTATGCTTTCTCCCTTGTAATCGGTAAATGCATAAATATCCCAGTTGTTTTTAATACTGTTTTCTATAAACTGTACAAAATTTTCTTTCATCATGGCTAATAACCTTTTTGATTGAAGCATAAAGGTAAGAAAGTATCACCGATAAATGCAAAAAAATTAATGCCCAATTGAACGAACAATTAAATGTTGTTTTTGTAAAATGCATCCCTTCCGGGATAAAGCAACTTTTCCCTTGCCACTTTTTCAGGGTAAACAAAATATTTGACAAGAGCTTCGGAAGCTATTTCATCCCGAGAAGAAAACAATTGAGTCCGAATCACTGCAATTTTTCTGCCAACCTCTATAAGGCGGCCTTTTACTGTAACAGATCCCTGATCTACATAAACCGGCTTCTTATATTCAATATCCATTGAAACGGTTACACCGGCGGTAAAAGCCTTTACATAAACCACCCAGCTTGCAACCTCATCCTGCAAAGTAGCCTGAATGCCTCCATGCAGGACATTCATGTATCCCTGGTAATATTCCGGCGGATCCCATTTGGAAACTACAAAATCCTCCTCCTCATAAAATTCCATATGAAGGCCATGTTCATTTTTAGGATCACAGGCGAAGCATTTAAACTCTTCCTCTTGAAAAAACGGATTATGTAACTTTTTCATAGCAAAACCGAATTTTAATTCATTTGAAATTTACAGCATCTTACATAATGATTGCCTTGTCGTTCACTCCCAAAAAATTATGTACGCAATCCCGGACAAATTAATCTTTTTAGACAGCAGCTAATGGTCCCCGACCTGAGCATTTTTCCAGACTAAAGCTGCGGCGCCCAGCACACCCGCATTGCCTCCCAATGATGACAACAATATTTTAACTTTGTTTTTGAACACATTCATCAAGTTGTTTTCCATGTGCTTAATAGTAGGTATCAAAAGCAAATCTCCCGCACCTGCTAATCCACCTGTTATAAAAATTGCTTCAGGCCCCGTAATTGCTACTACATCAGCCAGTTTCCTCCCAAAAATTTCACCGGTATATTCAAATGCTTTCAAAGCAATCTTGTCTCCCTTTCTTGCCGCTTCCGTTATCATTGGGGCTGTCAGGCCATCATTGACTACAGAGCTGAGCGCGCTTTTCGCCTTGGTTTCCGAAAGCAACTCGCAAACTGTACTTTTTAGTCCGTTTGCCGAAACATATCTTTCAAGGCACCCATTTCGCCCACACCCGCAAACCCTGCCAAAAGGATCTACAATAACATGCCCGAGTTCCCCAGCAAATCCATCATGACCGGTAATTAAAGTGCCATTTGCGACAAAACCGCTGCCAAGCCCTGTCCCCAAAGTTGTAACCACAAAATCTCTCATCCCTTTGGCCCCACCATATATCATTTCACCAATTGCCGCTGCATCAGCATCATTGGCAAGAACTATCTTTTCTTTTCTGATTTTTCCCAGCTTTTTTACAATGGGCAAAACACCTTCCCAGGGCATGTTAGGTGCAAATTCAACCGTCCCTTTATATATGTTGCCATTTGGTGCACCTATGCCGATTCCTTCAATTTCGTATCCCTTGCCAAGGGCTTTAATGCCTTCTTCAACAAGTTTGCCGAGACAGTCAATATAATCATCAAGGTGCCCAAAGCCGGCCGTCATAAAGCTGTTTTCATAAAGAAAGCTGCCGCTAAGATCAACTATCCCCAGCATTGTATTAGTGCCTCCTATGTCAATCCCAACTGCTATTTTGTTATTCTTTTTCACTGATCAAACAAGTTAAAAATATCTTTTAAATCAACATAAATTTCAAAAGTATCAAATATATGATAAAATACCCGGCAAAAAGTATCAACGTTTTTCCGCATATATATTTGCCGGGGAGAGATTTTTGAAAATTGAAATTCCGGGTACCTAACCAGGATTATTGAAAATTAATATCAAAAATTGTTTTGATTAAAGTTCAGTTCAAAAAAATGTTTTAAATTGCTCAACAAATAAGCATGTTTATATTAAATGAACAAAAAATACACATATGAAACAAATAATTGTTCCAGTTGATTTTTCTGAGGAATCTACCAACGGTATTGATCTTGCGTTATTGCTTTCTTCCAGAACAGGTTCTGATATCCAGCTAGTTTACGTGCAAAAAAAGATTCCCGAACATTTTTCAGGCTCAGAAAACGAACAAAAGAAAATTGCAAATAAATATTTCGATCAATTAAGGGATAAATACGAAAAGAAGCTTACAACCGGCGTTAATTTTGATTTTATAATAAAAACCGGGAAAGTGTACAAGGAAGTTGTCAATCAGGCTGAAGCATTTGAAGATTCCGCCATTGTGGTTTCAACTCACGGAGCTTCAGGTTTTGAACAATTATTTATCGGCAGCAATGCATTCAGAATAATTACGGCAACAAAAAAACCGGTATTTACAATACGTTATGGAGTACTACCCGCCGATATACGCCGCATAATCCTTCCAATCGACATTACAGAACAATCGAGACAAAAAGTCCCGCTTACAATGGAACTGGCAAAGCTTTTCAATTCAGAAATTCACATTCTAACGGTGTCTTCAACAAAAAGCAACGATATTGCTCAAAAACTCAAAGCATATTCCAATCAGGTCGCCGAATACATGAATGAGCAAAATATTCCATTTGTTCAGGCAAGTCGCACAGGTCCAAATATAACCGACACGGCTATTGAATACTGTGTTGAAAACAAAGGTGATCTTATGTCAATTATGACAGAGCAGGGCACAAGTATAACAAACATTTTCCTGGGCAGTTACGCCCACCAGATGCTCAATAAAGCTCCCGTACCGGTAATGGCTATTACACCGAAAGAACTTCGCCTGCCTGGGGGCTTTAGTACATCCGGTGGATGATCATTAAAAAAGTGTTTGCATAAAACATTTGTCTTTGCAATGACAACAACTGAGCCCTTATTAAGTAAGGCTAGCTTTTTATTTTTCCAATTTTCTCCTCGACTGAGCTGACCTTTCCTTCAAGCCTGTCCGATTTTGTTTTTCGAATGTCGATTTTCAGGGATGAATAGACTCTGGTTGAATCAGGCTCAAGTACGTTGTAAGCCTTCTGTACAACCTGAAGAGCCTCAAGCAGTGTTTCAGTTTCAATGATGGTTCCCATTGCCGTTAATTTATAGCTTACCCCACTTTCGCGTATCATATCGATCACTTTGCTCACATATGAACTTACGCTTTCCCCCTTGTCGGTTGGAAACATTGAAAATTCCAGAAGTACTGACATTATTTATAAAATTTAAAAGTTTAATAATTAATTTGCCATTCCATCTCAATATCCCAATTTGATCTCACATTAACAGGTTCCGGGTAATAAACCCCTATTTCAGGCTGAACACCTTCCAAATAGATGCCCGTGTCCCACTCTTCGTTCCGGTTTCTGTCAATTATCGCTTTTATCCTGTAACTTTGGGGACTAAGATACTCAAAAACCAGCTCCCCTTCTTCTTTTACAATCTTTTCCCCGACAATATTTTCCTGTTCATCAACTAGCTGGATAATAAGTTGATCTTTGACCCCCTCCATGTTAAGGATTATAGATCCGTAATAATCTTGCTCCCTGGTTTCAAAGTTAACTGCAAGTGAATCGTTGCTGCGGCCAAAAATATCTGTAAAAGCCCCCGGTTCGGCCTCGAGTTTATATTCTTTATCAGGCTCCCACCCGGCAACAAACAGATATTTTCTCAAAAACACCGAATCCTGCTGAATTTCATGCTCAACAGGTAAAAGTGTATCATTGTCCCTGTAGAGACGTATTTTATCCTCCTCATAATCAGCAATAGGGGTATCAAAAGTTAAAGAGAGATCTCTGTTGAGCTCAAGTATTCCGCCGTCACGAACTCCGGGGTCAATTCCAAGCTCTCCGGGTTCTTCCTCAGCACGGCGAGCCCTGAAATTCATATCAACAGTGTCAGTAAGGCGCTGAAGTGAATCGGAAGGACCCGTAGCCCAATACTCTGCCTTAAACTGAAGAGAATCCGTCTCCCTCACCCCGCTGTCGGTTATCCAGTAAATAACAGAATCTTTATTTTGTGTTACTTCCTTTATTTTCCAATCATCGGGGGGAGAAAAATTCAAAGGTTCTATGCTCCATTCCTTTTCAAGTGGTTTGCTGAATCTGAACAATAATTTGCCCCTTATATCCCTTTCGGTTCGGTCAACCGACTGGCTTCCGGTTTCTTCCCTGAACAGATAAAGAGTGTCATCCTGCGGATAAGAGGGAACCCTGCTGTTATCTTCTTCAACTGCGGCTGTATCTGCATCAGCGGGCGACTTATAAACGGGTTTAAGCAATTCATCGCGAAAAGCTATCGCTTCTTCTCCTTTCGAGTCATAGAGATAATTACCTCTTTCATCCTTGAGTGCAAAAACCTTAAATGTGTCTGCCCTTAAATTGTTAACCCTGAAACGCCCCTCTTCATCAGTTCTTGCAGCGTAAAGCGGCATTTCTTTATAAGGAATTGAATCGTTCAAATTGTCGTAAAGCATTACAACTACATCATCTGCCGGTTTACTGTCAAAAGCATTAAGAACCACTCCTTCGTAGTACAGTGAGTCAATTTCGTCACCTGTTGAAAAAACAAATTCGTTCTCCTCCAGCACATTTCCCTCATTCAAATCCACAATACCCTCACCGAAATTCATCATATAAGTAGTATTGGGAAGAAGATCGGTTTGAAACTCTATGGTTACGGTTTTGCCTCTTATCGAAAATTCAGGCTCCTCCTTTTGCGGGGGAGATATAATCAGCTGCTGATGGATGTTCTGGAGTTGCACGAATTTATCAAATGTAAGTTCAATTACCGGAGAGGTAACATTGGTGGAAAAGTTTTCAGGGTCGCTTTCTACAATTTCAGGCGGAATAGTATCCCTCGGCCCACCGGTTGGCGGTACAATATTGGCACATTGCTGAAAGAGCATCACAGCAAAAAAAGATACCGCCAGCAAAAGCATAAAAACATATGAGATGTATTTGGTTCTCTGCATTTCTTAAAAAAATTCTATCCCTCTCAAAAAGGCTTTAAATTTGAAAAATATTTCGAATTTAATATTTTCAGCCGAACAAAGTTTGAGATCAAAAAGGCAAATAAAGCAATAATTTGAATAAATTTGCCTATCGTTTTTTTACATTTACAAGCTTACAAACATAACCATAATAATTGAGCTTATGCTGCCTTTTTCAATCATTTGGAATGTCGATCCCGAGATCTTCAGTCTTGGTCCCTTAACAGTACGCTGGTACGGTTTACTGTTTGCACTTGCTTTTTTCTTCGGCTACCTCATACTGAGCCGCTATTTCAAGAACGAAAATTTACCGCAGGAATTACTTGACAAACTCACCGTTTACATGGCTCTGGCGGTAATAATAGGTGCACGGCTTGGACATTGCTTCTTTTATGAACCAGCTTATTACCTTGCAAACCCTGCAGAAGTTCTGATGATTTGGAGGGGCGGGCTCTCAGGACACGGAGCTGCCATTACAATTCTTTTAGTCTTATATGTGTTTTCCAGAAAGATAAAAAAACCTTACCTGTGGGTTATAGACCGGGTTGTTGTTATTATTGCCCTGGGAGGGTTTTTTATACGTACTGGAAATCTCATGAATTCAGAGATATACGGAATAGAAACCTCCCTTCCCTGGGGTTTTATTTTCGTTAACAGAGGAGAAATTTTACCCAAGCATCCAACACAGATTTATGAAGCGCTTTCATATCTTGCAATATTTTTCCTGCTGAACACACTCTACTGGAAAAAAAGTATAAGGGAGACAAAAGGTTTCATCTTTGGGGTTTTCCTAACTCTTTTATTTACAGTAAGGTTCCTTATTGAGTTTATTAAAGAGCCTCAGGTGGAATTTGAAAAAGCAATGCTGCTTAATATGGGGCAAATTTTAAGCCTGCCGCTGATAATTGCAGGCATTATAATTTTTGCAAGTGCTTATAAAAAATGGAAATCTCAATAATAAGCAACTCAATATACGAGTTTTAATTAAATTCATATTATAGATATTTTGGCAAGACATTTATTATTCTTAATTATTAAAAACCATGGAAACTAAAAAGGATCAGCCCCTTAAATCCGGAGTAGGGGAATCGGGAAACATAAAACAGGACAAAAAGGGTAAAAATAAAACAACGGTTATACTTGCAGTTCTAATTGGAGCGCTGGTGATTCTCATAGGTGTTCTGGCCTGGCTGTTGGTTGAAAGAAGACAGGATGCGGAAGAAATTCAAGAGCTAACCTTTGAAAAATACCAGCTCATCGATGAACTTGAAGAACTTTCGACAGAATATGAGATTCTGGAGACTGATAACGACAGCATGAGGGCTCAGATCGAAAGTCAAAAGGAAGAAATTGAAGACCTTATAGGCGAGCTAAGGCAGACAAGAATAGAATCTCAAGCCACCATTAGGGAATATGAAAAAGAGCTGGGCACACTCCGGGATGTTTTAAAAAGTTACATAGTGCAGGTTGATTCACTTAACCAGGCCAATATTGAACTACGGGAAGAAAATGTTCAGGCGCGCGAACAAATTGCAAAAACCGAAAGTGAACTGCAGCATGAGCGGCAGGCCAAAGAGGAGCTCTCAGAAAGAGTTAAAAAAGGTTCAGTACTCATGGCTGACAATATTGAAGCACTGACTATTAATGACAGGGGGCGCGAGAGAAGGTTGACAAGGTGGGTTGACAGGGTGCAGGTTTGCTTTACAATAAGGCGCAACACTGTAGCCGAGCCCGGAGAAAGAGAAGTTTTTCTGAAAATAATAAGACCTGACGGACTTGTACTTGCAACTTCATCAGATAACAAAATTGAATTCGAGGGTGACTCTATAATGTTTTCAGCATCCCGCACGGTCAATTATGAAAATGATGACCTTGATGCCTGTATATATTACACTGATGACGGAAGCCTTATCTCAGGGGATTACAACGTGGAAATATACGCAGAGGGCCACAAAATAGGTACAACCCAATTCAGCTTAAGATAAATCTATATTAGGGTCTGCTGATTTTCTATAAAATAGAGGTTATACTGTTGATAAAATGAGTGAAAAATGCAAGGAAAAGTGAAGGGTTTATGGTATTTTAGCTTAAAAATGCTTGCACTTATGATAAATTATACACCATCAAAACAGCTTACATTGGAAGGTTTCCAGCATCCATTTCATAAACAGCTCAAAAGTGATAATCGTTGGGTTCGCCTTGCAGAGCTGGTACC
>PWHJ01000047.1 GCA_003554865.1 Bacteroidota bacterium | reverse complement strand
TTACAGATGCCCATGACGGAAAGGTCATTGCTGAAGATGTCGGCATCTCCGGCAACATGCTGGTTGGCGTGGTCCACGAAAACGTGGATGTTGCCTTCGATGCAATGGCCGGCCTGGATTTTGATATTACTGACGGTGCCTTTGAATGGTCATCAGGAGACACGCACGAAACTTTCGTCCACCTTGCTGACAATACCATGGTTTTCCATATCGGCGCTAACCCGTTGCAGGATGTTGACGCGGCTATCGGTGACATGAGAGCTGCTGCCTTAGGTGTTGATAATATCCTGGTTACTGATCGCGACTCGTCCAACCGGGCGATTAACCAGCTGGACAATGCGATTGAGCGTGTGTCAAGTGAGCGTTCGAAGCTCGGTGCGGTTCAGAACCGCCTCGAACACACCATCAATAACCTGGGTGTAGCGGCAGAAAACCTGACCGCTGCCGAGTCCCGCATCCGCGATCTGGACTTTGCCCAGGAGATGATTGAGTTTACCCGCAACCAGATCATGCAGCAGGCTGGAACTTCAATGCTGGCCCAGGCCAACATGAAGCCGCAGTCGGTCCTGATGCTGCTTGGGTAAATTAAGAAGATAGCTTAATATAAGCTATGTTTAATGAAACAGTTGTTGCAGCAGTTAATGCGGCTAAGGTTAAACATAATCAATCGCCCCTCACCCTCTCCCTATCGGGGAGAGGGTGAGGAGGCAAGAATAATTGCTCTATCACCGGTTTACCGGCCGTCTTTCTGCGAACAGGCAGTATTGACCGGCCGGGGCTAAGAAAAAAGAGGTGATAAACATGAGAGTAGACGGAATCGATCCCCTGGTTTTAAGCCGGGTTAAAGATCAAACCACAAAGCCTCCGGCACAGGAAACCGATCGGTCCAATGCCCAGAGGGAACTCATCCGCCAGCAGCAGAAAGAAAACCGGGCCAACCAGGCGGCTGTCGAGAGTGAAGCAGGGCAGCTGCGGGAAGTGGAAGAAGCACTGATGAAACTCAATGACACTGCTGAAGCGATGCAGTTAAGCCTGCGCTTCCTGATGCATGAAGGGTCGGAACGGTGGATGGTCCAGGTGGTCGACATCCAACAGGACGAAATAGTCCGGGAAATGCCCCCGGAAAACGTGCTAAACGTAGTAGCCCAGATTCAGAGTCTGATCGGCGTCCTCTTGGATGAACGCAGGTAGTAGAAAGCAAAAAAAGTATAGAATAAAACGGTAAAAAGTTGAACGAGCCCTTTTTCCCGGCTAGCTAAGCCCCGGTATGCCGTTAATACGGCAGGCCGGGGCTTGATTGATCGGAGCTCTACCGGTATCAGTTTCAACAATCCTCTTTAGAATTTTCAGCTACTGACGATACTTGATCATAAGCTGATTATTATTGCCGGAGATTTTGTTAGGGGGAAAGGTATGGCTATCCGAAAGACCGATACAACTAAAGAATTACTGCTTTTGGTCGAGAAACTCTGTAAAGCAGGTGAACTGGATCAGGCGGAAAAAGTCCTGGAGCAGGAGCTGGAAAGAAAGCCCGATGACTACTTGCTTTTAATGAATCTTGGCCGTCTTGATGAAATAAGGGGTCAGTACTTGAACGCTTACGATTTATATCAGCGAGCTGAATTCCTTGCAGATAAAGCAGGCCAAAAAGAAAAGGCCCGCAGGATGAAGGCGGGAGCCAAAAAACATATTGTCGGTAAGAATGCTTTCGGTTCCGATTACTATAAAGTCAGGCTGGAAGGGAACTCAAAGCCGCTTGAGCTTGAATACAGCCTAAAGCACCTGGCCAGGAGGAAAGAACTTCTGGATGCTATCCTGGCAACCATGGACCCAGGCACGAAAACAATCCTGGAAATAGAATGTGATGCCGGTATTATTACAAAAAACCTGGCTGACCACGGATTCAAAGTAGAAGGCACTGCCGAGAACATGGATAATATTGTCCTGGCCATGGGTTTTGAATACGGTGAAATGCTCAGGCAATCGGGAGTGCCTTCGCCTAACTACTACTGTTCCTCTATAGATGAAGATAAGGTTAAACTTATCAATAAGAAAGATGTAATCATGGTTTTGCCACCCAGTCCGGAGTGGTATACTAACCGTACCGTTGCGCAGTCTGCCCTGATCCTGGCCGGCCTTTTGAAACGAGTCAGGCGCCAGCTTTATTTTTATTTCCCTCCTGAAAATGATAACGCCCAAGATGGCGGGCTTGCGGAGGCAGTTTTAAGTAATCTGAAAGAACAAATGGGAAATATTGAATTTGAAACCTGTTTCCGGGGTAAAGATAACAGCACTCTTTATAGGATTGACCGGCGACAGGCCAATACAGGTGACCGGACCAGGGTAGTACCACTGGGTCTGGATGTAAACGGCAGCAATTCGTCAATATTCGAGGTTGAACTGCAGTACTGCCGGAGCCTGAATGGTTTTGGCTATACTGAGGAAGGCTGGGATCATTTTGTAGAGACCTTGCGGGAAGTAATAAAGAACCATGAAACAAGCTACGAGCAAAGTATTTTAAAGCGGTTTTATGGCTGCTTTCAACCCAAAAACCGCCAAAACCATTTCTTCGGCAGCGATAGTCCCGGCATGCCTCCGCTCGACCGGGGATGGACAATATTGCCCTGGATGGAGACTAAAAATCGCCAGTTGATTCCCGTTAAATCACCGGTTAGCCGGCCGGGAGGCAACCACCATTACGGGCCCAACAGTGACGAGTTTGGCCGGAGGGAGTTTAACAAGCTGGTAAAAACTTATAACTTAATCAGGCGTTTCGGGTACCTGCCTGAAATTTTTCCTGATGGATATGTCCAGGGTTACTTCTTAAAAGACGGTGATAATTACCGTTTTTGTATCAATGAAGGGCAGCACCGAATGGCTGCAATCAGCTTGACCGGCCACAAAGTGATTAAATGTAAATTAGATCCTTCATTTTTGCCTGTTATAAATTTGGAACACCTTCAGCAGTGGCCCCAGGTAAAAAGCGGTTTATACACCCGGGAAGTTGCCGAAAGAGTCTTCCGGTATTACTTCGAAGAAGACGGTCGCCGTAAGGCTAAAGAAGTGGGCTTGCTTAAATAAGGGTCTGTTCTCATCTAGGTAAAAACTGAAAGCCATATATAATAAGAGCGTGCTAAATCCAACATCCGCAACATCGACTTTGCCCGGCAAATATTGCTTATAAAAATCTCAATATTAATAAAAAATGGCAGGAATTATCAGACAAACGTAGAAAGGTTTAAAATATAGTTACGTTTGTACTGATTTTATCTATGCTCCGGGCTTTCTGTGGAGGTTGTGGTAATGCGAGTAGAAGGAATGACTTACCCGGTTAACAGCAGGCCAGCTGGCCCTGAACAGCTCTCCAAGCAGGCAGTGCGCGAGTCGGACTATTCCGCCGGAGACCGCAGGGAAAAGGGTACTCCTAACCGGGAGGCCCTCCAGGATGGTGCCCTGCCTTCCCGTCGCGGGCCCGGTCAGCTAAAAGCGGAACAGTCCCTGCTGGAACGGCAGCGATCGGAGTTGGCCAGGAGATTATTATTCCTTAATGATAAACCTGAAAACGAGCAGGATGATAGGCTGCTTGATAAATTAAACGGGGCCATACGTGAAATGAACGAGAGTATGGAAGTAAAGCACCTTTCCTTGCGTTTCGAGCTGCACGAGGATTCAGAACGCTGGATGGTGCAGATTGTAGATATCGTGGAAGATCAAGTAATACGCGAAATACCCCCCGAAAAAATGCTTCAGCTCTCCGCCCGCATCCAGGACACTGTCGGGGTAATGCTCGACAGGCAAAGTTGATCAGTGTGACAACCGGTACTCCCTCGTAAATTACTCACTTAACTATTTCCTATTCCCGACGATAGTTAGTATTAAGCCCAAAATCTAGTTACGGGGGTGTCCTTATTGACGTACAACACAGCAATTATACCGGGCAGCATTGACCAGCAAAGCCCCGAGGCGGTAGCCGCAGCGCTGCACAGCCTGGTTGGCGATAACCTGACCGAAGAAGCGCATGAGGTTTTTAAACGTTATAACAATATGGAGCCGAAGAACCAATACCTTGTGTCTGTCTATGCCGATGTTTTAATCGAAGCGGGTCGACTGGCTGAGGCTGAGCGCCTGCTGGAAGGCGATATCAACAAGCAGGGAGAGCGTTTTTCTGTGCTTATGCGCCTTGGGCAGATTGATGAAGCCCGTGGCCAGAATTTAAATGCATTTGACTTATACCAGCGATGTGAGCAGTTAGCCGGCAGTGTGGAAGAAAAACAGCAGGCCGAGACGATGGTCAGGCAGGTAAAAAACAAGATTAAAAGCGAGGTGTTTTTCAAATCTGATGCTTATCTTGTGGTCCTTGAAGGCAACCAAAAGCCTCTGAAAATGCAGTATAACATTAATAGCCTGAAAAAAAGGAAGGATCTGCTTGATGCTATTATAAACGAGATAGACCCCCGCTCAAAAAGTGTAATTGAAATAGAGAGTGATGCCGGTATTATCGCCCGCAACCTGTCCGGGCACGGTTTCAAAGCGGACGGCACAGCGACCGAAATGTCAGATGTGCTTTTAGCAATTGGTTACGATTATGTGGAAAGGTTACGCAAGAGTGATAGCAGCACACCAGAATATTTCAACTATAACTTTAACAGTCAGCGGGCATCAGTGCTTGATAAGCGCGATGTAATCCTAATCCTGCCGAAGAGCAGACAGTGGTACGAACAGCGAGGCGCTCAAGTAGCAGCCGAGTTAATCGGCACTCTGGCTGGCAGAGCCAAGCGACAGCTGTTCTTCAACATTCCGCCAGAACCTGATAACCTGGCCGAATGTGAACTGGTCCGGTCTGTTCTTGGTTACTTAAAAAAAGATTCAAATTTACCTTCCGGGCCGGAATTGTGTTACGAGGACAGCAAAAGTGGCAGGTTATATCGTGTAAACCAGAGCCAGGCCGGGGCCGGTAACCGACAGAAGTTGCTGCCCTTTGCTCCGGCAACCCAATCAACACGCTCTGCAATTTTAGAGGTGGAAGTTGATAAGTGCCGCAGCTTAAACGGCTTTTCCTTTACAGAGGGTGGCTGGAACCACTTTACAGCTTTGCTCAAAGACTTGTTGTCCGATCCAAAGTTAACTTATGAAAAAAGTGCGCTAAAGACCTTTTATGACAAATATCAGCCGAAAAATCGTCAGGAACAATTTTTTGGGCCCAGTGGACCCGGTAACTATTTAGAGCCGCTTGACCGGGGTTGGACCCTGCTGCCCTGGGCTGAAACCAAGAATCGTACAGTTAATCCGGTAAAATCGCCAACGCTGGCCTCAGGCGGCAACCCCCATTATGGGCCGAACAGTAATGAGTTCGGAATCAACCAGGCCCAACGTCTGCTTGCCACCTATACTCTGATTAAAGAACACGGCTACCTGCCGGAGATTTTTCCGGATGGCTACATACAGGGCTACCTTTTAAAAGACGGCAGCGATTACCGTTTTTATGTCAATGAAGGCCAGCACCGTATGGCCGCCATTGGGTTGCTGGGCTACAGTACAATCAAGGTTAAGTTTAACCCTGACTTTATACCGGTAGTCGACATCAAAAACATTAAGGACTGGCCCCAGGTACGGCGCGGCCTTTACAGCGAAGAAATGGCCAGGCGAGTTTTCTGCTATTATTTCGAAGAAGACGGCCGCCGCAAGGCTAATGAACTCGAACTTTTTAGCTAAAGCTTTTTGTCTAATACCGGGCAGTATTTATCAAATGCCTTATTAATATTCGCGAATGATCATTATTAAGCAGGACTAAAATGTTTTTAGGGGGTGATGTGGTGAGTGATCAGAAAGTTATTGTATATAAACATATTTTAGAACTGGCCGATACGACCCTGGAAGGACTGGAACATATCCAGGCTAGGACCATGGAAGGCTACTTTGAGGATACCGCTAACCTTTATACCGACGTGGCCGACTCAATGTGCCATATGCAGGCGGCCCTGGCGGCGGCTCTGCCCGACTACGAGGAAAGCGATCTGAATAAGGAGTCGGACAAGGTGGTGGAAAGTATGCAGCTGGTGCTGGCTGCTTACGAGGGCGATAAAGAAGTGCGCCCCATGGAAGTGATGCAGTTCGCCATGCTGCCTGCTTACCGCCGCTGGCATAACCAGCTGCAGGAGGAACTGCTGGAGCAGTGTGCCCCAAAAATGCACTGAACCTTGTATGTCTGTTATAATAAGTAAATGCTATTATAACCGTTCAGGAGTGATGAGCTATTACAACGGAAGATTTCTTAACAAAAGAGATAACCTGCCGTCTTTGCGGGCAGGAATTCAAGTCGCTGGCGGTCAGAAGAAGCAAACAGCCGATTAAGAGCACAGAAAGTGATTTTCAAGCCATATATGAACGTGAAACCCCTTACTTTTACTATGTCTTCGTTTGTCCGAACTGCGGTTATGCTTTCATGGAGTCATTTAAAAAAAACCCGGCAGAAAGCATGAAAATAAAGCTGACACCCTTACCTGATTTCTTTTCCGAAAAACGAGATGCCGCTACAGCAGAGCTGGCCTACAAGAGGGCCATAGAGTGCGCCCAGGCGCAGCGTGAAGAAGATGATGTTATGGCCAGCCTATACCTGAAGATGGCCTGGATTAACCGCCTGCGGGGCGAAGAAGAAAAGGAAAAAACCAATATGGGACATGCTTTAGCCCATTATATCGGAGTTTATGAAAACTCTGACCAGGTTGAAATTTCCCGGGTGATGTACCTGATTGGCGAGCTTAACCGCCGCCTGGGCAACAATAAAGAAGCCGTGCAGTGGTTCTCCCGGGTGGCTAACGATTCTAACAGCAGCCAGGCCATGCGGCACCGCGCCCGCCAGGCCTGGCAAACCCTCCGCCAATAAACCAAAAAGTGAAAAAGGTGTCAGAGTTAATTTTCACTTTTTGGGCAACATTAATTTGCAGCAGATAATTAATTCCAACAATCCCCCTTAACTTTTTCCTAAATCCGG
>PWHJ01000117.1 GCA_003554865.1 Bacteroidota bacterium | reverse complement strand
TGGTTTCATCAAAGGCTGCTGTTTTTACGTGATCATAATCTGCCATGTTTGTACTCCGATCCTGGTGGATTTTTAAGTAACTAATGTTGCACAAAGTGGTTAATTAACATTGTAAGTGATAAAGGCAACTGAAGCAAACGAGAGTAACCACCCACCCGGCGCATTTTGTAGAGTGATGGTTGTCCCTACCGCGGCCAAAGATTTGCCCGGGCCCGGCCGTAAGGGTACCCCCGGCCAACGCTCCAGGGGTGCCAGTAGCCCTCCGCTCCGGCCCGGCTGCGCATAAGGCGCTTCGTCTGGCCTGCACTCCGGTCAACTCGCACCCCTTCCGCTAAAACTCGGCCCCCCAGCCCCCGGTCCCGGGGGCGCTTTGACAAGGTAGCCTTACAGCCACCTGGAAAAGCGCCAGGTAGCTGTAAGGCCCCGGCGGCCGCCTGTCCACCAAAGAACGCAAAAGCTCGCGCCGCCATAAAGAAGCCGGCACAGCTTTTGCAAAAAGCGGCCAGGCAGCCGGCGGAATGTAGGCCGGCAGTGCAGGAAAGCACGCAGCCGCCTTAAGGGCGCCCAAACTGCTCCAGGGGCAGCAGATTGGGCCTTAAGAGCAAAACATTACCTTCACAGCCGCTTATAATTGACAATGCACCTGACGTTCAATATTATACAGTTATAAACCTGTAAATAACCAGCGGTGAAGAAGGGATGATCAAAGGTGGCCAGGCCAAAGAAAGATCCAGAAGAGAAAAGAGAGAACAGGCTAACTCTATACCTGACAAACAGGGAAGAGGAAGAGCTTAATTTGCTTGCAGAAAGCATGGGGATAAACAAGACATAAATTATTGCCAGGGCCCTGCAGAGTTATGTAAGGACCCTGGAGAACCCGCCACCGGTTTTGCGTAAGAACAAAATGCATGAAGTCATGAGGCTTGAAGAGGAGAGGGTAAGAGGGTACGTATGCGCAAATGGTCATCCGGTTTGGATTGAATGGTCCTGGCCAAGCCCGCCGGAGTATTGCCCTTGCTGCGGGATAGATAAGTTTGAAAGCACCTGGGAAGGTGCAGTGAAAAAGGGGTTGTCCTGGGGGACTTGATGCTGTAATCTCTTTCAAAAAAGCAAACGTTTGCGTTTACGTATACTTAAACATTTACGAAAACGTTTACGTAATCGTTTTCGTAAATGTTTTTATGCTCTGGTGTCCAGGGAACCCGATATCCAGGAGTTTTCAGCTGTCGTCCGCCGGCGCAAGGTTTGCTTCTCTAACCTGTCGGCCATAGAAGGCCCTGGCCGGTTGCAAAAATCGAGTTTGAGCCTCCAGACAAGAAGATGAGATCGAGGATATCGGGGTGATCAAGATTGAGGAACCGGAACAGGAATTGTTGACCATCGAAGACTATGAAAATATAGACGACACCGGCTGCACAGTTACCCCTCTAATCAGCTTTGATGAATAGCGATAACCCCGCGGCACTATCGGCCTTTACTGGTCCCACTTCCTGCCAGCACCAGGCCAACTGGGTCACTATTGAAGGTGGTCATGACCGGGAGGATGCCTGATAGACCAGGATCTTGACGAGGGAATAATCGCCTTACTGCCTATCTATACAGCTGCGAACCGCGAGGCCAGACGATCCCCTGACTGGTTGAAAATCTGGCCACACACTACAGCATGAACATTAACGAGCTGCGCCGGCTGTACGGAGATTTGCTGAACATCAAAAAGCACGTTATTTTCCCCATTAACGACGACCTGGTTCTCCTGCCGATAAAGACCAGGATTGCAGTGGCCCCAGGTGAAATCACAATCGGCTATTGTTCTCTGCTCCAGGTTGATAACGTCAGTGATTACTCGGACCCGTCCGGGTCCTGGCTGTCGTCGATCCAGTTTAAAGCCGGCTATGAGCTGTTCACCCTCAACACGACAGAAACCCTTCGCGATAAAATCCGCCAGGGTGAGCAAGTACCGGCACCACTACATCAAACGCCGCGGCCAGGGCTTGGGCTTTGCCGGCTTGAACAGGGCCGATCTTGTGGATTGTATGCCTAATTGCGATTGCCTGCTGCTTGATATGTTCCGCTTTAGCCTTCACCTTAAAGACGATAGAGAATAATGCGGATCCGGGTTCACGGTTCGGCAAGCTTCGTTTTATCTAAGTAATTTTCTTACGACCATCAGTTAACGAAAGATTGATGCAAGTATTAATTTTAAAGGAAATAATGATGTTTCGTCGAAGTTACACAAATTACAAATTATTATCAGGGCTGGCACTTTCAAAACTCCATGTGCCTTGGCCGACTTCTTTTATCAGTTATGTTGTCTATAGGTTATTGGGTCTACGCAATAAAGTAAGGAGGCAATTGTTTGAATGGACTTATTTACAACGTCCCTGCTGTTTTTTGTTCTTGGCGATATAACGCAATCTCTTGTTAAAGATGTTGTTAAAGATTATTTAAAAGATAAATTAAAATCACTTTCTGTAAAACCTGATGAACAAAAGAAAATAGAGCTCGCTTACCAGGATGCAATGGAGAAATCTTTTGTTATTTGCTTGGAAATGCTACTGGCTAACATTAAAAGTGCCGGTTACAGAGATGAAGAGCTTAAACTATATAAATCTTCGATTGAAGCATTCATGAAAGACAAAATCATTGCTGAAGAAATGCTGAAAGCGATACAAGAACCTGACCGCGTCGATCTTCCCTCTCCCTACTTGCTTCAAGACAGATGGGCTGCTGTAGGCGGAAAAGCTCTGCCTATAGGTCTTCAGTGGGAAGTTGTTGCTAATGCTTTTCGGCGGAATGCAAAGAATGAAATATTTCTATCCGATGAGTTACGGAAAATAACTACAGCAAAAAACATCCAGGATGTAAAGGGGTCTTTAGACCGACTAAGCGGTGTTAAAGTACCGGTAAGCCAACGCCGGTACTTTGATAGAATGAAACAAAAATTCTCTTGTATTGATTTGCTAAACCTATTGCCATCTTCTGTAGGGGAACCTGAAACAATACAAGTACAAGACCTGTTTGTAGCTCAAAAGGTTCGTGTAAACCCACCGCCGGTCGAAATCCCTAAGGATTTAGCCGAACAACTCTTTATTGACGGTCTTTACGATCCTGATGAGGATAACCTTACGATCCAAGAGAAAGTGCTACTTGAAAGTTATGGAGAGGAATACCTTGATCAAACGCCCAAACCAGTTTTAGATGTAATTGCTTTTAGTCCCAGCAGACTTATAGTTTTAACTGGCGAAGCGGGTTCTGGGAAATCCACGCTTTTGCAGTATCTTCTTACCTGTGTTATTAATCCACCCAAAGACCATCAGACCGGAGATCCGCTTTCCTGGGCATCTGTTTTCTCAAACACCTTTCCCTTGCTAATCGAATTAAGATATTTCGACGCACTAAGAAGTAATAATAAGTGTAATAGTTTTTTAGAATATGTTAAATATATAGGCAATACCGAACAGTGGTTTATAGATGATATTATTACTGATCAATATTTAGATGGACCATCCTTGGTAATGTTCGATGGTCTTGACGAAGTTTTGGATAGCAAGGAGCGCGAGCATATTATGCAGCAAATTGTAGGTTTTGCTCAGCGCTATCCTAAGGCAAGGATTATCGTTACATCTCGACCCGCTGGATTCAAGGGACGGGTGTTTCGGGATGCGGGCTTTGATCATTATGGTATCCAGGATTTGGACGATGAACAAAAAAAAATATTTATCGATACCTGGTTTCAATTAACGTTTAATAGGAATCCAGAACTGGCAGAACAACGAATCAACCGTGTTTTAAAAGCGTTGGAAAATAAACATATTCGACTTTTAGCGGGCAACCCCATGCTTCTCACAATAATGGTGTTGCTGGCTCGTGAGCAAGAGTTGCCTCGCGAACGGGCCATGTTTTACAAAAAAGCAGTGGAGTTACTCTGTCACTTTTGGGACGTTAATCGTCACCTAGAATTACCAGAGGGTTATCTAAGTGTTGGTGATAAGGAGATCTTGCTGGGACGGATTGCCATGCGAATGGTAAATGACCAATCAAAACATAAAGGCAATTTTATTCAGGAAGAGGAGCTCGAAGAAGAAGTTATAAATTTTTTGATAGACGAATACTGGCAACCAGATAAGGCAGAGGCGCGAAAAGCAGCACGTAGATTGATTGAGCAGCTTAGAGAACGTAATTATATCACCTGCCTGCGAGGGTTTTCGCTTTATGGTTTCGTTCACCGAACCTTTTTGGAGTTCTTGGCTGCCACAGTGTATGTACGCTGGTTTGATAAGCAGCCACAAAAAATGACAATTGAGGGCTTGATAAACTTATACGAAAAACATTCTCACGAAGAGCATTGGCGTGAAATTCTGCGCCTGATTTGCGGGCAAATTGACGAAGAATTTGTTGGCTATATCATCGACACCTTAATTATGAAAACCGATTTATCTCATTGGGATGGAATATCAGCGCTTCCTGAATTAAATTTGGCAATTTACTGCTTAAGTGAAGTAAGAAAACCAGCGAAGCTCAGGCAGAGTGGTTTAAATTTATTGCAGTTGTTAATTAATTGTTTTTCGATGGCAAAAGACAAAGGTTTTTTAGAAAACTTTGAAGAGCCTGCTCGCTATCTGGTTGCCGCGACACGTGAAGTAGGAACAAATTGGCCTGGGAAGTCAGAAATAAGCAAAAATGACTTGGAAACACCAATTCCTACTGGGAGGCACTATAAACATTGGCCCGAGCTTATCGCAAATATTTTCAATGACCGCTCATTAATTGAAAGAATGTCAATATCAAATAGTGAATATTTACGCACCGGTGCGCTCAAGGCCCTTGCCCGTTACTGGGCGGATGACAGGACGCGCGATCTGCTCGAAGACCGCGCCATCCAGGATGAGTATGGTTCAGCCCGCGTTAGTGCGCTCGATGGCCTTGCCCGTTACTGGGCGAATGGCAGGACGCGCGATCTGCTCGAAGACCGCGCCATCCAGGATGAGGACAAATATGCTCGCAGTCTTGCGCTCAAGGCCCTTGCTAAGACTTGGGCGGATAATAGAACGCGCAGGCTGCTTGAAGACCGCGCCATCCAGGATGAGAACGGTTTTACTCGCGCTGGTGCGTTCGACGCTCTTGCCGAGACCTGGACGGATAATAGAACGCGCAGGCTGCTCGAAGACCGCGCCATCCAGAATGAGGACAAAAGTGATCGCGCAAATGCGCTCGATGCCCTTGCCTGTCACTGGGCGGATGACAGGGCACGCGATCTGCTCGAAGACCGCGCCACAAAAGATCAAATCGCATCAGTCCGCGCTCGTGCGCTCAAGGCCCTTGCCCGTTACTGGGTGGATGACAGGGCACGCGATCTGCTCGAAGACCGCGCCATTCAGGATGAGGGCGGTTCAGCCCGGGGTCGTGCGCTCAAGGCCCTTGCCGAGACCTGGGCGGATAATAGAACGCGCGATCTGCTCGAAGACCGCGCCATTCAGGATGAGGGCGGTTCAGCCCGGGGTCGTGCGCTCGACGCCCTTGCCGAGACCTGGGCGGATAATAGAACGTACTATCTGCTCGAAGACCGCGCTATTCAGGATGAGGACAAATATGCTCGCAGTCGTGCGCTCAAGGCTCTTGCCGAGACCTGGGCGGATAATAGAACGCGCGATCTGCTCGAAGACCGCGCCATCCAGGATGAGAGCGGTTCAGCCCGGGGTCGTGCGCTCAAGGCCCTTGCTAAGACTTGGGCGGATAATAGAACGCGCAGGCTGCTTGAAGACCGCGCCATCCAGGATGAGGACGGTTTTACTCGCGCTCGTGCGCTCGACGCCCTTGCCCATTACTGGGCAGATGACAGGGTACGCGATCTGCTCGAAGACCGCGCTATTCAGGATGAGGACGGTTCAGCCCGCGCTGGTGCGCTCGACGCCCTTGCCCGTTACTGGGCAGATGACAGGACGCGCAGGCTTTAATGGTTAGGAAGGCTAACATGGCCACAGCCTGGCCAGGTCGGCCATCCTAACCGCTCCGCTCCACTCTGTAGGCCTCCGCTCCGGCCCAGCTCCGCACAAACCGCTCCGGCCCAGCTCCGCACAAACCGCTCCGCTGGTCCTGCGCTCCTGCCTACAAAGTTCCGCTGCGCTCTCGCTGCGCCCGTCAACCTGGGCAAAGGCAGCCCAGGATAACAGCCTCCGCTCACAAAACCCTTACAAGGTTGGCCTGCGGAGCAGGACCTCATCTATATGCTCCGGCCTGCCACCGGGTCTGCGCTCCGGCCCAGCTGCGCATAAACCACTCCGCTGGGTCTTCACTCCGACCCGGTCGCATGCCTCCGCGGTCCACCGCCCACACGGGTATTTAAAGCATGGCCGGCTATCATGGCCCCGCGCATATCGCCATCATCACACCGGTTCATCACACTGCGTCTGTTGTGCCCAGGCTCGTTATTAATGCAGCGAGAGCTAGCCAAGGTGTTTATCCTGCACCTGCTGGTATTAGCACCCCTGCCAAAAAAGTCCTCAATCCATGTTTGGGCGTTACCCCAGCAAAAAGCGGCCGGGGTCGGGCTATCCGCTCCAATTGGCCGCAAAAAACGCCTCCAATTTCGCTCCTATCCCTAACGCAAAAGCGGAGCCGCTCCGGACTTAAACCTGGCCACACCCCGGACCAGGATTAAGCCCTCCGCTCCACAGGTCAAAATCAAGGTCAAAAGACCCGCGGAGGCCCTCACCCTGGCACAACCCGACCCGGGTGAAGGCCTCCGCTCAAAAGATTAAAAGGTGGGCCTGCTCCGCAGGCCTCAATTTATTCCCGCCCCGGCTGGTTGCTGATCCGCAGCTCCACCGCGGCGCAAAACCTGCCTCTTACATAACGTCTATTATCCTTCATTGCCGTAATAATGCGCACCTTTGTCGTCGCTCAGCCCACCCCATAAAGCAAAACATCACTGGGTGCACGACAAATTTATGAGTAAATAATTGGTAATTTATCTATTTAGGGCCTGCTGGGGGATATGGTTAGCTGTCTGATAACGGCCCCA
>PWHJ01000016.1 GCA_003554865.1 Bacteroidota bacterium | reverse complement strand
GAAAAAACAAAATTTGTGGCAAAAGAGCTGGACAGTATACCGGGGATAAATTGCCCCGTGCCGGAGGGAGCATTCTTTGTGTGGGCAGATATAAATGAAGCGGATATGCCTTCGAAAGAGTTCGTGGAAAAACTGCTGAAAGAGGAAAAAGTTGCCCTTGTTCACGGCTCCTCCTTTGGAGACAACGGGGAAGGTTATTTCAGGATGACATGTTCGAAAACATGGGAACACAACAGGGAAGGATTAAAAAGAATTCGAAAATTCATGAAAAATTTGTAAAAGACAATGAATAAACTTACCGACATATACCGCAAGTACCGGGATCTTTCTATTGGTACCAAGATACTTGTATTTATGGGAATAGGAACGGTTGCAGGGATAATTTTCGGCGAGGATGCCGTAGTCGTTGAGCCCCTGGGTGATATATTCATAAGGCTGCTTATTATGGCCGCCGTTCCACTTGTTTTTTTCAACCTGCTTAACGGTCTTGCCGGTTTAAGCGATGTTAAGAGCCTGGGAAGGATAACCACACAAATAGCTGTCTTTTTCGTGGGCACATCCATTGTTTCCTTCACTCTTGCATACTTTATAATCTCCGCCCTTCAGCCAGGAAAGGGGTTTGACCTGGAAGGCAAGCCTCCGGAGGATATTGGTGAAATGCCCGGTGTAGTTGAAATGATAATGGATATGGTTCCAGAGAATGTCTTCCATGCTTTTGCCGAGACCAACATGGTACAGATAGTCATATTTGCAATACTCCTGGGGGTCACCATAGTAAAAATGCCCCAGCAGTACAAGGAACCTCTGGCAAAGGGACTGGATATGCTTGCAAGGGTGTTCAGGGAGCTGGTCAATCTTATACTTAAGTTCGGTCCCATAGGCATCGGGGCACTTATGGCTGCCACCTTCGGTGAGTACGGGGCACAGATGTTCGGTCCGCTCGCCTACTTTCTGGGCGGAGTATGGGGAACACAGCTTATAATGATGGGTTTATTCCTTATATTGCTGTTTATGTTTACCGGTATGACGCCGGGTAATTTTCTCAATCAGACCGGTCAGGTGTACGCCACCGCCATAGGTACCTGCAGCAGCTGGGCCACAATGACTGTAAGTATGGATGTTGCAGAAAAAAGGCTTAAGCTGCCCAACTACATCTACTCTTTCACCCTGCCGATGGGCACCCAGCTTAACAAAAACGGCACCACCATAATGCTTATGGGAGTGTTGCTCTTTACCGCACAGGCAGCCGGTGTAACATTCGACCTTTATACAATTATTACCATAATATTCCTTGGATTGATGCTGGAGACGGGCTCGGGGGGAATACCGGGCGGCGGACTGGTAATAGCGCTCATCTTTGTTAGGGCGTTCAACCTCCCCCTTGAGATAGCGGCAATTGTAGGGGGAATATACAGGCTTGTCGATATGGGCAATACCACTACCAATGTAATGAGTGACCTTGTAGGGACTTTAATAGTAGCCAATCAGGAAGAAAAGAGACGAAAAAAAGCAGGAGCCGCCGGGGAAGCATCCTGACAGGGAAAGCCGCAACCGGCGGAGGCACGAAACTCAGTTGGCATTACGGCAGGAAAGCCGCAACCGGCGGAGGTACCAAAATCAGGTGCATTCCGGCAGGAAAAGCCGGAGCCGCAGGGGAGATATCCTGAAACCGGGCATCCTGACAGGAGAATTTTGGCGGGCAAAACTGAAACGGTCAGGTTTGTTTCACCTGGCCACTTGTTAGTAGTTTATTTTGCCCGACTGGCATAATTAAAATAAAACAATATATTAAAATGGTAAACAATCCTCAAAATTCGGTTAATGCTGCAGATCCCGATACAAATACCTCAGGGATTAAGCACCCCAGATTAAGGATAAGGTTAAACAAACTGCAATTGACCAAGAAGCTTTTAAGTTTCCTGCCGCTTCTCTCGTTTGCAGCAATTATTTCATGCGGGGAAACTGAAAACGGTGAAGAAGAGCCGGTACCTGTAAAAACCACATCCCCTGAGCTACACACCTCTGCTTTGACCAAAAGTTATCCGGCACAGGTCAGGGCAACCAAAAAGGCACGCGTTTCTTTCAGGGTGGCCGGACCGATAGATTATATGCCCGCAAAAGAAGGGAAATTTGTAGAAAAGGGTGAATTGCTGGCACAAATGGATACGCGCGATTATGAGACACTTCTGGAGGCTACAGAGGCAAAATACAAGGAGGTAAAAAGAGAGACCGGGCGTATCATCTCCCTCCATGAAAAAGGGAGGGTAACAGACAGTGAGCGTGACAAAGCCGAGTCAGGGCTCAAGCAGATCCGTGCAAAATACCGTTCACACAAAAACCAGCTTGAGGATACAAGACTCACCGCACCCTTCGATGGTCAGATCACCAAACAGTTCTTCAGCGAGGGAGAGACCGTTGACAAAGGTATACCGGTGGTTTCAATAGTAGACACATCACAGGTTGAGATTGTGGCACATCTGGCTGCCCCCGACTACCTGAAAAAAGATGATTTTGTCGAAATACTCTGTAAAACACCTTACCAGCCCGGCCACCCCTTCAGTGTCGAACTGGAGGAGATATCGGCACAGGCCAATATGAACGGACTTTACCCCGCATATTTTAAAGCAGAAAACAAGACAATACCCACACTGCGTCCGGGCATGAGTGCAGAAATAAAGATCACCTACCGCACCGGGGCTGAAAAATTGTACAAAGTCCCGGCTTCATCACTGTTCAGACGGGAGAACCGGACAAAGCTGTGGCTGATCGACAAAGAGGAGATGAGAGCCGGCCTGCTTCCGGTGGAAATTAAAGAAGTTGGTTCCTCAGGTGATGCCCTGATCAAAGCCGAACTTGATACCACCGACATAATTGTCAGCGCCGGGGTGCATTCGCTCAGCGACGGACAAAAGGTAAAACCTTTAACATCTTCACCCCGGCAATAAATTCCCTCAAATTATTTAATGATAAATGACAGAACTGGTATTTAAAAATAGGGCACTCTTTTATTTTATTCTTTTGGCAATGGTAGCGGGGGGAATATTTTCATTTATAACCATGAGCAAGCTTGAAGACCCCGAAATAGAGGTCAAACAGGCCCTGGTTGCCACTTTTTATCCCGGTGCCTCCGCCCTTGAAACCGAAAAACAGGTTACCGATGTAATTGAAGAGTCAATACAGGATATGGGCGGACTTAACTATATCGAGTCGCGATCAAAAGCTGGGTACTCGGAGATCACCGTAGAGCTTCATCCCACTGTGACCGGAGACGATATAGAGCAGAAATGGGATATCCTAAGACGCCGGGTGGAGGCAGCTTACCCGGACCTTCCACGGGGAGCGCAGGATCCACTGGTAATGGATGATTTCGGGGATGTCTTCGGACTCTTTTATGCAATGACTGCCAGTGAAGGCTTTTCCTACGAGGAGATGAACGACTACGCCAGGAAAGTCAAAAGCGAGCTTGAGGCCATTGAGGATGTAAGACGAGTTCAGATATACGGTGACCGCTCACCTGCTGTTTACATAAATGCGGACCAGACCAGGATGGCTAACCTGGGTATCCCTCCATTATTGCTTTTCCAAACTCTTGAAGATCAGGACGAAACAGTTTATGCAGGCCATTTTGAAACACCCCGGGAGCGAATAAGAGTTGATGTTAGTGATAATTTTAAAAGCAAAGAAGATATAGAAAACCTTGTTTTACAGGGATTTGAAGGTGACAGGTTCAGGCTTTCCGAAATAGCCGAAGTGGAACGCGGACTTGAAGAACCCTACCGGGAAGCAATGCGCCACAACAAGAAGAAAGCCCTTGGAATTTCAATAGCAATGGAAAGCGGGGGTAGTGTAATTGCCCTGGGCAGGGAGACCGATGAAAAGCTTGAAAAACTGCAAACAACCCTTTTACCTGCCGGAATCGATTTCAACAAAGTTTTTTTCCAGCCCGAAAAGGTTAGCAGCGCCATCACAACATTTATGGTAAACCTTGTTATGTCGGTCATGATAGTCATTGTTATCCTGATGTTTACCATGGGACTGAGAAGTGGCGTTATAATCGGTAGCGGACTGTTTTTGACTATCCTGGGGAGCTTCGTCATCCTCAGCTTCTTTGACGGAACCCTTCAGCGGGTCTCGCTCAGCTCTTTCATTGTCACCATGGGAATGCTGGTTGACAATGCAATTGTAATAGTAGACGGAATACTTACAGATCTGCAGAAAGGGATGAAAAAGGAAAAGGCACTTGTCAACACCGTAAACAAAACCGCCTGGCCTCTTCTTGGAGCAACACTTATTACAATTTTCGGATTTTTGCCTATATTCCTTTCGCCCGATACGGCCGGCGAATATGTCAGGGACCTTTTTATTGTCCTTTCAGTATCGCTTTTGATAAGCTGGTTGCTGGCATTAACACAGGCACCTATGATGGCTGCCGGTCAGTTCAAAAACATTGCAGTTAAAAATTCTCCGGGTAACACCCCCTACAACAGCTTTATCTACAGGATCCATAAAAAAACAGTCAAATACATATTACGCCACAAAACCGTATCAATCACAATAGTCGTGAGTTTACTGTGTATATCGGCATTATTGTTCCGCTTCATTCCCCAGACCTTCTTCCCCGACCTCACCTACAGTCAGCTCTACATTGAATACGATATGCCTTCCGGGACAAGAATAGAGGCAGTGGACAGGGATCTTGGAGAAATTGAAGATTATCTTCTTGAAAAAAACAGTGTAAAAAAAGTTACCACAAGCCTTGGAGGCACGCCTGCACGCTACAACCTTGTACGCACATTTGCCAAACCATCAATGAGCTACGGGGAGCTGATAGTGGAATTTGACAACCCCGACATACTTGTAGAAAAAGCCGGTAAAATACAGCAATACCTTTCGGAAAACCACCCCCAGGCCTATGCCAGGGTAAAAAGGTACAACCTTATGTATATGGCTTTCCCCGTAGAAGTAATGTTTACCGGTCCGGACCGTGATGTGCTGAAAGAGCTCACCTCTGAGGCCGTATCCATAATGGAGGAAGAACCCTCGGCCACTCTTGTAACAACCAGCAGGGAGCCTGCCGGCATGGTCAAGGTTGCAAGCTACAACCAGTTGTCTGCAAGAAAAAGCGGTATATCCCGCTCAGATGTGGCCTTATCGATGCTCTCCTCAACCGAAGGAGTGCCGGTAGGTAACCTTCATGAGGGAGAAAAGACAATTCCCGTTTACTTAAAAACAACGGCTGAAGAAAACGAGGATCATCCCGGCTTGTCTACCTCCCCCCTTCTTAGGATGATGCCGGCCCTCAGACTGCCAGATACAAGAATGGTCAACGACCTTTTAACCGGGGCCACCGCGGTTGAAGATATATTCAGGGAAAGTGCCGCACCTTTACCGGCAAGACAGGCGGTACCCGAAATTGATATAGAATGGGAAGAGCCTCAGGTTGAACGCTATAACAGGGTAAGGTCAATGAAAGCCCGGTGCAATCCTGCAAGCGGTAAAACAGCAGACGATGTGCGTAACAATATAATAGAAGAAATAGAAAACATTGATCTGCCCCCGGGCTACAATTTAGAATGGCACGGGGAATACAAAGCAAGCACAGAGGCAAGGGAGTACCTTTTTATGCATCTGCCCCTGGCGGTTATCCTTATAATTGCAGTTCTGATCGCTTTGTTCGGGGATTACAAAAAACCGCTGATAATAATAATGGGACTACCTCTGGCATTCATAGGAATTGTACCCGGACTGCTGCTGGCAGGCAAAGAATACGGATTTGTTGCTATTGTAGGTACTCTAGGTCTGATGGGTATGATGACAAAAAACGGGGTGGTCCTTCTTGAAGAGGTTAAATTCCAGGTAAAATCCGGGAAAAATCATTTTGATTCCCTGGTTGAAGCTTCCACCTCCCGTCTGCGGCCTGTAATGATGGCATCCCTGACCACCATAATGGGTATGCTGCCGCTTCTTCCCGACGATATGTTCGGATCCCTTGCGGCTACAATGATGGCAGGCTTGCTTGCAGGATCGTTAATAACACTTTTGATAATCCCCGCCTTTTATGCTCTTATGCACAAGGTAGTACACCCTGAAAGCAAAAAGAGAAAAAAAACGGCAACAACGGAAAATAATTAAAAACAATACATATGACAGGAATACAAAAAAAAGCTGTTTTGCTGCTTTTTACATTAATTATACCCCATGCAGCTATTACTCAAACAACGGTGCTTGACCGCTCCAAATGCCGCCAGCTTGCAATAGAACACTCAAAACAGCTCAGGCAGTCAGAAAACAAAGAAAAGCAGGCACTTTTAAAGGAAAGGATTGCAAAAACAGGATTTCTTCCCGAATTTTCCGCATCCGGACTCTATTATTATTCCCCGCATGAGTTTGAGTACTCTTTAGGGCTGGGAACGCTACTGGGTATGGAAGGAAATTTACGTGAAATGATGGATAAAGATCTCCCTGATGCGGCACTTAGCATAGGAATGGAAGGTGTAACAATGGCCGGGGTGGAAGCAGAGCAGGCGGTATACCTTGGCGGAAGGGTGCGCACCGCGGTAAATATGGCAGAAACGGGGGCCGGTATTGCCGGGCTCAATGTTGAAATGCACATATCGGAGGTTATAACGGTAGCCGATTCAGCCTGGTTCAATTACCTTTCGGCAAAAGAGGCAAAAAGTGCCGCATTGCAATATGAAAAGACACTTGAGGAACTGGTACAAGCCACCAGGGAAAGTGTGGAGGAAGGTCTGGCAACACGCAATGACCTGCTGAAAGCAAAGGTTAAAAGGAACGAGGCCTCCCTGAAAGTTCAGAAAGCCGGCAGCGGTGTCGAGCTTGCAGAAATGTTTTTGTGCCGGGTTACCGGACTGCCCCTTCATACAGAGATTACAACCGAAAAATCTCAATTGCCGGAGGAAGTAGATTACTCGATCCTGCAAAAAAATGAACAATCTCCCGAAAACCGCCCGGAGTATAAAATGCTGGAAAAAGCCGTCGATTTGGAAAAGTATGAGGAAAAAATGGCAAGGGCTGAAATGTTGCCCGAAGTAGGTATAAAAGCCTCATACAATCACATGAGGGGAGTTGATATAGGGGGGCATAAAACAGACGACCTGGTCTTCTCAGTTATGGGGTCGGTTAAAATTCCCATATTTAACTGGGGGGAAAGACAAAACAGGCTTGCAAAAGCAAATCTGGAAACCGAAGCTGCACAGATCGAAAAAGAAGATACCCGCGAGCTGATGCAGCTGGAAATAGCTGAAGCGCGCCTTACATTTGAAAATGCCCGCAAGCGCCTTGAGCTTACCGGAAAAGCCCTGGAGCAGTCAAAAGAAAATATGGAAACAAGTAAAGACATGTACAATGAAGGAAAAGAGACCATTGTAGAGCTGCTTGAAGCAAAAGCTCACTGGAAATCGGCAAAAAGCAAGCATATAAATGCCAGAACGAACGTCCTGCTCAGTAAGACCCTTTACAAAAAAACGCTTGGCATCCTGACAACGAAATAAAACCAACACAGCGGCACCACTTTATCAGGAGTTTATGCTGTTTTAGCACAAAATTATAAGGTCCTCCCGGCAAAACTTTGAATTTGTTGATAATCAAGGTAATACAACACCCTAAGGGAAAAACTGTTTATCTGGGGCTGCCCTACTATATGATTCAAATTATCGAAATAGTTCTCCCTCAGCAAATGCCCTTCACTGTCAATAATATTTTTCCAGACCACACTAAGTTGGCTGCCCGGCGCGAACTCCCACGTGAAAGCCAGATCAATGGTAAATGCATTATAATTTATATCGTCCACCTGAAGATCCCTTCCCAGGGGGTCAAGCGTACCCTCCTCTTCCAGTAAATAGTAATTGCCGTCATAATCAACCCTCGACCAGTAGTGCCTTAAATCAAGATCCAGTGCCGCCTGATTGTTGAACAAATACGTCGTACCCAGAGTATTGGTAAGTGTGGGCATATCACGGCGGCCGAAATATACCGTTTCGCTGTCCTCATGAAAAACATACCCGATATTTCCTTCCCTCTTGTTATATTCAAAACCGTAGGAAAAATTGAAATTATCGCTTACCTTAACGGTCGGCTCCACGCTGAACCCGGCTTCAATCTCCTCATTGGAACATGACAGAACCCTTTTGAAATTTATACCACCGTCAAAATAAACCCTGCGGCTGTAATCTGTGGAATAACTTAAACTGAAATCGGTCTCCTGCTCGGTCTTATAGCGTCTTCCCGGAACGCGCGGCTCAAAGTAATCCCTTCTGCCGTCAGGTCTGTGGCCCGATCTGATCATTATGAAAAACTGGTTGTCGAAGGTAACCCTGAAATTATAATACAATCGCAGTGAAGTAAACCTGCGCGGGTCATACAACCTCTCATACTCAACCCCCAAAGTGTTTGAAAGATTGTTAACCCTCCAGAAAGGCGAAAAAATGTTATGGCTGAAAGATACCTCATCCTCAACAAGGTTGTTTCTTCTCAAAAAGCCTAAGTCATTCTGGTCATAATCGTCTGATATGGCAAAGCGCGAATAGTTATACTGAAAGGTGCCGCCAAACTTCCCCACGCTGAAATCATACTTGTAGCCAAAAATATTATCAGCATCGCTGAAATACTGCTGACTTAGCGCACCGGTCCCGCTCACCCGGTACATATTGGAAGCATCCTGGACCCTGAACTCCGTTCCCGTTACATTGGCGGTATACCCGTCAACAGCACCGGCAACATTGGTGTTTGCAAGACTAACAAAGGAGTTGTTCCTCAGGCTCTGATCAAAAACAACCATATTGTAGTTTGTAAAAGGCTGGGTCTCCACCCTTCTTGTATCGCCGGTTATAGTGTCAGTTAATTTTGCATAACTCGGGGCAGTCATTGCATTGAAAAACCCGATTCCTAGTCCACCGTCAGTTCTCCCCGACAGCTTGGTAGCATTGATAAGTGATGTTTCGCGGGGATTCTCCGATATCATTTCCGTCTCCTTTTTTTCAACCGGGACATCACCGCGGCCGGTTGGTTCATCTCCCACCCTTCGGGAGTAAAAAAGTCCGGCCCTGTTGAAAAGCTCCATCCCTTCGGTAAAAAATTGCCTCTGCTCATCATATTTCACCTCAAAAGGAGAAAGGTCCAGTATTTTCTCATCTGTCTGCACCTGTCCGAAGTCAGGTATCAGAGTAACATCAAGGGTGAAGCTCTCATCAATGCCATATTTGACATCCATTCCCCCGCTGAAAGTATTACCCCATCCCCCGTAGGCAGCATCATTTTCAACATATCCGGAAACATAGGGGTGAAAAGACATCCTCAGGGGAGGATCTATTCCTTTAACCCCGGTTATAAGTCCCATAAAACTCTCATCGTCACCAACCCTGCGATCCACGAAATTCCAGCTGGAAGTTTCCCTGTAGCGGCGTATCTCCCTCCAGAAATTAACACCCCATTCCTGAATATCCCTTCCCGGGAACCTCAGGGCAGAGTATGGTATAGCCATCTCAGCTATCCACCCCTCATCGGTAACAGTTGTTTCACTCTTCCATACGGCATCCCAGTTTACATCCCCCCTTCTTCCCCCGCCGGCAAGGTTTATGTCGGTCTGCACTCCCGATGCCGATATCTTGAAGCGGAAAACATTCTGCCCGTCGTCATACGGACTTAAATCCATCCAGAACTGGTCAGCATTCAGGTTATTACCCGAATTTCTCATACCCAGTTCAGTATAGATACTGTCAGGATTGGGGTCTTTCATTTTGGCGGCAATATAAACCGCCTCGTCATCATAGAGTATCCTGACTTCGGTTTGAAAGCTCGCCTCACGGTCATTATGGGGCTCATACTGGTGAAAGCCGGTTGCAACATATGCCTTTTTCCAGGCAGGGTCACTCATATTACCCCTTATCTCGGGAGGAGTATCCACTCTTACAGCTCTCAGCTCCCTCCTTTCCCTGTCATTGTCACCGCGGAACCTCCCCCCTTCGTCTCCGGCAAAAGAAGTAAACACGGGATGGGTGAAAAATATGAATATAACTAAAATCGAAACTTTTAAAAATCCTGCATAAGAAAAAGGTTCAAATCTTCTCTCAGATCCGTCAATCAATCGCTTCATCATCAAAGGTAATATAATCGGTCACTATCATTTTTTTTTTAAAGCCCATAAAATTATACAAGCAAAACAAAAAAACAAAGAGGATGGTCAGGATTATGCCTGTGGAAGCGGCATTCCGGACAACAATACATTCTTACCTCACTGATTATCTGCCTCTAAAACAAAAGTTAAAAAAAGTGAAAAAATCAGGGCAGGCTTATGGTTGAAAAAACCTCGTTGCGCAGTGCCGACCCTCCGAAAGCATTTGTCATAATTACTATTCCGTTGCCGGTAGAAGGGTTGAATTCGGTAAGACACCGGAAACCTGTACTGTTTGCCCCCCCGTGATGAAACCTCACTCCAGTACTTGTCTCCTGGGCCCTCCAGCTTAGTCCCCAATAAACATCATCACATTCGGCCTCCTCAACCCTGGGCAACCCGGAACGCCCCGGGTCATGAACGGCAGGATCAAGCATCTCCTTACGGCTCTCTTCACTGAGAAGGCTGCCGCGGGAAGGTGTCTTTCCCATAACATCAATAAGGAAAAGAGCATATTCTGAAGGGGTGGTATACATGGTGTAGGCGGCATTACCCGGCTCCTCATATATTCTGCGGTCTTCTATCAGGTTGCCGTCAGAATCATGACCTTCAGCCGAAATATCCGGATAATGCTCCTCCCATATATAGCTGCTTTGTTCCATTTCCAGCGGGTCAAACAACTCCTTCCTCATGAACTCATAAAGGGGAAGGCCTGTAACCCGCTGAACCACCTTCTGGCAAAACTCGAAACCCTCACCCGAATAGCCTATATCGGTACCGGGCTCGAATGCAGGTTTTAGCGGATCATCACCACTCCAATTCGGAAAGCCGGTCTGGTGCTGAAAGACCATTCTTGCCGTTATCATCTTGTGCAGGGTATCATCGGGTGTATCTTTTACAACCTTTTCATAAGGCTCCCCGTATATGTCTACAAGCGGCTTGTCAAGGTCAAACTCCCCCCTGTCAACAAGGCGAAGCACTGCATAGGCAAAGGGGGCTTTTGACATTGAAGCGGCTTCAAACAGGGTTTCACCGGTCACCTGCTCATCGCTGCCCGCTTCCTTAACACCCCACGTGCCGGTCCACTCAACCTCCCTCTCCTCAATGCCGGCTATTGAAACACCGGGAACATCGTGAACGATCATCAGTCTGGGTATCAACTCATCCAGAACTTCAGGCACACGCTCAGGTGCATCCTGGAAAAGCTCCTGAGGACGGCGATCCTGGGAGAGTCTTACAGTCTCACCATAGCGGGTAATATCGGCAGCCTCGATAACCCCGCCCACATCCTCGCGTAAAAATTCAAGCCGGATATCAAGTCCGGGCACAATCCACTGGTCTTCACCCGTTCTCTCCATCTCCACCGGATCCATATCACCCATAGTGAAAACAGGTCCATCAACGGTCTGCTCTACAATAACCGAGACAGACCCCGTGATGGGAAACTCCATTTTTATGGCATGTCCTGCTTGCAGAACTGAAGTTCCGGCCAGCAGGAAAACAGCTGCAATAGTTAACTTCAAAATCCTGTTTATCATCATTCAATTTATTTAACTCATCAACAAAATATTCAGTTTGCAGATAACTTTTATCTCAATTTAAAACGGCTAAAAAGGTTTTTCCTTGCCGTTTTTTCTCTTATTTTGCCTGCCGGGTCAAAACAGACTGCCCCAATACAATTACTCGGTAATTATCGAGTTAAACAGCAACTTAAAAGTTCCGTCTGTCTGATTCCTGTGCTGCGTCCTGAAACCGGTTAAAACAATATCTCCTTCACCATATGCGGCTTTTACCATTGCAGGATTGCCGGCAATGATATCCTCACCCCAGAGCCATCCGCTTTTAAGCAGATCCTCATCCCTGTATCTTACAACCGTTTGATAATCCTGATTGTGTCTGCCCCTTAGAATGCGGAAAACCGGACTTGCGCGAAACAGCACAACTCCCTGATCGGGCATTCCGTAGGCCAGCGGTTGGGTGTTGTCAAAATTGACCTTAACAGTTGAGCCGGGACAGAAAAAATCGGTCGACGCCACCCCGTCCACCACATTTTGAATATTCAGGTCAAACTCATCCACGGCAAACTCATAAGAAGACCCCAGAACAACCAGTCTCCCGCCGTTTCTGACAAACTCCTGGAGATTCTCAATACCCTCGCTGCCTATACCGCTTCTGTACTGCCCGGGGTAGTCCCCGGGATCAATCCTGGTTCCCTCATAAAAACCGGTAATATGGTGCGGCGAATCATGTGGTATAATAATAACGTCGTAGTTTCTTCGAAGGTTCCCCTCTTTTATCTCCTCGCTCATAAGTGTGCGATAGGGAAATTTGTAGTTTTCAAGACACAGCCTTGTCCATCCCTCATCAATATTACCCCCGTAGTATCTCTGAAAAAGTCCCACACGCCCGCGCCTCACGGTATGCTTCTCGTCTGTGTCCCCAACCAGAGGCTCAAAGTCAACACCGGTTGATCCGGCAATTTCATTCAAAACATCTCCCGGGGCCCCTTCAACAATAAAATCACCCGGGCGGTAGTCCCCGAAAGCCGCATCAATACGCTGAACCTCCACACCCTTGTCAATAAGCATATTTGCAGCCTTAAAGCTATAATTAAACCTTCCGTCCATTACAACCCTTTCAGTATTTTCACTCACCCTGCCCTGTGGCTTCTCAAAATCCTCAAGGATAACATAGTCAACCCCGGCAGGCTCTTCCAGCTTGTCCACCCTTACCCCCATAAATTCGAACATTGTATGTGTTGCAAGGTCATAAGGTCTCAGGGGGGTGCCGTCATCTCTTATAGTCCACTCATTTTGAGGGTAACGGGTTTCGGTGAGCAAATTCATTATCAGTCCCCTTTTCGGCTGAGCCAGCGGTATAATATATGATCCCTCGCCATAGTGGATCTCGCCTGCCCTGAAATCATTTTCTGCCTTCCTGATCTCCAGTCCCGATCTGAGCAAGGTATTTATCATTTTAACAGAAGTGAGATGATCGTGCTGGCTTGCAGGCACGATAAGCTCCCTTACATCACCCTCCTTGCCTCTTCTTATCTGGTTATCAGCTTTCCGGTATGTGTTTCTAAGGACCGTCTCCCTGTTTTTTGCCGCCACCTCAAGCAGCGACCACGCCGAAACTTTTTTCTGCTCAACAATATCCCTCAGGTGCCACCACCCGCCGGGCCAGGGATTCGGGAAGCTGGCCTGGGGTTCATAATCGGGGAACATCCGTGCCCCTGCCGTTAATTGTTCCGGGTGAATATAAATCGAGGTTGCAAGATCAACGCTGGCCGATTCGGTAAGCATTCCGGCAATATTGTGAAACGGGGTTATCCAGTGCCATCCGAAATGTCCCCAGCCGGTGAACTGGGCGTCGTTGAGGACCCCCTGAAAACCTTCCTCTTCCAGCTTATATGCCATGTTGGCCCCGTACCATTCTATCTCCCTCCACACCAGGGGATCGGCATGAGGCCTTATAGGGTCGCAATAAGGAGGCACATAAAAGCGTGCTCCGTAGGAGCCCATCTGGTGATGGTCGATATAAGCCTGGGGCGGCCAGTCAACATACATCGCCTCAGCGTTGTATTTTGATTCTGTCAGGTTAAGATAGTCGCCATCCCTGTTGGTATCATGACCGCAGTACTTGTGGTACAGATAAGGCATACGCATACCCTCGTATTCGGTCCCGAGAGTTTCACTGTACCAGTCGTTTATCATTATATCCCCGTCAGGGTTCATCGAAGGTATCATAAAATAGAGCACATTGTCGAGAATAGCCCTTGTTTCATCATCATCACGGCTAAGCAGGTCATAGGCCAGCTCCGGTGTCATCTGGGTGCCTCCCACCTCGTTGGAATGCAGTCCCATCGACTGGAACACTACAGCTTTCCCTTCATCAATATACTCCTTAATTTCTTCTTCAGAAAATCCGCGGGGATCGCTTATCGCATGATTGATCTCCTGGAGGCGGTCAAGATTGTCCAGATTATCACCTGATGTTATCAGGACAATCAAATAAGGTTGCCCCTCGGTTGAAGGACCCATATTCATAACCTTTATGCGGTCGCTTTCACTCTCAAGCAAGTAAAAATATTCAACCGTCTGATCCCATCTTGCAAGCTTGCGCTCTTCGCCCATCTGAAATCCGAAGAACTCTTCGGGAGAAGTAACCCCCTCTTGCGCATTTATCTGCCATGAATTAATTATCAGGAAAAAAGATAACAGCGGCAATAAAAATGCCTTTGAATAAGAATTTAGCAGCTTCATACGTACAATTAAGTTTTGTTATACAAAATTTCAATTAGTTATATTAACAGGATTATATTTCAGGAATTATTCACATCAGTAAAAGTAAGAATAATATTGACAAAAAAGTAGTTAACGGCATTGTATCGAGTATAAAAAAGCGGGAGGATTAAAATAATGGAGAAGTGCCTGCCCGGGTGAAAAGGTTGCACTTCTCCGTTTATAATTAAACTATGTCATTAAAATGTCTGACCAAAAAAGAGAGCATTGGCAAAAAGCAAGTTCGTACCGTGCCAGTGGGAGCGGAAGTTTGGATTGTCAAACATCAGCACCACACGGCCACTGCCCTCCCTGCGGGCAACAATTGAGACCTTCTCTTCTGCCATCTCATGGAGCTCATCCGATATAAAGCCGCTAAGAAGAGGCTCCCTGTCGTATACTGCCACATTGGTTCCGCGCTCGGGATTTTTACCGTAAAAAGTGTTCATTGTCCTAAATACCGGAGCAGTATCTCCGTAACCATAGGCAACCGGATGGGTGTTGTCAATCTGGGCCTCGAAAATAGAGCCCTCAATATTCTGTACATAAAACAGCTCTGTTTGTCTCTCATAGCTGTAGTCAAGATACATCTGATCGAGGTCCAGCCTGTAAGGCTCAAGATCTGCAAAGCCGTTATTGTTCAGCCAGGCGGCACCGGACTCTATACCGATAACCGTTCCCCCGCCGCGCACCCATTCCCTTACAGTCTCCGGATCCAGTCCGGGGTAAGACCCACCTGCCAGCACCAGAACATTGTAGCGGTCAAGGTCGGCATAGCCGGCCGCCTCCACATCAAGCTGGGTAACCGGCATCTTGTATCTCTCGTTAAGCAGATGGCGCACCTCTCCCGCATTGTAAGAGCCGGCACCGCTGCCCGTAAGCAATGCAATCTTCGGCTTATCAAGAATATGCGAGCCGGGAGAGCTGAAATCGGGATGCTCGGGGAAAAGTCCCCTTTCCACCCCAAAAACCCTTACATGATCCTTCTCCGGCAGCTTTTCCATAAGGCTGCGCAGCTCATCCTCGCTAACATCGGGCTGATCAAAAGGTATTGTAATCGAGCCGCGGCCAACCTCATAGGTCTGGTCTCCAACCGGCACAGACATCTCCTCGTGAAGCACACGGGTTACAACACCTGCATCCTGCAGACGATAGAGTGCACGGGGTGAAAAATAGCGGCCCCATTCCATAACATATCCGACCCTGGTATCACGCTCCCCTATAAACTCACCTCCGCTGAAACCGAATTGTGTAACCTCATCCCCTGTAAACGGAGCGGGGTCACGTTGCATTTCCGCGTAAGGCGTGCCAAAGGTCAGCGGCATTGTCCATGTGGAAACATCATGAGTAGTTTCGGCAGGGAATTCGGTGCGGATCTCCATCATTGCCCTTATAAACTGCTGCTGCGGCTGGTTCATGGGTATAATATACGCCTCCCCGGGGCTGAAAGTCCTCTCTTCGGTTTCGAATGGCTGTTCAAGCTCATAAACTTTCACGCGATGGCGTCTTATATTATCAACAAGTGCCTGTGCCCTGTTCGGAAATTCACTCTTATCAATCACATAGGCCTTGGTTTCATAATCTGCATACCTCTGGGAAGCCTCTGCAAAAAAGTCGCGCTGATAGCGCAACAACTCCACACGCAAATTCTTTGCTCCCTGCAGGGTCGACAAAGAGCTCGCGGTCTGGTTGCGAACAGTTCTTTTATAATGCAGCTTCCCGTGGGGATAATCATCCAGCTCCGCCTCCAGCGCCCTTGAAGAACGCTGCTCATATAAAATACCGACAGTACCCTGCACATCCGGGTAGGTCGACCCCTTACCGTAGTAAAAATCATCGTAAATCTCACGTGTCCAGTAAGTCTGGCTCATCCGGTCATGAATATCCGCATGATGCTCCGCGATGGCCATTGTCAGCTCCTGGTTAATCTCCGGTGTAAGAGGGTGGGTCCTCTCGGGTATACCGGGCTGGAAAAAATGCGTGGTCTGCGAGCGACCCGTTTCATGAAAATCTGAAAACACCTGGGGACGCCATTTCTGATATGTCTCCACTTTACCTCTTGATTCGGGATGGGCAAGCGGGAAGTAGTCACGGTTCAGATCAAACCAGTAATGGTTCCCCCTTCCCCCGGGCCAGGGCTCATTGTGTTCACGGTCCTGCCGGTCGGTTGTATGCACACCGCCCCGGTTCATATTCACCCAGTTCACAAAACGGTCCCTTCCGTCGGGGTTCATATTAGGATCAATTATCACAACCATCTCCTCGAGCATCTCCTCTATCCCCTCGCCCCGTCCGGCCGTCAAATGATAAAGCAGTAACATAGCCGCTTCGGTACAGGAAGCCTCCCGTCCGTGTACATTGTATCCCATGTAGACAACAACCGGCATATCCTCCAGCTCTTCGTCGGCAACAGCATCTGCATCAGTTGTAAGCCTCGCATTTTGTTCCCGGATCTCATCCAGGCGCTCATGGTTTTCCCGTGATGTCACAATAGCGTATACCAGCGGACGATTCTGATACGAGCGGGCATACTCATGCATAACCGCAATGTCGCTAGCTTCGGTAACGGCCTCAAAATAGTTAACCGCCTGGAGGGATTCGGTATGGCGGGTGCCTATCTTGTGTCCTATCACCTCTTCAGGTTTGGGTATGTTATCATCATACCACTCTACTCCCTTAACGGGTATTTCCTTCTCAAACGGGAGCTGCTGCGCCCCGGCAGTGAAAAGTACCGTTAAAATGACCGATATGGTAAAAAAAGACCTCAGTAATTTCATAATTCATTGTTTTTTACCAATTTAGAATTAAGCAAACATTACCGGCAGGCAGCTCAGCAATCAGCTCACTGCCTGCCCGGTAAGTCTTAACTATTTTGTTCACCTTAAAACTTTTAACCTGCCTGTTTGGCAAAAGGCAGGTTCAGTATATCCGGAATTTTACCTGTTCAGCCTTTCATTGCGTACCTCTTCGGCATTGAAGAATATCATCGGCTTACCTTCCTCGGAGGCAAACATTTTGGCATTATCATGGCCCACGCCGGGAACTGTTTCAAGAAACTTGGTCTCATACCCCTCATCGCCGTAAAGTTCTCCGAAGTACTTATAGTACCACTCACCTCTCTCCAGGCGGTGTCTTCCCTGCATAAGAGCCGGACAGCTTCTGTCGAGTGCCGCACCTTCAGGGTCATCATCATCCATTCCCTGCAGCAGGTAAACATCGCGCTCTGCGAATTCTTCAACCATTTCCTCAATGCTCCGGTGTGTCATATACTCAACCAGCTCACCGTCAAAACCGTATGCATATTCATTAAACTGAGGACACTCTTCTCCGTCAACCACCGGAACCTCATCCGAGTAATCTACGAAACTCTCTTCAGTATCAAAATCCGGGCGCCTGGTGTCAAGATACAAAAATGATGAGGGATTGGAGATAATATAACGGGGATAAATATCCTGCTCAATCAGATCATCGTAAATCGGAGTACCAACCGAGTAACGGCTTACAACCTGTCCGCCCGCCGAATGCCCGGCATGGACAACGGCCTTGACATTCGGGAAGTGGTCGGCAACATGCAGTACCATCGCATCGAGCAGCTCGAAATTGCTTACCCCGGGCTCGGTCACCGAGTTGCTGCCTCCTCTCCATCCACCCGGCCAGTAAGCATAATTCCCGTTTTCATAACGACCGGGGTTGTCTTCAATATGCCTTTCGCCTATCATGGCCGGGGAAACTACCATAACCTTGTTTTCAAAATCCTCTTCAGGGCGGTCAATAGCAGCAGCATCCCGTGCAGCTTTCATATTTTCGAAATAGGTGGTCGGATTTTGTGCCGCCCCGTGGTGTACAAACACCACCAGCTCAATATCGGAATCCGGAGCACTTTTCAGATCGTGAGTTGACTCATAGGTAAAAATAACTGTTTCACCCTCAATTTCCACAGGAAAATCATAGGTGGCATGTTCATATTCAAATTCCTCTTCTTCCACTTCACAAGCAGCAAGCAGAAAGATAAAAGACAGTAATGATATAAGGGTTAATCGCATAATAAGGAAGTTTTAATTTAACAATGATGAATAATATTATATAACATTTACAAATATAATTTAACAACATCCAAAATGAAAGTAAAAACCCAATATTAGCGAAGTTTTCTCATTTAGCCTGAACAATTGATATGCACCATGGCTTAATCCGGGCAATAAAATGTGGGGGTCTATATGTTTTAATTGATACGGGTGTTTAATAATCCTTGATTATTAAGGCTCCTGCAATTTGTATGTTAATAAAGCGCTGCATATCCTTCATTGCCATTGTGGGCTTGTTTGCCTGCACGGGAGGAAATTTTGTTTTCTCCCGGAACATGCCAGAGAAAAACGATGAGCCTTACCTTGGTGTTAATGTGGGATTTGGTTCAGGCACATCCGGTTTAACCGCGGGCATAAGCCTTTCACACCAGACAGGCGAAGGGATTCTCACCGGCCGTTTCATCCACAATTCAAAATTGAAAATAGATTCACCCTGGATAAACGTTTGGGATACAGGTATTCTTTACGGCGTATCGACAGAAAGATCCGATTTTCGTGCCGTGGTTTCGGCCGGTATAAGCCTGACGGGCGGGTCACGCCAGGGTGAGATGGTTAAGCTTTATCCCTACAGGGGGTTTGAAAGGGTGACTTTCTATACACCCGGACTACCCATTGAAGCCCATCTCTTCCGGAAAATATCCGAGACGGTGGAAATCGGACTGGGCGGCTATGCTAACCTGAACAGTGAAAAATCCTACATTGGATGGCTGCTTTGCATCCATTTCAGCAATTAAATCATCCTGCTTTTCCTGTATCCGTCTACAGAAGCAGAAACAACACGCCTGAAAACAAATTTTAACAAAATAAGCTGCAACATATCAATTGTTTATACCGGACTGCCTATTTTTTTGAATTTTTTAAAATTTTTTTTAAAAATTTGCGTTAAAATATTGTAAGTAAACGTGTTAACATGCTTCTTGACAGGCAAAATCCCCGCAATGGGGAGGATGAACAGGAATGTTAAATAATGTTGTGCTCTTGCCTGATAAGGCAAAACCCCTGAAATCTGCAAAGGGGAATACGTGGGTTAAAAACTTTGTGCTCTTGCCTGATAAGGCAAACTCCGCCCGGAGAAATTGTCCGCTAAGGTAAACCTGGTGCGGAGAATATGCGTGTTAAAAACTGTTATTGCCAAAGCCCGGTCTTTAACCGCTGGGCAAGCCCAACGGAGGAAATAACAAAAATTCCTCAACATCCCGGCCGTTTAGCATAAATGTGAGAAAAAAGGTTCTGCGTTGATTGTTATCAAGAGGCCAAAATATCCAATTATAAAGATCAGACATTTCTTATAGAGCCACTGCAAATGATTCTATTTAGTGTAACAAAAAAATTTCATCCTATGGAGAGAAAAATTTTCACTCTGTTGTTGTTGATTATTTTTAGTTTTTCAACAGCAATAGCACAAATTACAGTTACAGGAACGGTTACCTCAGCTGAAGATGAAGAACCCATACCCGGGGTTACAGTAACTGTGGCAGGAACGGAAATCGGTACAGTAACCGATGTTGACGGGTCCTACTCTATTGAGGTCCCCGACGAGGATGCGATTCTGGAATTCACCTTTGTCGGGAAGCAGGCAGAAGAGGTCATAGTCGGCGACCAGCGTACAATAGATATTGAGATGGAACCTGACGTAGTCGGGCTCGACGAAGTAGTAGTTACCGGCTATGGTGTGCAGCGCAGGAGAGACCTTACCGGCTCGGTATCTTCTGTTCGTTCTTCAGAGCTGGAAGGTATGCCTGTTGAAAGTGTTCAAAGGGCTATTCAGGGGCGTGCCGCAGGTGTTCAGGTAACTGCCGCTGACGGAGTGCCGGGTGGAGACGTCTCTGTCATTGTACGCGGTATGGGATCGATCGACGGCGCAAACAGACCGATATGGATAGTAGACGGTGTGGAGGTTGAAACCGGCAGACTGGGCTACAGGTCTCCTTCAGAGAGCATACTTGCATCTCTTGATTTTGAAGATATCGAATCTATAGACATTCTCAAAGATGCTGCAGCTACAGCTATATACGGTGCAAGAGGTGCACGTGGAGTTGTTGTTGTGGAAACCAAAAGAGGTGAAGCTGCAGAAGAAACTGATTTCAGCCTTGATCTCAGGCGCGGTATTACGGAGCCTTTGGGAATGTCGCCCATGATGGACGGCCCCCAGTGGGCTCAGTGGCACTACGAGCTTTACGAAAACCGTTACGGAGCCGACCATCCTACCACCCAAATGGTTGTAAATGACATAGGCGCCGAAAGGGGATGGTATGAAGTGGGCCCCGACGGAAGACCCGACTTTACAACAACCCCGCATTACAATTGGCAGGAAGAGGCATTCAGGACGGGAAATGTCTATGAAGCCCGTCTCGAGGCAAGAGGAGGTGACGAGAGGACAAGGTTTTATACCTCTCTCTCGCACAATATGACAGAAGGGCACGTTATAAACTATGATTTTGCAAGAAGCAGCTTCAGAATGAATCTTGATCATCAGGCACACGAGAGGCTAAGCTTTGACGCGCAGGTTAGTGCAAACCTTACTGATCAAAGTTCAACACGCCTGGGCGGCGCCTTCTCAAGTCCGATCGTGGCAGGAGCAGACATTCCCCCGGTTGAACCGATTTATACCCATCAGGCTGAAGAAGCGGGAGTGGCACATATAGGACGTGACCAGGATGGTTATTTTAACGCTCCGCGAAGCGTATACGGATCAATACCTTCTCACTATCTCTATAGTGCCAAACATGACCATAACCTTGTAAGAAACCTGAAGACAATACTGAATTTATCAGCTACATACAACCTTACAGAAAATCTGACATTCCGCTCCACTTTTGGTATCGACTACAATCACACTGATGAGGAGCAATGGTACGATCCAAGAGCAAGTGACGGTATGGGGGATGACGGGGTTTTAAGGGACTACGAACATACCGCCTATGCTATACAGACCACACAGACTCTTACATTTAACCAGATATTCGGTGATGTTCACGAGATTGACGGGGTAGCCGGATTTGAAACCTGGGAGCGTATCCGCAGGGAAACATCTGTAAGAGGTGTCAATTTCCCAAATCCTCAAATGAATGTAATAAATGCTGCTGCCTCGGTTGAGTGGTGGGCAGGAAACGAATGGGAAATGGCAACCATGGGGGCTTTCTCCCGTCTGAACTATACTTATGACGACCGTTACCTTCTCACTCTCACCGGGCGATATGACGCCAGTTCCAGATTCGGAGCCGAAAACAGGTGGGGCTTCTTTCCCGCCGCTGCAATAGGCTGGAGGATTTCCGACGAAGCATTTATGGCGGGGGTTGACCAGGTAGACAATCTTATGGTCAGGCTCAGCTACGGAACTGCAGGTTCAGATGCAGCGGATACTTATGCAGCACTTGGTCTCTGGAGCGGCGGAGTGAGCTTCATGGGTGACCCGGGAATTTATCCGAGTCAGCTCCCGAACTTGTACCTGACATGGGAGGAGAGCAGAACATTAAACCTGGCGATAAATCTCGGAGCCTTTGACGGGCGCATGCATATGGACCTTGAGCTGTTTAACAGGTGGACAGAGGAGCTTCTGCTGGACAGGCCGCTGCCACACAGTACAGGATGGACAACCATGACCGAAAATGTGGGAGAAACATTAAATCAAGGAATAGAGTTATCGCTCAATACGGTAAACATTGAAAGGGAAAATTTCAGGTGGACTACCGATTTCAATTTCACTGTTGTTGAAAATGAGATACTGAGCTTGCTGCCCGGTGAAGAATTCTTTGACGACCGCACAAAGGTCGGCCGTGCCATAGATGACAGAAATATACCCATCTATGCGGGTGTTAATCCGGCCGACGGTCGCCCGATGTATTACGATAAAGACAACAACATTACCTATAACCCGGTATATGAGGACAGGGACTGGAGAGGTCCGGAGCAGCCTACACGCTATGGCGGCATTACCAATGAATTTCATTTAGGGGACTTCAGTGCTTCAATCTTCTTTCAGTATTCCGGGGGCAACAGGCGGTTCATGAACATGGGCAGGTACCACTTTTGCTGGCCTGCAACTGCAAATCAGTATGAGCGCGTATTTACCGACAGGTGGCAGGAACCGGGCGATGTTACGGAGGTACCCAAACCAATGTCAGCAAACGTATATCCCGGAGCCGTACGTGACCCTTCGGAATATTCAACTGCTTTGTTTGAAAGAGTAGATTATATCAGATTAAAAGAAGTTTCATTCTCCTACAGGATTCCCCAGACCTTCACCCAACGCTACGGTTTGGAGGATATGAGACTTTTCCTGCGGGGAGGAAATCTGTTGACATGGACCGATTACTCTGAAGCCGATCCTGAACTAACAGGTGACGACTTTGGCACGTATCCTCAGGGAAGAACCATCACATTCGGTATAAGCACTGATTTTTAACAATAAAAAAGCAACTGTTATGCAAACCAATAAATATCTTTTATCCTTAATACTGATCACAGGGTTGCTCTTCGGGGCAACCTCCTGTGAGGATTTCGTCGAGAGGCATCCGCGTGACTCGATCGCAGATGAAGAGGCCCTTACAAGTCTGGAGGGTGTAGAATCTGCACTGACCGGTCTCTACGACCGTCTCTCAGCTGGTACTTACAATCAGCGGGAAATGAACCTTGCAGGCGAGCTTTTGGCCGACCAGATGGATATTGCAGAGTCGAACGCCGGACGGATGATAGCTCACCCAACCAATGAAGAAGGCGCAGGTTTTGATCTTTGGACAAGACTCTACGATGACATAAACCGCGCCAATATGATCCTTCACCATGTCGATGAGATTGAAGATGCACCCGGGCAGGAGGTTAACCAGATCAAGGGCGAAACCTATGCTTTTCGTGGCCATCTTTACTTTGACCTTCTGAGGGTATATGCCCGTCCCTACATGTACCAGGAGCCGCTGGTTGCAGGTGAACCTTTAGGTGTGATTTATAAAACAGAACCTTTTGTCGGCATCGATGAAAGAACATTTGAAGAACGCGGCACTATAGAGGAAGGATACAACCTGGTACTGGATGACCTCTACAGGGCACTTGATTACCTCGAGGGCGACGAAGGATTCCCCTACGGGTTCAACGAAGTTTCCGTCAAGGCCAACCTGGCCCGCGTTTATCTTTATATGGGTAACTGGTCTGAAGCGGCAGATTATGCCGAAGAAGTCATAGCCACTGCAGATGTTGAGCTTGTCGATGCCGAAGACGGTATAGATTACATAGAAAGAGTCTTTGCCTCAACTCCCGGCGAAGAATCAATACTGGAAGTGGGGTTTGCCGACGAGGCGGAGGCGCCGTTTATGAACACATGTGTGGCCGGTATGGCAACCTACTATGATGAAGAGGTATTTGAAGACAAAGGAATTGAAATGCCTCACATTCAAACAGACTATGAAGCTTATGGTGATGTAATACTTCGCCAGGATCTTATCAACCTTCTGAGGGAATATGAAAATAAAGGCGATGTGCGCGGAATGGAAAACCAGACCTGGTATCAAAGGGATAAAGGCGGACAAATGTGTGCCTTCCAGGTCAAGTACCACAGTCACGAGGGAGTACCAAACTGGGATGACTACATCCTTATCCGGCTCACAGAGATGTACTTCATTGCCGCCGAAGCTCATGCCGAAATGGGTGATATCCCTGCCGCGAAGGATTTGCTTATGACGGTTCGCGAACACCGCGGCATAGGTGATGAAGAGATCGAGGCTAACAATACTGAGGATTTCATAGATCTGCTCCTTACAGAGAAGAGGGTTGAATTCTTCAGTGAGATGTCACACCGCTGGTTTGACTTAAGGCGCAGGGGAATGGACATTCCAAAGGGAGTAGAAGATGACGATGCTGGTACGCCCCTCGACTTCGAAGACTACAGAGTGGTCGAGAGGATCCCCGAGGCCGAGATCTCTGCAAATGAAAATTGTGTACAAAACCCCGGTTATTAATAAATAAAAAAACGACAGAAGCTAATTGAGGGCGGAAGTTTTTCCGCCCTCTTTTTTTGGCTACCACCTTCAATCTTTTTTTGTTGCCCCTCAATTTTTTTGGTAATCGCCCTCAAATTTTTTGTAATCACCCTCAAATTTCTTGCCCCGGTAGAAAGCAAATAGCCTGTTACAGCCACCCCTGAACTCCCTTACAAAAAATGCCCCTGATTTTCAGGGGCATTTAATCGTTTCAGTGATTCCGCCAGGACTAACCCGTATATGTTTTTACCTTCTGCAGACTAACCCGTATATGTTTTTACCTTCTGAATTAAAATCATGACAAAAAAAAGGCAAAGCTATATCTCATGAATAGATATTTTTTAAACGTCTAATATTTACAAATACTAAATGCTTCATTTTTTTGAAAATATTTTAAAAAAAGTGCTTTAACATAAATTATTTTTTGTAACTTAAATAATACAATCAATATAACAACATATTATCCGTATAAATTTTTATGTAAATAATTTAATATCCCAATTAATACAATAAACTATACAGTTCTTTGACATTTTACTTGTTCTTATTTACAGTATTTTTTATTTAAAAACACTATCATTTCAAGTTTGAGTCAAAACTTCTCGCTTTTTAAAAAAAATCTAAAAAATTCTTTTCAAACTACTCTACCTGCAAAAGTTTTGTAAGCCAGACATGCAAAAAAACAAAGGTTATGTTATTTACTTCGGAAAGTAATAAAAAAATTATTAATCTTTTAAATTTTGAAAAATGAAAAAAAATTATTTAATTCAAATTGGAATCATTTTATTTATAACTATTTCTTGTAGTACTGAAAAAATTGAAAATGAGTCCAAGTCTATTCATAATGTCAATAATGATTTAGTTTCAATAAATGACATTAAGCCCTTAAGCAGTAAATTATATGCTTATACTTTACGTGTGACCAGTGATGTTAAATCACACAAATTGTCTCCGAATGTTGATAAAAGTGTTATGGTAAGCTATAAAGATTCTCCTATTCAAGCTATATGCACTCCTTTAATTGAAAAGGAAAAATCAAAAAATAAAATTTTTCACGTATATTTTGAAATTGACGGAATGGTGTCCACATTTGATTTGTTGATTTATGAAAGACCTTTAAACGAGAACGAGATGAGATATAGTTATAAAACAAGAGAGGGGACAGTTATTGCAAAATTTGACGTTGAAGTATGTTCTGGCTTTATAAGTAATGTCGAGACTGGACGCAATAAAAGCTGGACTGATCGATTTGAAAATTGTATTGAATGGACTTTTGACAACATGAATCATTGGGACTATCTTGCTTGTATGGCAATTGGCCCTTACTGTGCAGCAACTATTGCTACAATGTGCGCTATAGGAGCAACAGAAGGTTACTTCGAAACAGTAGAGAATCCTTACCCTGGTGAAAATTAAAAATTAATAAACATGAAAAAACAAATTATAATTGAATGGATTGTTGCATCAGCAGTTTTAATTTTAGTAGTACCCTTTTTAATGGTCAAATTAAGTGCCGATGGAGATGAATTGTTT
>PWHJ01000221.1 GCA_003554865.1 Bacteroidota bacterium | reverse complement strand
CCTGCAGGGAAGTTAAGAGGTGTTTCATTAATTTGAGTTTTAAGTTTGTATTTAGTTCGCCTTTAAATCCCCACCTCACAGGCTTATCTCGGCGCTACCCATGTTTGTTCATCTTATTTTGACTGCCAAAAACTGATGGCGGTAAAGAAGGTTTATATGTTACAAAAACCTAAATTCCCGGAAAATTTAACCATTGGATCGTTTTTGATTTTGCTTTTGCTCTTTGCACCGTTTCATGAAAGTTTCAGCAAACCGGCCGGTAAGACATCCGGTGATTACCTTGAAAATTTTATGCCTCAGGAAAAGGAGGATAAAATGGGGATTGATGAAAAGAAAATCCCCTTGCGGGAGGATTTTGACTGGGACCGTGTTGATGAGCTTTTCTGTGAGTGGGATAAGCCCGGTTCGCCCGGCGCTGCCGTTGGGGTGATACACAAGGGGGAGTTTATCTACAGGCAGGGTTACGGAGAAGCCAATCTTGATCATGGTGTTCCGGTCACCCCCGGAACTGTTTTTTCGATTGCCTCGGTCTCCAAGCAGTTTACAGCCGCCTGCATTGCCATAATGTACGAAAAGGGCCTTATAGACCTGGATGATGACATCAGGGAGTACTTCCCTGAGATGCCGGAGTATGAGGAACCTGTCCTTGTCCGCCATCTTCCCCATCACACAAGCGGTATAAGAGACAAGTTCCAGATGTTGAATTTTGCTGAGATACCTCTTGCCAATGTTATTACACTTGATGATATAGTGGAGGTTGTTTCCAGCCAGAGCGAACTCAATTTTACTCCCGGGGAGAGGCATATGTACAGCAATTCGGGTTATGCCCTGATGGCTGTTCTTGTTGAAAGGGTAACAGGTAAGACCCTTCGAGAGTTTGCACATGAAAATATATTTGAGCCACTTGGGATGGACAATACCCATTTTCATGACAATCGCAATGAGATAGTTAAAAACAGGGCCATTAGCTACCAAAAAAGAGATGAGGAGTTTTCTGTCGGTTATCGCGGCAATTATCAGATTGTTGGCGCCGCCGGGTTGAACACAACCATAGAGGATATGCTTAAGTGGGACCGGAATCTTTATGAAAACAGTCTTGAGCACTCACCCAACCTTAACAGAATAATGCACCGGAGGGGTATTTTAAATGACGGGGATACAACGGATTATGCTTTCGGCTTGCGGATCGGTGATCACAGGGGTGTTAGAACGGTAGGACACGGGGGGTCGTTAATGGGATTCAGGACAAGTTATCTCAGGATACCCGAACAGGAGTTTTCAGTTATTGTTTTTTCCAATCTGGGCTCGTTTAGTCCGGGATCCCTGGCCTCCGACATAGCTGATTTGTACCTGGAGGAGTTTTTTGAGGAAAAGATGGAAAAGTATAAGGGCACGTATGTCAACCGCGACCTTGATGTCAGTTGTGAGATCAAAATGGAAGAAGGGAAGCTTGTAATGGATAGGCAAGTATCTCCCCGCGGGGAGATGACACATACCGGTGCCGGTGAGTTTTCAATGGGAAGCTGGTCAATAGAGTTTTACCATGATGAAAACGGTGAGGTGGCCGGATTCAAGGTTGACAGGTCCCGGGCATTGAATGTGAAGTATGAAAAGGAGTAATTCGGTTATGGATTGGGGCTTCCCAAGAAAACTTATCTCAAATATGGGGAAAGGTCAATTTTTTTATTTCTACCAGTTTATATCTTCCTGTAAAAAATCTTGCATCTTAATATTAAATCCATAAATTTATATACCTAAAGCGGGAATATTTTTGTTTTAAAGGAAACAGGTATATTTATCATAAATATCATAATGTTGGCTTATTATCTTTTATCAAGATGAAGAGATTTAAATTGTACAAATGCAAACTGGTTGCTGTATTATTGTTTTTGACAGTCCCCGCAATAATATCTGCCTTACCGGTATCTTCAGTCCCCGATAATACAGAGGCTGAAAGTTCCATCAGGCCTGTATACCTTATTGAGGTAGAAGGAGTAGTAACCACCGGCCAGAAGAATTTTATTGAGCGCCAGATTAAAAATGCAATCGATAAGGAGTCGCAATTGTTGATAATCAGAATAAATACTCCCGGTGGGTTAGTTGATGCGACCATGAAAATTAACGAACAAATTTTAAATGCTCCAATGCCCGTGGCCGTCCTTGTTGCTCCCTCGGGAGCAATTGCAGGTTCTGCGGGCACTTTTATATTAATGGCTTCCGATATTGCAGCTATGGCTCCGGGTACCACTATAGGCGCCGCTCAGCCTGTTGCCATTTCACCGGAGGGTGCCGGGGAAGCAGGCGATAAAACCGTCACATTTTACGCCTCTTATATGCGTAATACAGCTGAAGAAAGGGGCAGACCGGGAGATCTTGCCGAGAGGTTTGTTACTGAAAACCTGTCCCTGGGCTCCAGGGAATCTCTGGAAAAAGGAATGATAGAATACCTGGCCGGGAATATACATGAACTAATGAATGAAATTGATGGCAAAGAAATTGAAAAACTCGGCGAAATCTATACACTTAATACTTCTGAAGCACCCGTTTTGCAGGAAGAAATGACTTTCGCGGAAAATTTTCAAAACTGGCTCAGTAATCCACAGATAGCTTTCCTGGTTCTAATGGCCGGCTTTCTGGGCCTTTATATGGGGTTTAATGCTCCGGGCACTATCGTTCCTGAAGTGGGGGGATTGATTCTTTTAATTATGGGAATATATGGAATCGGTTTGTTTGATGTAAATACCACAGGCATTATTTTGTTGCTGGTGGGACTTGGTTTAATTATGGCAGAAATTTTCACTTCAGGATTTGGAGTACTTGGAGTGGGCGGGGTAGTATCGCTGGCCATAGGTGCTATAATGCTGCCTGTGGAGCCGTTGATGGCACCTGACTGGTATCGTGGCTTCATAGTAACTGTTGGAGGAGTAGTCCTGGGATTTGCTATTGTTGTACTGGTAATAATACAAAGGATTATTCGTAGCCGTCGCCGGTGGACAGGCGGAAGTGAACATTTTACACCACCTGTAAAAGGGGTTACTGTCAATGAGCTTAATCCCGAAGGCCAAATCAAAGCAAGGGGTGAGTACTGGCGTGCCCGCAGTATAAATGATTCAAAAATACCAGCCGGAAAGGAAGTAAAAGTAGTAAAAGCTGAAACTTTGCTCTTATGGGTACAGCTTCCCGAGAATGAAGAAAACAGGAATGCCGGCACTAAATAAATATGTTCCAACTAATACGATTTGGCTTGTCTTTTCCTCTCAAGTCATAATTTTTTGTACATTAGGTATATTAATCATATGATAAAACCATTAAAAGGAGGCATCTTATGTTAGAATTATTATTTGAAGGTAATGTATTGATACCGGCTTTAATTGTCATATTTATTTTCGTTGCAATGGCAATTAAAATTGTCCGGGAATATGAAAGATTAGTGGTATTTCGTTTAGGGCGGCTGATAGACATTAAAGGCCCCGGATTTATCCTTGTGATCCCTATTGTTGACAAGGTTGTGCGTATCTCCCTGCGTATAGTCACTTTAGATGTTCCCTCCCAGGAGGTGATAACGAAAGACAATGTAACTACCAATGTAAACGCGGTGGTCTATTACAGGGTAGTTGACCCCAACCGAGCTGTTGTTAATGTTGAGCAATATGCCATGGCAACCGCACAGCTTGCCCAAACCACCTTGCGTAGTGTTGCAGGACAGGCGGAGCTGGACGAGCTTTTATCAGAAAGAGAAAAGCTAAACTTAAAAATCCAGGGCATTCTGGATGAGGCAACTGATCCATGGGGTATTAAGGTGACGACAGTCGAAATTAAAGATGTAGTTATACCTGAAGCCTTGCAAAGAGCGATCTCCAGGCAAGCTACCGCAGAAAGGGAACGCCGGGCAGTTATTGTACAGGCTGAAGGTGAAAGGCAGGCTGCCGGCAAAATCGGGGAAGCGGCAAAAATTTTAAATAGTGAAAACGGAGCCTTTTATGTACGGTTGTTGAGAACACTTCCTGAAATTGCCAGCCAGCAGGGGTCTCTTATCGCTTTTCCATTGCCTGTTGAGCTGAAATATTTGTTCCCTCCGGCAGAAGAACAAGACGGCAAAGGTAAAGGCGGCAGCAAAGAAGGTAAAGAGGAAGGTAAAAAAGAATAATGCTTTCCCTTGCGAGTGAGTTCAGGGTTTTTGTTATGTAGGTGACCGTTAAGGGCCGGCTCTCTCCAATCAGGCAACCGGCTGAAAAGAGGGCCGGTAATTCCCTTTTCCCGGCTCACTACCGTTCAATAGGGCGTTTTGCCACGAAGAACTCATAGCAATAGAAGTCTGAATAACACCGGTGCATCTCGGGCTCCCTGGCAAGCTGGTCAAGTATTTCTAAGGCTTCAACATCGCCGGCATATTTGCAACGCAATTCCTCAATGCGGGCTTCCATGGGGATGTAGAAATCTTCCCACCAGGCTTCATCGGGCAAAGTGAAGTGTCCTGCAAGCTGGAAACCACAATCCTGTATCGCCGCTATATTATCATTCAGCCAACCCATGGTTGGATAATCCATGTCGAAACTCTCCCTGATTTCGGGAGGCGGGTTTTCTTTACGCCAGATTGCATCGGTGAAAGCTAGGTAGCCCCCGGGGCGCAGCAATCCATAACAGATTTGAAGGGAGTTTCGGAGTCCGATGCTGTAGAGTGCACCTTCCGACCAAATCAGATCAAAACTTCCGGGCGGTTGTCCCGGACCAGCCATATCTCCAACGAGCGGAATGACACGATGTGACAGTCCACCCTCCTTGACAGCCTCCTGCAGCTTCTTGATAACTGGTGCATGGTTATCGATTGCGACGATGGTACCGTATGTAAGTTCAGCTAGCCTGAGGGTTTGTTCTCCGGCGCCACATCCCAGGTCGAGGATGTCAGGTGATTCCGGCAGCCCCGCGCAAAGATCGAATGCTCTGGCGGTGCTGTCACGATTTCCGGGCCCCTGACGGGGCAGGTTATCGTAAACCTCAAAAAAGATTTCCCAGAAACGGGGAGCAGGTTTGTTCATGGCTCAAAGTATTGATTCTGCGGTGATTTGTTTAGCAGGAATAAAAAATAATTATTTCTTTAAAAGATATTGAATTTGCACTGAAAATTTTTCCACTTGCTCCTGGTTGACTTCATAGTGAATATGATATCCCCTTCGGTTACTTTTTACCAGATTGATTTGCCTGAGGATTCGCAGGTGCTGGGAGGTTGCGGACTGACTGATATGAAGCCGGCGGGCAATTGCTCCAACACATTTGGGATTTTTGACTGACTGGAGGAAATGGACGATTTTTAGGCGCGTGGGATCGGAGAGTGCTTTTAAAAAAGCAGTCAGCTCAGTAAAATCTGTACTATCTGGTTTGTTTTTCTCTTGCATTTTTTCAAAGAATTAAACAGGGTATAAAAGTTTTGACAATTTTAAAGTATCCATTTTCTGTGGATATTTTTTAGGCTGAAGTAAAACAGAATAATGCAAAAACCTGCAAGAATAAAAAAATTGATCCATATTGGAAATATGTGTTGCCCGTGAATTGAACCATGAAGAATGTCCACCCCGTAGGTCAAAGGAAGCACATAAGACAGAGGCTCTAAAAAAACCGGCAGATCTGCAACCGGGAAAAATAACCCGCAAAGGAAGATCATGGGAAAGCGGAAAAAGTTAGAGAAGGTTTGTGCTTCAAAAACCTCACTCACTGATACAGCTATAAATAACCCCAAAAATGTGGATACAACCGCTATCATCGCTACAGCAGGCAGTACTGTAAGCCATTCAACCTGAGTCAGGTCGGTTAAAAACGCGGCTGGTACAACAGGAACAAAAGAATTTACTACCCCGAAAAGTATTGCTCCCCCTGTTTTGGAGAGCATAAGCAATTCCAGCGAAACAGGGGCCAGCAGGAGCCGTTCAAAGGAACGGTTTTTCTTCTCGAAAGTTATGGTAACAGCCAGCATTGAGGTGGTCCCGAAAAGTATTGATATAGCCACAACACCAGGAAGCACTTCAATTGCTTTTTCCAGACCGCTTCCAGTTCTTACGAAAAACATCGCAGTCCATGCTAAAGGAAAAACCAGACCCCAGCTTACATTAGGCGGTTTAAGGTAGTAACTGCGCATATCTTTCAGCATAATATTTTTAAAAGCAATCCATTGTTTCATAATTTTCCATCGTTTTTTTCATTTTTCATTGCATCTGCTTCAATTCCTGTAACCTCAACAAAAATTTCTTCAAGTGAGGGATTTAACTGGCGCGCCTCGGTTACTTCAGCTCCCTGTTCTTCAAAAAATCGAATTACAGGCCCAATGCTTATAGTTTTTTCAGAATGCACCTTTATTTGATTATTTGATTCCTGCAGGAATTCAAATTCCGGGAAAGCCTTGTTTAGCTTTTCTTCCGGGTTACCGGCAAGGTTTGTGTAAGTAATCAAAAGAGTCTTAAGGTTTTTTATAGGCTGTATAAGATTGGCTACCGTGTCATTTTTTACAATGTGCCCGTTAACAATAAAGGCAATACGTTCACAAAGCCTTTCGGCCTCTTCAATATAATGTGTTGTAAGAAATATTGTTGTTCCTTCGTTAAACAGTTTGGATATTAACCCCCTTATATGGCGTGCACTTGCTACATCAATCCCGGTGGTGGGTTCGTCAAGGAACAGGATTGGCGGACGGTGAATGATGCCGGCTGCTATAGTTAGCTTGCGCTTCATCCCTTTTGAATAGGTGTTAAATTTCCTGTTGCCCGCTTTCTCCAGATTGAAATCAGCAAGGAGTTGCTCCGCCCTGCTGATACGCTCCTTTTTGGAAATGCCATACAAAGAGGCACAAAAGCAAAGATTTACAAAGCCTGTAAGTTCGGGATAAAGGTTGCTCTCATCGGGAACAACACCAATGAGATGCTGGGCTGCTTTTGGATTTTTTGAACAATTCAGGCCGGCGATATTAATCCATCCCGAGTCAGGCCGGGCCAGACCGGTTAGCATGTTGATCGTGGTGGTTTTACCTGCACCGTTTGGGCCAAGAAATCCAAAAAGCTCACCTTTACCAACGTTAAAAGAGATTTTATTTACTGCCTTAACATTATCAAAGTTTTTGGTAAGGTCTGATACTGTGATGAGCTGTTCTGAATACCCGTCTTTATTAGCAAATGCTGATGCTTGCATAATTGAAAATTTATGGTTTGTCTTACATTATTGCAGGGGTTAAAGGCAAAAATGAAAACGGTAGTTGCAATGACCACACGGTCTATTGAAAGTCATTACCGTTAGATATAATTAATTTATTTTAGTTTATGCTAAAATACTTAAATAAAACCGGAATTAAAAATCGCCACTATTATTTTATTTCGAGCCAAATACGTTGGGGTTGTGTAGCATGAGGCTGAATCTCAGGTAAAAAATTATTGTTTCTACTTGACAGTGAAAAGAGAAATGTTGTACTTTTATATAAAAAATCAAAAATGATAATTAAGCCCTCTATTACATCGAAACCCACAGTTTTTATGCCGGATTGGTTGTAATTAAAATAAGTTTTTATGCTTAAAAAAATCAACAAAAACTTTTTTAAAAAAAAGTTTTCCATTAAAGGAAATTATAATGGCATCTGCTGTAACTTTTTTTTGTTTCCTCTGCCTCTAAAGGCATTGCTTCTGGTTTTAGCAGCTCTGATGCTTGCCGGGCGGTTTTCTGTTAGCACACCTGCTTCCCGCGACGGATGGCAGCCCCTGAGCTGGCTTGACAGAGGCTCTGTAGGCCCTGTTCAGGGCCATGAGGAGCTAAAACTGAAAATGGAGGATATACTTGAAGTATTCAAAAATGCAGGCACACTGAACCCCCCGGTTGGGGTTGCAATATCACCAAGGGGAGATTTGTTCCCGCCCCTCTCTTTACCGGAAGACTCAGAAGGTCCGGCGGTGGCAAACCTGAGGCTTTCGATGCGGTTTCCTTATGTTTCTTCGGATGTAACGGCCGGGGTGAGGGTGAGGATAAATGATCCCTACAGTTTGCTTGGAGAACCTGTCCTGAATGATTCAAAAGGCGGGATATATATATTGCCACCTTTGATAGAGGAGAGGGGAGGCCAGCAGCTTTATTGCCGATCAGCTCATCCGGTGGGTTACGATCAAAAATTTCCTTCATACAGCTTTTTCCCTTTATGGGGTTCAGAAGTTGAACCCTTTCTTCGTTCCGTTGTGCGTCCCACTTTTGGACTTGCCCAACCCACTGTTGCAACTATCTTTACTACGGGGGGGCACCCGTTTTGGGAGCCGGTAAGCCGGCAAAGATGGATTCTTGCACTGAAAGAAAAGGCACGCGGTGAGTTAGAGAATTTTCTGGCAGGGGTTAATGCTGCAAGAGAGACTGAGTATACCAGAGAGCAGATTGAAAAAATGCGCAGTGATTTTGAAAAGATTCAAAAAGTCTTTGATGAGGAGGCAATTATTGCAAGACACCAAAAGACTCTGGAGGATGCTGAGAAAATGTTTGAAATGATGAAGGGGTTTGACCCTGAAGAAGCAGAAAAGCGTCACAGGGAAATTCTCGAGAGTGCCGATGAAAACCTTGAAGCACAGCTGGAGGCTGCAGCAGAGCTTCGCCCGGAGTTTGAGGAGCATCAAAGAAACCTGATTGAGGCGCTTTTGACAATAGATGATATTTGGAATCAGGCTGATGCAGCTATCAGCGGGCGCAATTGGGACAACCTTGAAAAGCTTGGCGAAGAGCTGGAGGTCCCACACTTTCTTTTTCTTTCAGATACCGGCCGCAAGCTTGAAATGCTTCAGGCCGAGTTGAATGCTATGTCTGCATCTGAACGCCGGTCACCGGCATACGGTTTTGAGCTTCCTCCCTGGCATCCACTTGGCCCCCACAGGCATATAGTTGCACTGGATTTCCATGCGGAAAGGGCTTCTGGTCTTGTCGATCCCGGAACCGAAGGGGCAAGGTCTCTTTTATCTATAAATCCGGCTTTTTTTGACTCTTTTACTTCCCCTTCCTCCATACTGCTGTTGTCAGTTGAGTGGTGGGAAGAGACCGATGCGCGCTACAGGTCGGAAGGGGGAATGTTCTACAACGAAAGAAGGGTTAATATGCTCGATGATCTCTGGAGTAGCCTCAACTGGAATGCCATCAGTTCTTTTGTTGATTAAACTTTTTTTTAATAAAGATAAATTGCAGGATCAGTCTGTGCGCTTAATTATCTCGGCTGTTCGATGTCCATAAGGCAGTGATCCGCCTTCATCTTCCTTGAGTTTTTTCCATGCATTGGCAATTATTAACTCTTCAACATCATCTTTTTCGCAAGGTACTTCAACCACATATTCCTCTATTGCATATGTGGAAATGATTAGTTTTACAATTGCTTTTCCCATATTAAATTTTTTTACCGGGTCTTTTCCTTTTTTATACCGTAAAGTTAACGCATGTTGTTTAAAAACCCTTTGTTTTTATAAAAAATGGTGTCCGTTATTACCTTGCGGCCATATGCAAAAAGACTGTAATTGACTGTTTTAGGCTTATCCATGTCAAATAATCCAAAACCTTCCTGTGTTAGATGAACCTCCGTGAAAAAACGGTTCAGATTTATTAGCTTTGTAGCTTCCTCTCAGAACAGGGCTGCTTGGTTTAGTGTCTTTAAATCAGTGCCTTATACAGCCTGATTGAATGGTGAATATTTTGGATTGTGTATGAAGGATAAGAATAACAAAATTTACAAGCGGCTTAAGGATTTTCCTTTTTCGCCGGTAAAGTGGCCTTTTTACTACGGCTGGGTGATAATTTTTGCAGGTATTGTGGGAGTACTGATGAGCGTGCCCGGTCAGACCATCGGTGTTTCAGCTTTCACCGATCATCTTATTGATGATCTTCATATCGGAAGGGTAAGCCTGAGTTTGGCATATATGGCAGGGACGATCATCAGCGGTTTCTGTATTTCCTATGCTGGGAGGTTATACGATCGCTATGGAGTAAGACCGGTTGCCATTGTTTCAGGTTTTCTCATGGGGGTTACTCTTATTTACCTTTCAGGTATTGAACGGGTATCATCATTTGTCATATCTGTAATTGGCTTTGTTGAGCCGGCTGTCCTTTTGTTTGTTCTTCTTACCGCTGGGTTTTTTATGCTCCGTTTTCTTGGCCAGGGTGTTCTGACAATGATCTCCCGCAATATGGTGATGAAATGGTTTGAAAAAAGAAGGGGGTTTGCAAATGCAATCCTGGGGGTGAGCATTTCATTTGGTTTTTCATATTCACCCAGGGTCCTTGATGCTATGATTTCAAGTTTTTCATGGCAGGCCACCTGGCTTATACTTGGTATTATCGCCGGGATAGCCTTTGTAGTTTTTGCTTTTGTTTTTTTCAGGGATAACCCGATGATCTACGGGCTTGTCCCTGACGGAAGAAAATCAAAAGAAGACAGTACTAAACAGGAAAAGGCAGGAACTTACAGGGATTATACACTAAGGGAAGCCAGGGCAACCTATACGTTTTGGATATTCAACCTTACACTGGCATTACAGGCGCTTTATATCACGGCGTTTACATTTCATGTCGTCTCTATTTTCGAGGTCAGCGGTTACGATCACAGGTCTGCCATAACAGTTTTTTTCCCTGCTTCGATCGTTGCTGTTAGCTTCAATTTTGGCGGTAACTGGCTGAGTGATTACTTTAAGCTTAAGTACTTTTTGTTACTTCAGCTATTTGGAATGATGATAAGTATGACTGCAATAATTTTCCTGGAACACTCCGGGTATTTCAGATGGGTTTTGATTGGTGGTAACGGAATTATGCAGGGCATGTTCGGGGTTTTGTCGGTAATTACATGGCCCCGTTTTTTCGGCTTGAAACATCTGGGGGCCATATCGGGGTACGCCATGGGCTGGCTTGTTGTCTCAAGTGCCCTGGGCCCTTTCATTTTCAGTCTTTCACACCGGTTTACAGGTGAATATGATATTGCGGCTGCATTTTGCATTGTTATAGCCATAACCCTTTTTATTCTGGGTTTCAGGGCGGAAAATGTGAAAAAACTTAAAGCCTGATCCCCACCTACCTTCGGCAGCCAAAATAACATCAAATGTTTTTTACTGCTTAGTTTTCTCAGCCATACATTATACACCTTTAAATTATTTTTCAATAATCTTGAATCTGGTGTTGTTTTTTTGTAATTTGCCTTTCAGTAGTTTAACTAATCTTATGGTACCTAATCAGATTTATGGTGATGTACCTTAATCAGCCTTCGGCAAATAAAATAAGATGAACAAACAAGGGGCCATGTGGTCAAAAAAAAAAAAAAATTATAAAATAACTAACATCAATACTAATTAAATTTGTTTGCACTTATGAAGGTCAAATGTTTAATTTTAGTGGTTTTGCTGGCTTTTTTAGCAGCGGGAAGTTATGCTCAGCGAAAACCATCGGTCTACCCCGGTGCAGTTCCTTTCAGTCCGGTCAGCGAGATGGCTTTTTTAATTAATGACTCATATGATGAGGTTAAGGCCTTTTATGTAAAGGAGAATGGCTCTCCTAACAGGGAAGATGATGTTGGCGAACAGGGTAAGAGAACTTTTTTCCGGTATTATGCCCGAATGCCCGAGTCGGATGGTGTCTATATTCACTACAGGTCTGGTCGCAGCAAGGCTGTTAACCGGGTTTTAAATGAGATCAGGGGATTGATGACCCTGGGTCATATAAGTCAGGAAAAATTTGATGAAACCGAAAGGAGGTACACCCCTTATAATAATTATTTCTTTCTTCAGAAAGAGGATGATCAGGGAAATCTGGTTTCGGTGGATGAGCTGATTTATGACAAATACCATAAAAAGATGGGAGGTGTTGGTGAGACTGAAGATGTGCAGGATATGATAAAAAGAGCTGAAGGGTTGATTAAATCAGGAAGGGTACAGGAGGGGGCTGATCTTATGAAAAGGGCTCAGCAGCTGATGCTTGAAGGAGCCGAAACGGCTGTAGATGAGGAGGCCGTCAGTATCTGGCTTGATTGCCTTGAGGAAATTGCGGCAAATGCATATCCTGTTAGGATAAACATACAATACTTTCCTCACTGGGAATGATAGTCACAGGATTCCGATGCATGGTAATGGTTAAAAATATTGAACAGGGTCAATATTACACCTTTTGATAAAGTTGTTGCAATTGAACTATATAAAATAAAATGACAAAAAGAATTCACAATTCCGGAACCGCAAATGCGGTTTATGGACTGGGTTTTATCGGGGCTGCGGTTTTTTTTATTTCTCAGTCTACTTCATTATGGATGGGGGTCTGGGGGTTTGTTAAAGCTTTGGTATGGCCCGCCCTTATGGTTTATGAGCTTTTTAAATATATGGCTGCCTGATAGTGATCGTTGATTTTTCAGCCTATCTTATTATTTTTACCGTTTGAAAAAACGCTCTGCAAAGCCCTATGGCTATATGCATTACAATCGGTATTGCCAGTGAGATGCACACCGGGTGCAAAAACTTAAATATTTACTTAAAAATTTTTCAGGAGTATCGGTACAGGAAATAATATTTTAAAAAATTGCAAAAAATGAAAATCTTGATCATATGTACAGGCAATTCATGCCGCAGCCAGATGGCAGAGGGATTTTTGAGTTCATTTGACGATAGGCTTACAGTGCGTTCAGCCGGAACTCATCCATCCGGTAAAGTAAGCTCGAAGGCCACGGAAGTGATGAAAGAGGCCGGAATTGATATAAGTGGTCATAAATCCGAACCGGTAGAAAAATATTTAAATGAGCAATGGGATTATGTTATAACTGTCTGCGACAGTGCTTATGAAACATGTCCTGTTTTTAGCGGCAATGTCAAAAAACGCCTTCATTTAGGTTTTGACGACCCTTACATGGCCGAGGGCTCCCCTGAAGAGGTACGCCACGAGTTTGCCCGGGTGAGGGATGAGATCAGGGAAGCGTTTGCAAAATTCTATAATGATACTATAAAGCCCGGGCTCTAATAGCCGCCTGTTTGCCGTATTATCATGCTTGTCAAATTTTTTTTGCATGCCGGGGTATGTTGGCAGGCAAATTATATTAATATCTACAAGGTATGGGTCGATAGTAAACTTGAAGGTGAATTTTTCCGGGTGCAGAACATTTTGAGTAGTTTGGCTGTTATAATATTCGTGGCAGCAGCGCTTGTGATCGACATAATATTGTTTTTATCCTAAGTGCCGGTTTTCGTCCTGGATCTAAGGCGCTTATATTGAGCTAGTTATGTGGGCAAGACATGTAATAAATGCAATAAAATTCGAGATGTGTCAGGATTTATTATAACTTTGCAGTTTAAATTTATTTTTTAATTATATTATGGAGACACCTGAACTGGAGAAGACGAAAAAAGAGTTGTACAGTGAGACATCGCTTTGTTACCAGTGTGGAAAGTGTTCAGCCGGTTGCCCGGTGGTGGAGGAGATGGATGTGTATCCGCATATAGTTATTCATCTTACTTCCCTTGGAATGGAGGAAAAAGTATTCAAAACTGAAACTCCCTGGATTTGCGCAAGTTGTTATGCTTGTGCTGTAAAATGCCCCAACGATATCGAGATCCCCAATATAATGACCCGGCTGAAGCAAATGGCTTTGGAGCGTGGACTTAAACCAAAAAGGAATGATATTTATAAGTTCCACAAGACTTTTACGGATGATATTTTAAGAAGGGGCAAGGTGCATGAGTTCAGGATTATGATTGAGTATAATTTGCGGCTGGGCAAACCTTTCAAAAATGCGATGTTGGGACCTAAAATGCTGATGAAGAACAAGCTGCATTTTACGCCACCAAAGGCGGTAAAAGGTTTTCGCAACTGGATAAAACAAATTTCACCAAAGGACTGAAATACAGGTTGGTTCTTGGAGAGACTGTTTTCTTGAAAAAAAATTTTTATGAACAAAGATGAAATTGCTATATATCCGGGCTGTAGCCTTGAAACCAGCTCATCTCACTATTTGCAGAGTATCAAGACCGTTTTCGGTGTTCTGCAGATACCTTTCAGGGAGATAGCTGACTGGAACTGTTGCGGGGCAACATCTGTAAAGTCTGTAGATCAGCATCTTAACCTGATGTTGAGCCATAAAAATCTGGCGCTGGCAGAAAAGCAAGGGATCAGGGAGTTGGTTGTCCCTTGTGCATCCTGTTATTTCAGGCTGGTAGGGGCGGAATATGAGCTTAATAATGATGAAAAGCTGCTGGAGAAACTGAACAATGAAAGTGATCTTCCCTATAAGGGCCAGGTCAAGGTCAGGAATATACTCGACTTTTTCGTGAATGTTGTGGGCCTTGATCATATTTCAAAATATGTAAAAAATCCCCTTAACGGGCTTAAGGTTGCCTGTTATTACGGATGCCTGAATACACGGGTTCCCATAGAAAAAGCTTTCGATACCCGGGAATACCCCATGAGCATGGATGAAATTGTAAAAGCTCTGGGTGGTGAGGTGGTAGACTGGTCATATAAAACGGATTGCTGTGGGGCGAGTTTGTTTGTTACCGTAAATACAATTGCCGAAAAGCTTGTGGGCAAAGTGTTGAAGGATGCCGGACTAAGGGGGGTGGACTGTGTTGCGGTATCCTGTCCTATGTGTCAGACCAATCTCGATACAAAGCAAGATTCAATCCGGAAAAAGTATCCAGTTGAATATCCGTTGCCGGTGGCTTTTATTACCCAGTTGATGGGAGTGGCATTTGGCTGCAGTCCCGCTGATCTGGGATTTAAGAAAAACTTTGTCCCTTTGGGGTCAATCTATAAAACCCGTTCATTGAAAAATAGTTAAGACTAATAATTGATAAAACATAAAGGAGCTTTATTATAATGCATAATAAGCAAACAGGTTCAGTATTGGTTATAGGAGGCGGTATTGCAGGAATGCAGGCTGCCATTGACAGCGCTGAAATGGGGTATAAAGTTTACCTGCTGGAAAAAGAGCCTGCTATCGGTGGTAACATGGCGAAACTCGATAAAACCTTCCCCACCAACGATTGCGCCATGTGTATGATATCTCCCAAGCTGGTGGAAACAGGCCGCCATCTTAATATAGAGATTATCTCCTATGCAGAGCTGGATAAAATAGAGGGAGAAGCAGGGAATTTTACAGCTACCATAAATAAAAAGGCCCGTTATGTTGATGAAGACAAATGTAACGGCTGCGGGGAGTGTGAGCTGGAGTGCCCTGTTGTAAGAATAGACGAATTTAATGGACAGCTCTCAAACCGCAAAGCGATTTACCGGTTATATCCCCAGGCAATCCCGAATGTTTATACCATAGACAAATCCACACCTGCAGCCCCGTGTAAAAACACCTGCCCGGCAGGTGTCAATGTGCAGGGCTATACGGCTCTGATTGCAAAGGGTAAATTCCTGGAGGCGGTTGATCTTATCAGGGAAAGGATGCCTTTTGCCGGGGTTTGCGGCAGGATATGCCATCATCCGTGCGAGGAGAATTGCAATCGCAATGAAATTGACCAACCGGTATCTGTGCGTAACCTTAAGCGTTTTGCAGCGGATTATGAAAAGAGACTCCTCGAAGAGGGAGGTCTTCCTGAAAGGGAAAATAAATTACAAAGTGAGAATTCCGCCGCCCCTGAAGAAAAAGTTGCGGTGATTGGTGGTGGCCCTGCAGGTCTTACCTGTGCTCATGATCTTGTGAAAAAAGGATATAAAGTGACTCTTTTTGAGGCGGGCGATAAGCTGGGGGGCATGATGCGCACAGGTATACCCGATTACAGGTTGCCTAAAGATTATCTCGATTATGAGATTCAATTGATGGTTGATGATGGTATCGAGGTTAAAAAAGGACAGACACTGGGGGTGGACTTTTCAATTAAGGATCTCAAACAGCAGGGCTACAAGGCGGTTTTTGTTTCGCTCGGGGCCCAAAAGGCCAAAGAGATACCCCTTGACACTGCCGGTGGCGAGGGTGTAATATATGGGCTATCTTTTCTCAGAGAAATAAGTGAAGGAAAAAAACCTTCGGCAGGTTCAAAGGTTGCCGTTATAGGTGGCGGTAACGTTGCGGTTGATGTCGCACGCTCGGCTATCCGTATGGGTTCTGAGGTGACAATTGTTTACCGCCGAACCAAAGAGGAGATGCCTGCCCATTCATGGGAGATCGAAGAGGCTCTTGAAGAAGGGGTAGAGATAAAAAATTCATGGTCCCCTAAAAAGATAGTATTTGAGGATGGAAAGGTTAGCGGACTGGAAGTTGAAAAATGTGAGACTGTATATAACAGCAAAGGGGAGCGTTCACTGCAGACCGATCCTGATCAGACAACTGTGGTGGAGGCAGATACTGTGATTCCTGCAACCGGACAGGAATGTGATCTCTGTGGACTTGATCCTTCTGTTAAAAGCGATAAAGGATGGATTTGTACCGATCCTTTGACCCTGGAATGTTCCGAAGAGGGTGTGTTTGCCGGAGGAGACATGGTGATCGGCCCTTCTTCACTGGTGGAGTCGGTAGCAATGGGGCACCGTGCTTCGGAATCCATTGACCGTTTCCTGAATAAGGAGGATCTGAAAACAGAGAGAGAACCGGTTGACATTGACGGCGATTTTGCCGGGATGCCCGAAGGGGTGGATAAAGAACCGGTTAAACGTACCAGCCCTTCTATAGCAGAAGCCGGAAGCAGAAGCGGTAATTTTGATGAGATTGAAAGTACATTTACAGAAGAGCAAGCTGTAAATGAAGCTAAAAGATGCCTCCAATGTGCAAGCTGTGCCGAATGTATGGAATGTGTTCGCATATGCAAGGCCGAAGGTGTTTTACACAATCAGCAGGATGAGACATTGCAGATCAATGTGGGAACTGTAATATCCACAGGAGGATTCGTTCCCTATGATGCAAAGAGGAAGCCGGAATACGGCTTTGGCATATATCCCAATGTTGTAACCAGTATACAGTTTGAGCGGATTCTGAGTGCTTCCGGACCGTATGAGGGCCATGTAACGCGCCCGTCTGACGCCAAGCCGCCTAAAAAGATTGCCTGGATCCAATGTGTGGGATCGAGAGATGTTACCCCCACGGGCAGTGACTACTGTTCTTCAGTATGTTGCATGTATGCTCTTAAAGAGGCTATGATCGCCAAAGATCATGATCCTGAAGTTCAACCTTATATTTTTTATATAGACATCAGAGCTTTCGGAAAGGGCTTTGAGAGTTTTTATAAGCAGGCAAGGCATGATTCGGGTGTAAGGTTTGTGCGCAGTCAGATTTCTTCGGTAAAAGAGAATCCTGTGACAAGGGGTTTGAATCTTAGTTTTATTGAGGACGGCATCTATAAGGAAATGGAATTCGACATGGTGGTACTTTCGGTCGGCTTGCTTGCCAATCCGGCCAACAGGAAGATCAGCGAAATTCTCGGTATTGAGCAGAACAGGTTTGGATTTTTCCTTGAGGAGTCGCTTAAGCCGCTTATGTCAACCCGCAGGGGTATTTATTTGTGCGGTGCCGGAAACGGACCGAGCGATATTCCCGAAGCTGTAACTCAGGGAAGTTCGGCGGCTGCATTGAGCAGCGAAGTTCTCAAAGAAGTTCGTAACACCGAAATAACGGCAAAAAGATATCCGGTGGAAAAGAAAGTGGCGGATACTGAAGCACGCATTGGGGTATTTATTTGTCATTGCGGCATAAACATAGCATCCGTTGTGGATGTTGAAGCGGTTGCCGAATATGCCAAAAATTTGCCGGGTGTCGTTTATGCCGAGCATACAATATACAACTGCTCCCAGGATACCCAAAAAAGGATGAAAGAGCTGATCGATGAGTATAACCTTAACAGGGTAGTGGTTGCATCCTGTACTCCGCGTACTCATGAAGGTCTGTTTCAGGAGACTTTGCGTGAGGGTGGACTGAACAAGTATCTTTTTGAAATGACCGATATCAGGGAACAGTGCTCCTGGGTGCACCAGAAGGAGCCGGAGCTGGCAACGGAAAAAGCCAAAGCACTGGTAAGGGGAAGTGTCGGGAAAGCAATGCATCTGGAGCCTTTACAGCTTAAAACAATATCTGTCAATAAAAATGCCCTGGTTGTAGGAGGAGGTATAACAGGTATGACGGCCTCGCTTTCTCTGGCAAGACAGGGGTTTAAGGTTCATCTTGTTGAAAAGGAGAGTGAGCTGGGCGGCAACATGATTTATTTGAACAAGGAGATCAACGGAGAGGACTGGCAGGAATTTCTGAAAAATAAGATACGTGAAGTTAATGATGAAGAGCTGATCGATATCCACTTGAACACTAATATCAAGTCTGTTAACGGCTCTATTGGGAATTTTACAACCACTCTCGATGATAATAAAACGGAAATTGATCACGGGGTTATATTAATTGCAACCGGTGCAAAGGAGTATGAAACTGAAAACTTTCTTTACGGTAAAAATAAAAATGTTATTACTCAACGGGGGTTTGAATTTGAGATCGATAAAAAAGAAAAATTCGGAACGGTTGCAATGATCCAGTGTGTGGGAAGCCGTGACGATGAGCATAATTATTGTTCCCGGGTCTGTTGCAGTGAGGCTATTAAAAATGCAATAAGTATAAAGGAAAAGGACCCGGATTCCAAAGTATATATTCTTTACCGTGATATAAGAACATATACCATACGTGAGATCTTCTACCGCAGGGCAAGGGAGCTGGGTGTTAAGTTTATCCATTTCCCCGATGAGGAATATCCGGAAGTTGAGGAAAATAAAAACAAGCTCACTATAAAAGTTAAAGACACCGTGCTTAACGATTATGTTACACTTGAATGTGATCAGCTGGTACTAAGTGCGGGTATAGAGGCAACTAAAGAGTCGAACGGCCATCTTGCCGAATTGATGAAACTTCCCCTGGATGAGCACGGCAATTTCATGGAGGCTCATATTAAACTTCGTCCGGTTGATTTCGCCAATGAAGGTGTATTTATATGCGGAATGGCACATTCTCCCAAAAATACCGAGGAAAACATAATGCAGGGTGTAGCGGCAGCGGGCAGGGCGGTAACGGTCCTCTCGAAAGACTCACTTGAGGTGGGTGGTGTTGTTTCCGTGATAAATGAAGATAAGTGTGCCTCATGTCTTACATGTATCAGAGAATGCTTGTTTAATGCCCCGTTTATTAATAAAAACGGAAAAGCAGAAGTTGATGCGGCCAAGTGTCAGGGATGCGGAAACTGTGCAGCGGCATGCCCTGCCAGTGCAATACAACTTCACACATTTACTGATGAGCAGGAATGCAGCTTGGTTAAGAATATCTTGAAAAGAAATGAAAAGAGTATTATTGAAATTAACTCATGAGCCAAATCTTACTAAATAAGATGCATCAAATAATTGTCCCTTTGCCGGTCTTCCGGCAAAAATGATTGGTTTCGGGTAAAGGATGCTTTGGGAATTAAACACTATTAGAAGAAATGAAAGAAAGAGAACCTAAAATAATAGCCTTTTGTTGTCATTATTGTGCATTCACGGCGGCCGATCTGGCCGGAACAATGCGGCAGCAGTATCCCACTAATATTCACATTGTCCGGTTGCCGTGTACCGGTAAAGTACATGTAAATATGTTGCTGCAGGCTTTTGTGGATGAAGCTGACGGGGTGATGGTGGCGGGCTGTGAGATCGGTAGTTGCCATTTTCTTGAAGGAAATGCAAGGGCGGTGAAAAGAGTCACTCTTGCAAAAGAGAAGCTTCAGGAGGTGGGAATAAACCCCGAAAGGCTTGAAATGTACTATATACCGGCATCGGAAGGCCCCCTCTTTGCTAGATCTGCACAGGAGTTTACAGATAAGATAAAGCAGCTTGACGGTAGCAAGGAGGCAGAAACAGATAAAGGTGAGGTTCCGGATCAGGACACAGGTCAAGGAAAAGGGAAGAAGGATAAAAGTCAATGCTGCAAATAAAAAATTAACTGCTAATACAAGGAGGAATATATATGATTGTTTCAGAACAAAAACCTTTTCAGCAAATTTTTGATTTTGTTAAGGATTACAATAATATCCTGGTTATGGGATGCGGTACTTGTATGACCGTTTGTATGGCAGGCGGGGAAAATGAAGCAGGTGTGCTTTCGAAACAACTTAAATTGGCTGCCAGACAGGAGAACCGGAATATTGAAATTGAAGAGCTGACACTAACGCGCCAATGCGACAGGGAGTTTTTTGACGAGGATGCGACAGAAAAAATAAACCGGGCCGAAATGGTACTTTCATTGGGATGCGGGGTTGGTGTGCAGTATATTGTTGAGCTTTTCCCTGATGTTATCGTCAGACCGGGTGTAAACACCAAATTTTTCGGGGCCAACATTTCCCAGGGCTTGTGGTCCGAACGTTGTGCAGGCTGCGGTGAATGTGTGCTGGATGAATATGAAGGCATATGCCCGATTGCCAGGTGTGCCAAAAGTTTAATGAACGGACCATGTGGAGGGTCTTCTCACGGTATGTGTGAAATTGACCCGGAAAATACTGAATGTGGCGGACAGTTGATATACGACCGGTTCAAGCGCCTTAACAAGCTTGATAAATTAATGGAGTATAAACCCGCAAAAAACTGGTCGACTGCCAGGGACGGCGGTCCCAGAAGGGTTGCAAGGGAAGATATGATGTTTGATGAGGAAAAGGAGAATAATTAAGCAATTTTAAAAGAGACAAAAATATATATGGACAAAAACAAGACTAGCTCAAACAGTAATCTTGAACAGGTTTTGCAATCGGGGGAGTTTGCTTTGACAGGTGAGCTGGGCCCTCCAAAAAGCGCTGACAGGAATAATATTTTAGAAAAGGCAAACTACCTGAAAGGATATGTTGATGCAGCAAATATTACCGATAATCAAACTGCCATTGCACGCCTCTCTTCTATAGCTTCGGGAGTTATTTGTCTTGAACAGGGACTTGAGCCGGTTGTGCAGATTACCACACGCGACAGGAACAGGCTTGCTATCCAGAGTGATGTGCTGGGTGCCGCTGCCCTCGGCATAAAGAATATATTATGCCTTTCCGGAGACCATCAGTCGTTTGGCAATCACCCTGCCGCTAAAAATGTTTTTGACATTGATTCGGTGCAGCTTATCAATATGCTTTATAAAATGAGGGAGCAGCAGCAATTTGAATGCGGTGACATGATAAGGAACGGCAAAAAAGGCCCTGTCGTGGAGCCTAAAATATTCATCGGTGCCGCGGCGAATCCTTTTGCAGAACCTCTGGATTTCAGGGTTATGCGACTGGAAAAGAAAATTAATGCAGGGGCCGATTTTATCCAGACTCAGGTTATATATAATATGGAGAGGTTCAGCCGGTGGATGGAGGAGGTAAGGGAAAGGGGACTTCATAAAAAAGTTTATATCCTGGCCGGAGTGACCCCCCTGAAATCTGCAAAAATGGCAAAATATATGAAGGATAACGTCTCGGGGATATCTTTCACCGAAGATATAGTAAAAAGGATGGAAGAGGCTGAAGATCAAAAGGCGGAAGGAAGACAGATTGCACTTGAGCAAATAGCTGAGTTGAAAAAGATGGAAGGTGTCCATGGGGTACACCTGATGGCTATCGGAGGTGAAAAAAGTGTACCGGGTATTGCCGAGGAGGCCGGCTTGCTCCCGCGCCCGGATTTTAACAAACAGTGATAAAATTCAGTAATTTACCCCGGGTGTTATAAACTTAACACTAAAAATTCCGGGAGTTTTAAAAAAGAGCTGAAAAAACAGTATTATTTATAATGCATTCAAATATTTCTGCCGCTCCCACCTCCTATCGTATTGACCTTCTTGACATATTAAGGGGACTTGCCATTTTCGGCATCCTTATGGTAAATATGCAGATCTTCTACAGGCCGATGACCGTTATGCTTGCAGGATATACCGGTGCGGAATCCTTTGTGAATATTGGCTCGCAAGCTATCATAAAATTCTTTTTCGAGGGGAAGTTTTATGTGTTGTTTTCCTTTCTGTTCGGTTACGGCTTCTGGATGTTCATTAATAAAAGAACTGCCGGTGGCGGGAGCATAATTCCGGTTTTCAGGCGACGTATGCTGATACTTTTGATGATTGGGATTTTGCATGTGGTGCTTTTGTGGCCCGGCGACATACTCGTTTTCTATGCTCTTTTCGGATTTCTTCTGATACTTTTCAGGAGAAAAAGCGATACCACCCTTTTGAAATGGTCTGCATTTTTCCTGTTGCTTCCTATTGTTTTTACCGTTTTTACGGTTCTTATACCTGAATTGGCTTCAGTGCACCCCGAGTCTAAGGAAATGTATGAAGCAAGTATAAAAGAGGAGAAGCAGTTTCTGTTTTCTTTTATAGATAAGGCGTATGAAATTTACGGCCGGGGGAGCTTTTCCGAAATAGTTTCGCTGCGGCTGCAGGAATACTTTATTATGCTTCCGGGGATTTTCTTTTTTTATCCTATGGTTCTGGCAATGTTCATAGCAGGAGTCTGGGGCGGGCGAAAACGTATAATCGAGGATTACAGAAGTAATCTGCCTTTTTTCCGAAAGTCTTTGTGGGTGGGCCTTGTAGGTGGAATATTAAGCAATGTAATATATACATGGTCACATTTTACAGCCGAATTGGTTGTACCCGATATATGGACGTTCATTTCAAGCACATTTCACATAGTGGGCGGAGTTTTACTTTGCCTTTTTTATGTTTCTGCCATTGTATTGCTTTATGATAAAGGCAAAATCAGTATTATTGGCAGGTACCTGGCACCTGTTGGCCGCATGGCACTTACAAACTACCTTCTTCATTCGCTGATCTGCACCACACTCTTTTTGCCTTACGGTTTTGGACTGTTTGGAGAGATTAATGTTTTCCAGGGGGTGCTTCTTACGATTGTTATATTCGCCGCACAGGTTTTGCTGAGCAATGTATGGCTCAGATATTTCAGATACGGACCTTTTGAATGGGTTTGGCGAAGTCTGACTTATATGAAACGCCAGCCTATAAAGATTCGAAACGCCGGTTCTTAGCAGACACAGCTTCCTGAAAATAAATCATTCAAGTGAAGCTTAAACCAGGCTGCTCTTTTAACAAACCCGTCCGGTTCCGCCCGGGGTATGAGTAATTGACCTTTGATGAAGATACAATGAGTATAATTGATTGCTGGTTTTTCTATTCATTACGGAGTGTGTCTACAGGGTTGAGCTGTGCGGCCCTGTAAGACTGTAGTCCCACAGTTGCAAGTGCTATTGTGTAAGTCAGCACCGATGCGGCAATGAAGATTGAGGGCGGGAGGTCTATCCTGTAGGCAAAATTGTTAAGCCAGCCGTCCATAAAATACCATGCAACGGGCCACCCGATCAGTGTTGCTATAAAGATCAGCAGGTTAATCTCCTTTGATAAAAGTATTATTATCGATCCGGAAGATGCCCCCATAGCTTTTCTTACTCCTATCTCTTTTGTTCGTTTTTCGGTTGTAAAAGATGCCATGCCAAGCAGTCCAAGGCAAGCTATGAAAATTGCCAGCATCGAGAATATGGAGAATATATTCTTTGTTCTTACCTCATTGTTGTACTGAGCCATAATATCATCTTCCAGAAATGTCCATATAAAAGGAGCATCAACTGTAAACTCATTCCAGGTTTGCTCTATTGATCCTATAACCGAGGGTATGTTGTAATGGTTTATTTTAATTGCCATGTACCAACCCTGGTTTTCCAGCTTTTGAATTGTCATCGGCCTTATATTGCGGTGCATAGATTCAAAATTGGAATCTTTAATTACCCCGGCAACCGGACTTACCAGGTTTAGATGGGGAAAGACGATGTTGTTTTGTGTGGGATCCTCTATGCCCATGGTTCTTACCAAAGCTTCATTTATGACAACTGATTCATTATCAGTGCCATACTCGGAAGAGAAAAACCTTCCTTCTGAAAGCTCCAACCCCATGGTTTCCAGGTAATGTTCGTCTGCCCATACAAGAGAGGTTTGAACAAGGTTTTCCGCGGAGCTGCCCTGTTTGTGCAGGGAGGTGCCGGATAAATTGTAGCTGGGCAATGCACTGCAAAAGCTGCCGTTAACAATACCTTCGTTTTTGAGAAGTTCCTCCCTGAAAGCATTTTGTCTCTCTTCGAGTATATGCGTGCGTTGTAAAACAACAATTCCCTCGCTTTCGTAGCCGGGATCTTGTGATTGCCAATAGTCGAGCTGCCTGAAAACCAGGAAGGTGGCTGCCAGTAAGGCAATGGTAATGGAAAACTGAGCTACTACAAGTATTTTCCTTAATTTATTGCTTCCTGTCCCGCTGTCTGTTACTCCCTTTAAAATATTGACCGTTTTGAAAGACGAAAGGAAAAAAGCCGGGTAGCTCCCTGCAAGTACTCCTGTAAATAGTCCCAGTAATATCAGCGCGGGGAGGATGAACCAGTTGTTTATGTAATTCAGCTCAAAACTTTTTGAAGTTATATTGTTGAAAAAGGGGAGGGAAAGCTCAACCAGTGCTGTTGCAAGTATTACGGCGATCAGGCTGACAAGGACCGATTCGGTGAGGAATTGCATTATAAGTTGCTTCTTGCTTCCTCCCAGAGTCTTTCTCACACCTACTTCTTTTGCCCTGTTTGTGTAACGTGCTGTTGCCAGGTTCATAAAGTTTATGCAAGCTATAAGCAGGATTAAAACTGCTATTATGGAAAAAAAATAGAGAGTTGTCACACTGCCTCCGGCACTTAGCTGGTTGTCAGAATCGGAGTGAAGGTGAATATCTGTAAGAGGTTCCATGTAGAATTTGTAAACCCCGCCTTCGGCCTCGAATGAATTTATATCAACTCCCATAGTCCTTTCCACCTCCGGGGCAACATAATTGTAGACAAGTTCCTGGAGTCTTTCGCTGAAAGCATCTTTACCGGTGTTCTGGTTCAGGACAAAATAGGTATAGAGGCTGTTGCTTGTCCAGTTTTCCCAGTATTGCTGATGATCTGGTCTCAATGTTTCAAGAGAGCCCAGAAAATCGTAGCGAAAATGGGAGTTAGCTGGCATGTTTTCAGAAATACCGGTTATTTCCATTTCGTATTGTTCGTTAAAACTGATCGTTTTGCCAACCGGGTTTACATCACCGAAATACTTTTCCGCCGTTTCTTTTGTTATAACAACAGTGTTTGGCCTGTTAAGCACAGTTGAAGGATTGCCTGAAATAAGCGGCACGGTGAAAACGTCAAAGAAATTTGAATCGGCAAAGAAAAAGTTATCCTCGGGAAAACTATCCTCCTGTGTAATTACCACCGGGTTGGTTGCATAATACAGCCTGCACGCCTGTTCTACCTCGCTGAATTCATATTCGAGGCCATCTTTCATGGCACCTGATGTGACGGCTGAAAAAATATGATTGTCGCCAAAAAGCGCTTCGATTCCGACACGGTAAATCCGGTCCGATTTTTCATGGTAGCGGTCATAGCTGAGTTCGCTGGATACGAAAAGCACAATGAGGATACAGCTTGCAATGCCTATTGTCAAACCTGAAATGTTGATCAGTGAATATCCTTTTTTTCTCAAAAGATTGCGGCATGCAATTGTAATGTAATTTTTAAACATTTCTGTCAATAATTTTATATTTAATAATCGGATGGAATCCCGGATTCCTGCCTTTTCGTTTATTAACCTGAAGATCAAACATTGAACCAAAAAATGCAAAGCTTTAATAATGAGCTTTGTATCAATTTTGGTTGCAATCCTGTGAAAGGTATATTATGTTCGCTTACATTACAGGGGCTGTACGCATGCGTACAACCTGTTTTGCGCATCAGTATCAATCAGCTGATGTCTGGTAAAAGTTTTTATCCATTGTTTGTCTGTATTATTTGTCCCTGTAAAAAGTGGCTGAGGTTGTCTGCTGCAGGCTTCGCCCGGCATGATGGTTATTAGAGGATTTTCACCTTGGGGGTCTTTTCAGGTTAAGTATTACAGGGAAAGCCTTTTCCGTGTCTGTTTCATCAACCACTATATTTAGCTCATTTGTTGCCGAAATAATTTCTCTTATGTTTATTCCTTCCCATGCAAGGTTTTTGAGTATAAAATAATAAATGCCTGAAATTTTTGTGTTTTCTCCCGGAAGTTGAATTGTGACAGAACCAAGGCCGGGGTTGTATGAAAGTTTTCTTTCCCCTTTAAACAGTCTCTTGGTTTTATGATCGAGTGTGTTGCTTATAACTAATGTTGTTTCGGTTACACCTTGCGAAAAGGCAAAAAAAGTATTTTTCCTTTTACCCGCCTCATCCATAAGGTTGCGCTGACATGTGACAAGGGTGGGGGAATTTTCAAAACTGTGTCCGCTTAAGCCGGAACGAACTGTTATGTCACCCAGGTTTTTCAAAATTTTCCCGATCTGATGGCTTAATTTTATATATCTGCCGGCAGGCCTCCTGTTTATAGCCATGACAATTGCACTTGTATTGACCTGTTTATTAAGGATTTTTTCTGCCTCGGGCTTTAATTTGCGCGCAAGGGAGGAAACATTTACAATGTTGTCGTGAATTGCCTCTTCCAAAAATGGCGAACGGGATATTAGCTTGTCAACTACTTCGGTAACAGTCATTTTCCAATGATAATTCAAATTGTTAAATTTTTAACAATTTGTTGTGAAAATGTAAAAATATTAAAAAAATATTATTGCTCTATTTTAAATTAATTTTTTTTGCACTAAAAAGTTGATATGATGGTAATGAAATTCGGCGGCACTTCCCTGGGTAATGCTGAAATGATAAAAAAAGCGGCATCCCTGATAGAGCAAAATGATTCATGCTTTGTGGTTTGCTCTGCTGTGGGTGGTGTTACCGATATGCTTGCGGATATTGCTATAGCTTTTGAGAATGATGATAGGGAGAAGGCCCGTTTAATTTGCCTGCAGACAAGAGAGCATTTCGAAAAAATATGCAGTGGCTTGTTTGATCCGGGAGTGGTTGAAACTGCTCTCAGAATTGTCCAGGATCGCATTGATGCAGTTTATGATTGTTTAAAAAAGGAGTTTACATCAATTGATAAAAATTTTATTATTGCCCAGGGGGAGTTCATTACATCGGAGATTTTAGCTTTTTTTCTTAACTCACAGCAAGTACCGGTAAAATTGCTGAATGCTTTTGATTTCCTTTATGCGGGAGCTGATGGTGAGCCTGTAATCAGTGATGTGAGATCGCGCTTGTTTGGGATGACCGGCTTCCCTCTTTCAGGAAGGTATCTGACTCAGGGGTTCATATGTCTTGATCATAACGGCAATCCTTCCAATCTTGGAAGAGGCGGGAGCGATTATACCGCTACTATAGCCGGTGCTGCGCTTTCTGCCCAAAAAATTGAGATATGGACTGATATTGACGGAATAAGGAACAATGATCCCGGCATAGTTTACAGAACATATCCCATACGCAAACTTTCATTTCAGGAGGCTTCAGAGCTTGCATATTTCGGTGCAAAGATACTTCATCCTGCATCTGTCTGGCCGGCAAAAAAATATAATATTCCGGTTCATATAAAAAAAACCTCCAGTCCACGTGCACCCGGAACGCTACTGTGCCGTGAATCTGTGGACGGAGGGGTGAAGGGCGTTTCAGCTAAAAGGGGGGTCACCGCAATAAGGGTTGCTTCGGGACGAATGCTGAACACTTACGGGTTTTTAAGCAGGATATTTGCGATATTTGAAAAATGCAAAACACCGGTTGATGTGGTTACCACTTCAGAGGTATCGGTTAGTGTAACTATTGATAATGAAAAGTGGCTTGAAACAATTAAATCCAAACTGGAAAGTCTCGGTGAAGTGAAGATCGAAAGGAACCTTGCCATTGTGTGTGTAGTTGGCGACATACTTGAAAAACACAAGGGGTATGCGGTTAAAATTCTGGACTCCCTTAGATCGTTCAGTGTAAAAATGGTATCTTTCGGGGGAAGCAGGAATAACATTACCATTGTTGTGCCAGAAAAAGAAGTAGAAGAAATTTTGTGTTCGCTAAACAGGTTACTTTTTAAAATCCGGCATTTATGATAGATTTTTCAGGTATTAAAACTCCGGTCTACTTTTATGATCTTGATATTCTTAGTAGAACGCTTGCCCTTGCCGCCGGTGAAGCCCGAAAATACGGATACAGGCTTCATTATGCAGTGAAAGCCAACAACAATGATGTTATAGCCGGTAAAATAAAGGATTATGGATTTGGAGCCGATTGCGTAAGCGGTAATGAGATACGACGGGTGCTTGATTGGAAGTACCATCCTGAAGGTATCGTATTTGCAGGAGTGGGCAAAACCGACGAAGAGATAAAGCTGGCAATAGAGAATGAAATTTTTTGCCTTAATTGTGAGTCACTTGAAGAGCTTGAGGTTGTAGCCGAAAAAGCAAGGGAAGTAAACAGACGGGTGAGTGTGGCACTGAGGGTAAACCCGGCACTTGAAGCGAATACTCACAGCTATATAACTACCGGAAAGGACGAGAATAAATTTGGTGTTGGATTACCACATTTGAAAAATGCTCTTGATTATTGCAAAAATTCTCCCGGTCTTGATTTTGCAGGACTTCATTTTCATATTGGCTCCCAGATAATTTCCCTTGAGCCTTACCGGAACCTCTGCAAGAAGGTGAACCAAATATGGAGAGAGTTTGATATTCCCGGTTATGGGGGGGATATGTTGAACCTGGGAGGAGGTTTAGGTATAGACTACTGTGAACCTGAAAACAACCCTATTCCCGATTTCAAATCTTTTTTTGCTTTGTTTGCCGATAACCTTGACCTTCCCTCCCGAACCAGTGTCCACTTTGAGCTCGGACGAAGCCTGGTTGGCCAGTGCGGAAGGATCGTAACCAGGGTTCTTTACACAAAACAGGGTGTGGGCAAAAAATTTGTCATAATAGATGCCGGAATGACCGAGCTGATAAGGCCGGCTCTATATGGTGCCATGCACAGAATTGTCAATGTTAGCTCTTCGGCTTCTTTGGAAAGGTATGATGTGGTTGGACCTGTTTGCGAATCCAGTGATGTTTTCGCACGGGATGTTCTGCTTCCGCGCACCTCAAGGGGCGACCTGGTGCACATACTCTCTTGCGGGGCTTATGCCGAATCGATGAATATGGATTTTAATTTGCGAACAAAGCCAGGGTCAGTATTTGCTTCCGAGGGAAAGATAGTTGCTGAGGAAAAATAATAAGGGAGCTCACCGTGAAGTTTTTGCCCCCTTAAAATTTATTTTCTGATGCCGCCATATTTACCGGGGCGTTACTTTTTAAGACTTTTTCCGATACTGTATGCGTCTCCGGTTTTTTCTCCTATTTTTCGGTACTCCCTTGCCCCTCCTATGTAAATGAGGGGATTCATGGCTTCGGTGTCAAAAGAGGTATAATCGCCTGTATCTTTCAACTTTCCGGTGTCAATGTGAGTTTCCACGATCCTGCCTGCAAAATGGTTGGTTTGCCCGAAAACGTTTGATTGCTCAAGTGTGCACTCAAGATTCAGGGGGCATTCTTTTATAATGGGCGAGTCTACTATATTTGAAGACATTTTAGTAAGGCCTGTTTCAGTGAACTTGTCAATATCCCTGCCTGAGGTTATACCACAAAAATCAGCCTCCTTCATGATCTCAACCGTAGGTATGTTGACCGTGAAGTGACCGTTCTTTTTTATCTCGTTGCTAGTGAAACCCTTTTGGCCTATCGAAACACCCAGGGTGGGCGGGGAGCTGGTAAGAAGGCTTACCCATGCTATGGTTGCAATATTGGCCTTGTCCATATTGCCTGTTACCACCAGAGCAGCAGGACAAGGGAACATAATCTTTTGAGGTCCGAATGTTGTTTTCATAATTAATAGTTTTTTGAAACCCATAATTTTTTACGATCATAGCCAAAATACAAAATTGAAAGCTACGTGGCAATATTTTCATTAACTTTGTGGAGAAGCCTCTTTCTCTATTCACGATTTTGTTAATTTGTTCATATTAAAAGTATAAGTATGGCCGCAATGAAACTACATACGTCGGCAACACTTGATATTTATTCTGCCGAAACGCAAACCGAAATGGAACGCCCTCTCATACCGGGCGGCATCAGTGCAGGATTCCCTTCTCCCGCGCTTGATTTTATAGATCTTTCGATCGATCTTAACAGGCACCTTGTAAAACACCCTTCGGCAACTTTTTACGGGCGTGTTAAGGGGTATTCCATGAAGGACGAGGGTATTGATGACGGGGACCTGCTGGTGATCGACAGAAGTGTTGAGCCGGCTGACGGCAAAATAGCTGTTTGTTATATTGACGGGGAGTTTACAGTTAAAAAGATCAGACTGGAAAAGGATGTTTGCTGGCTTATGCCGGCCAATGATAATTATGAGCCTATAAGGGTCACTTCCGAAAATGAGCTGTTGATATGGGGTGTTGTAACGCATGTTATAAAATCCTTTTAAATGTTTGCACTGATCGACTGCAATAATTTTTACGTTTCCTGTGAAAGGGTTTTTGATCCCGGCCTCATGGGCAAGCCGGTTGTGGTGCTCTCCAACAACGACGGCTGTGTAATTGCCCGCAGCAATGAGGCGAAGTCTGCAGGGATCCCTATGGGAGCCCCGGCTTTTAAATATGAAAAGCTTTTCCGGCGGCACAATGTGCGTATATTTTCGGCCAACTTTCCTCTTTATGGGGATATGAGCAACAGGGTCATGAGCATACTTGACGGGTTCACACCTGAAATGGAGATCTACAGCATAGATGAGGCTTTTCTGAAACTGAAGGGTTTTGGTAATTTTGACTTGCAGTCCATGGGTTGGGAAATGCACAGAAAGGTGGGGCGGTGGACGGGCATACCTATAAGTGTGGGGATCGCTCCCACAAAGGCGCTGGCCAAGGTTGCCAACCGTATAGCCAAGAAATTTCCTCACCGGACAAAAAATGTTTACCTGATCGATACGGAGGAGAAACGTGTTAAAGCCCTTAAATGGCTTCCTGTTGAGGATGTCTGGGGAATAGGCTCCCGCTATGCCGCAAGGCTTAAATCAATGAACATAAACAGGGCTTTTGATTTTACAAAGATGGAAGACAATCGGGTGAAGAGCCTTATGTCGGTTGTTGGGCTCCGCCTTAAACATGATCTGCAGGGAGTGCCGAGACTTGATCTGAACGAGGTGCAACCGCGCAAAAGCATAGCAACCACCCGCACCTTTGAAAAGCACTATACCCGGTATGAGGAGCTTAAGGAGCGTGTTGCGGCATTTGCCTCATCCTGTGCCGAAAAACTCAGGGTGGAGGGGTCATGCTGCAATACCCTTATGGTTTTTGTCCACGGTAACAGGCATCGCCCGGACCTGCCTCAATACGGCAAAAGCGTTGTGGTTAAACTACCTTTTCCCACAAATTCATCTATTGAGCTTGTTAAGTTTGCCGTTTGCGCACTTGGAAATATTTTTAAGTCCGGTTGCTACTACAAGAAGGCCGGTGTGATTGCAATGGATCTTTGCCCGGAAAAAAATGTACAGCTCAATATATTTACAAACAGAGATCCCAGGCATATACCGCTTATGCGGACCGTTGACAGGATAAACGCATCATTCGGACAACAAAAAGTTAAACTGGCGGTGCAGGACCCGAACCGGATATGGAAAATGAAGCAGGAGAGGCTTTCTCCCCGTTATACCACCAATATAAATGAAATTATCACCATTAACACCTGACCCCCGGTAGCTGTCTCAGACTGCTTTTGACTGAAGCTGGATGTAAAAAATTGCAATAGAACCCGCTTTAACTCCCGTGCATAAAGGGCCGGATTATGGCACGGGAACCGGCCCCGTAATTCCACTTAAGATATAAAACAGGTTAATACCTTTTACTGCTTGAGAAAAATTTATCCCTGAGGATGAATTAAACAAAAAAAAATTATTTTTGCTAATTCTTAACCGGTAATAAGGGTCTTAAAACACCATATTTATTCTGTAAAAACCGGTATGAAGAGCGGAAAGGAAGGTTTTTCAAAAAATCAAAAATGTAATTCAATGGAGCACTTATCAGAACAGATGGCAAACGCCCATATCCTGAACCAGTTATGGCTTACTTTTTTGCTTGTTATTACCATGGTGCTTGTCTCCCGTACTTTTGTGGCAGGCACCCGCTATTCGCCAATACTTATAATTGTGGTTTTCGGGTTGATAATGGGATATGTTTTGCAGACCAGTGGGCTGGGAACTCCGGGCTTGAGCGAATTCCCCATAATTGATTTTACAAGCAAGATGACAATAACGGCACTGAGTGCCTCTTTTTTTGTCGGGGGACAAGAGATCAGGAAACTTTTTGCAAAACAGGAAATTGATAAGGAGGATATAGTTGTGCCCTCAGATGAGGAAATGTTTCTTGGCACCAAGTTTACGCAGTTCATGTTCCTGATACGCTCCTTTTTTGTGCTTGTGGGAATAGAATCAATGAAGCGTGTCATTATCGGTTACAGCAACAACGAGCCTCTGGATGAATTTTACCCTTTGCTCGGATATCTGGGTCTGGTGGGTTCTATTATATTGATTGACTACCGTGCCAAGATCACCAATAAACCTGTCTATATACGCAAGGGTATCCTTGAGACGGCAATGATATTGGGCGTTTTACTTTTATCATGGCTTGTGGCCGAGTGGATTAAATCCTATATTGCCCTGCCCGAAATATTTTTTGTTATGGTTCTGGCCGTTAGCATGGGTATGATCTTTTCGCGCTGGAAATACGGTCCCACCATTAGGTCTTTGCTTTTTGCCGGTATACCTGTCGTCCTGGCTGCCAACTTTATGGTGGGCGGATCAAGGATCGGGGAGGCTTTTGCACTTACCGGAATGAATTCTGTTTTGGCATTCGGATTTTTCGGACAGTTGTTGTGGATGTTCGGTGGACTGGCAATACTGATCCTGGCAGGCAAGGCCAATCATATGCGTAATCTTGCACCGGGAATGGCCGGTTCGTTGTCTCACTCAGGTTTAACCGGTGCCTGTACCGCAGGGGATCTCGGTCCCGAAGCGCAATTCAGGGCCCCCATAATGATCAACATCCCTTTTATAGGCCACATATTCGTATTTTCAATACTGGCCGCCAGTGCTACTGCAGATAAACTGCTTATTCCTCATACCATTGCGGTAGTCTCAGCCGGTGTGATATTAACTTTTTTGGCACTCAAGGTTTTAAGGCGGGCAAATAATGAAGAGGCCAGGGAGATCAGGGGGTTGATGATATTTTCACTTGGATGGCAATTGGTGGCAGTTTTTGGCGGACTCTTCATTTTAAACCTGGGGGGAATGCCCTTGAATGATTCTGTAATGGCCAATTCATCCGCTATTTCTCATTTCGGCCTTTTTGCCGCTATTCAGGGGGGAATGTTTGGTGAGCAGGCTGCGGGACTTATTGCATTTGTCTTTGCAATGCCATTTCTTGTTCATCCCCTTGTTTTCGGAATTTTTGGTAAAACTGCCGAAAATAATGGCATTATGCCAGCAAGGGTTGTTTATGCTCTCGCTATAACGGGAGTATTGGGAGTAATTTATGCGATTGTGATGTAAACCGGCAACCAGTTTAACACGGAGTTATTTCTGGTGTTTTGATGTAAACCGGTAATCAGTTTACCCTCCCTGTTTGCCCGAGGTTTACTTTAATTTGTAAAATGTCAGGACCAGATTGTCATTGAATTTAACGTCCTTAAAATCCCGGTATTTATCAAGCAATTCCAAATGATTGGCCTCTTCTATCTTTTTATAGATTTCATAGATTGTGTGTGAATAGTTGTATCCAATCAAAATGTTTTCTTTTTTGCCAGAGATGATGTTTAAAAATCTCAGGAGAGGAGACACATCATTTAGCTGTACATGGAAGTAACTTAACTTATCATCATTTTCTGAATGAAAAAAATGAAATACTCTGTTTTTATATGATAAATTAAAATAGAAAAAATTGTCAGTCAGAAAACAGTCACTTAAATAGGCAAAATTGCTTTGGTTGTTTAAGCTCTTTTTTTCATTTTCCGGCATTGTATACTGTTTAAAATCTATAAAATACTTAGGAATAAATATGCCGTTTTGTTTTACCTGATAAAGGGTGTCACTATAAGGCTTGACAAATAATAATTCGTCGTTGGAGTGAACCAATCCCCTGTTTAGCCTTGGAATATATTTTTCATGTGGTGTAAATATTCCGCGGTATTTTATATTGAAGGTTGAATCAGACCAAATCAACGAGTAGCCTAATATTTCTGGGAAATGCACATTATCACTGTCAAAGCACTGAAATACAAACTCGTTTTCATTAAATGCAAAAAAGGTGTTAAAGCTAAACGGTACTCTTTGCACGTCAATTAAAGTACCATCAATATTAAAATGAAGCAATCTGTGAGTAAATTGATCATAAACTATTATCTTATTGTCAATACAGACAAAATCGGTAGGCTCGATAAACTCCCCCGGTCCTCTGCCCTGGCTTCCGATATCAGTGATATAATTCCCTTCCAGGTCAAATTTCTTTATAGATTTTGTTTTATACCTGTCCAATATAAATATGTGTGAGTCAGTAAAAGCAATTCTGTCAATATCACCCAGCAAAGCGCTTGTGGAATTGTCCAGTTTGATGTACCATACTGAATCAATAACCTCCGAGAGCAACAGTTCTTTTCCCTCATTAAGATTATCAACAGTTATTCTGACAGGTTCGTAATTTATTTTTTCTACACTTTTTAATTCTCTGACAAACTCTGATGTATTAACATCTTCAAAGGCAGAACCCTTTTCCCATATACCATTACAGCCAGCAATGAGAAGTAAAGCTGAGACAATAATTATTAGTTTCATAATAATCTATTTATCAAATGTCTATAATTGTTGTTAAATATTCTACTTTTTTAAAAATATTTACAGGAATCAACATGTTGACCTTAATGGTGTAATGGCCAACATGTTGATAACCCTTAATAGATTAACATCCTGCAGCCGGCAAGCATGTGCCTAAGCCATAGCCGCAAACTCTTTTATTTACTGAGTACTCAGAACTCTGCTCAAAAACCAGGATGTAATTAAAACCAATTGTTCTACTGTAAGTACATCTTAAGGTATAATGTTTCCAATTTGTGCCCCAAGGACCTTCGATATAATCATCTTCAGCTTGAGCCATAACCGCAATATCTTGAATAGAGAAATCTATATCCTCGTTATTCTGTAGCAACTGTACGCTAAACATTGTAATTGCCATAAATAAACATGAGGATATGCCTATAATTTTTTTTTTCTTCATTTTCATTAATTTTATAGGTTAAATAAAAGTTCTTTTGCTGACAATCATCATTTGGGTAAGTAAAATGATGGATATTAAACATTTTTTGCAGAAATAATATTCTATCATAATTTGAATAGATAGATCCTTTTTCTTGAACAGGGCGTACCTGCTCTAACTTATTTGTCTCCCGGCATATCTACCTCCTTTATTTTTATAAAGGGAGGCCGGAAGAGGAAGTATCTGCCAAGCGATGCACTGCTGCTTCCTCTTCCTTTTTTTTCCCTTGTGGTTAGGCATTTTTTATATTATTCATGTAACATTCTGTAATTCAAATAACTTTAGCAGTTAATTAACTATACCCCTAATTTGCAGATCTAATCTTCCCCTGTTTTGATCATTCGAGTACACGGTAACCGTATGATTTATTACCTGTTGGCGGGCTTGCAACCTTGAGGTTACCCTCACATAGCCGGAATCACCGGGATGAATTGGTGCTCTTGTATAACTCTTAATTCTTGTACCACAACATGATTCAACATTTGTCATCACCAATGGCTTTGGTCCTTTATTGTACACAACAAATTCTATCTCCCTTGGTCCGGAAATGTTTTCAACCGGGATTTCACCAAAATCTTGAATCTCCCTGTCAAATTCAATAATAGGGCCTTCAGAAGTCCCAACTGAAATCAAATCAGTTCCGGCAACAATTCTGTGGAAAAGTTCCCCCATTTCAGGAGTTGCAAAGGAGGCCCAATTAGCTTGATCTTGTTTTTTTTGTCAATCAAGATAGAGCGGTCTAAAATTGAACGGGGGATATCCCTGTTGTTATCAAGAAAACGATTGTGCCGATCAACTACTAAATAAAGATGGTCTTCAACATCACCATATTCGGATGCAAATTCAAGAAACCTTACGTAGTTGTTTGCCCGGATAACAAATAATACAGTATAGCCTTCATATTTAAGAAACGAATTTATTTTCCCGTGCCAGTCAACAAATCTCGGATAACAAGGACTGCAACCATCTTCAAGGTAAACAAGGGAAATGTAATCGTATTTTTCCCGGAATTCTGTAAAATGAAATACTTCACCTTCCTTCCTGATGCTGTCAAAAAGATTTATATTGACCGTTTTATTCAGGACATCTCTAATCATTTCCTCCTCAGGAGAGAGTTTTTGCCCGCATGAAATTAGAATCAGAAAAAATATTACCCATAGAAATGTATGTAAAGAAAAACTGTGGTTATATAATTTTTTCATATTAAAGCTGTATATTTTTGAGGTAATAACATAAATAATAGGGTGTTTTTGGTTTTTTAAAATTAAGTTAAGAAAAATTATTTTACGTGTCAACAATTTTGTTTAATGTTTTGAATATTATTTTTAATTTTTTCTTCCAATTAGCTGTATTTATCCTCACAACCCTCTCTTTCAGTGCTTATAATGATCACTGTATCCTCCTGCATCTTCCTGCGGTGCTGCTGAAAACAGAATGGAGGGCAAGGAAGAGGAGCTGGATTGCAAAGACTGGTTCTTTTGCACCAAAAAGCTGGAGGAGGAGACGGTACTGAAGAAAATTCTGAAAAAGTAACATTGCCGGCAAATTGACAAAAGGGGGCTGTTTATAAAGATGCAGCCTCTTTTTACTTAATTTTGCCAAGAATTGCCGCCACTGCAAGGAACACCCCCAGCATTACGCTCAAAAGAGCTGCAAATAGCACACGGTGTTGCGGAGGAAGTAAAAATGTTATTGTATGGGCGGGGATCCAAAAGATGGGGATGGTTTTTTTAAAAACAAAACCCCACTGCACTTTCCAGTTTATGCCCGCCATGATCTCTCCCATCTTTAAGGGCCTGAAAAGTCCCCTTAGCGTCCCCCCATTATTCTCTATATGTGTGTCAGTTATTTTGTGAGTTGTCATCATAACCGGTGCATAGATGATGTTCATCGTAAGGCTGATGGAGAAAGCTACCAGTATTTTGGCCGCTGACAAACCAGACTCCTCTAGCATACCTGTGCTTCCTTCCACGCCGAGGTATTCAAGGAACATCGGTGTACCGGTTGAAAAAATTATGAAGGCCATCTGTATGGTCAGACCGATAATACCCCATACAATTGCCCGGGGCAGAATGCCGAACCCCCTCTTGTTGTAATTGCCGGTTTTAATGCGTAAACCGATCACCTCTCCAAGTGTTGCCAAAACAGCAAACTTTAAAAAACTGGTTACCATCCCGTAGTTAAGGTTGAATTCTTTGTATGCTTCAAGCAGTGGGTTCCATAGAAAAAAGGGCAAAAAGAAGATTATTACTGCAATGCTGAAAAACAGGTCTTTGCGATGCATTTGTGTAAAATTTAATTAACTCAGGCAGGGGTGAGTTTGCGGTAAAACATTAATCCCGTCACCACAGCCGTAAGTGCTATGGCAATTGCTGCTGCAATAACTATTGAGATATAATCTTGCTGCCTTTTGATTATTATGCCTGTAAATGCCCATATTGCTGCCAGTCCGGTAAAAGGGTTATCAAGTCTGTAAACTGTGGCGGCAATAATAATTGTGCCTGCAGCTATCATTATTATAGTCCACACCTGTCCGGATATACCCCATCCTCCCCAGTTGATGCTTACAAGCAGGGCGGTAACATTTGCTATTGTGGCAATACATATCCAGCCCAGGTAAATACCGAACGCCGCTTTGATCCAGCCTGGAGGTATTTCACGCAAAGTGTGGTTTATGAAAATAAGTCCTGCCAGCAAACCAAGCATTATCAAAAGTGAAAGGGGCAGCTGTTCATAATGCCAGGCAAATATCCATGCGGCGTTTAAAAGGCAGGTTATGGCAAAGGTTATACCAATCGAGCCGACAGCCTCCCTGTTTTCTTCCCTGAACTGGATTATACAGAAGATCAAAAGCAGAAGGTATATTACTCCCCATATTGAGAATGTAATACCGGCGGGAACAAAAAGGTTTTCATACTGGGCCGATAATTCTCCGGTGGTTTTGTTGTTTATCGGCAGGGCGTTTGCCAGGTAGTTTACAACTACCATTAAAGCGAAAAACAGGAGATTAATTATTTTAATCATGAAGGAGAATTTTGGTTACAATAAGTCTATTATTTGCAAACTTTTACAAGTTAGTTAAATGCAGCCTGAATTGCAACTTTATTTCGCCTGCCTTCCCCTGCCTGTCAATTTAAAGTAAAATCAGCAAGTATGTATTTATAGTCGGCAATGCTTGTTGAGAACGAAAAAATTAAACTATCCCTGCAAAACCCATAAAAGCAAGTGCAAGCAGACCGGCCGTCACCATAATAATAGGGTTACCTTTCATTCCTTTAGGTATATTCACCAAATCCATATGTTCGCGGATGCCTGCCAGAAGAACGATTGCCAGTGTAAAACCTATAGAGTGTGATATTGCAAAAACCACACCCTGCAGCAGTGTAAGATCCTGTTGAAACACCAGTATTGCAACTCCCAGGATGGCACAGTTGGTTGTCATAAGCGGCAGGAAAATCCCGAGTGCCTGGTACAATGGGGGACTAACCTTTTTTAGTACTATCTCCACCATTTGCACAAGCGATGATATTACCAGGATATATGTAATGGTCTGCAGGTACATGATGTTAAAAGGCTCAAGCAGGAATGTGGAAAGAAGGTAAGTTACTATCGATGCAACTGTCATAACGAACAGCACGGCTCCGCCCATACCGGCTGCTGTAGATATCTTGCTTGAAACACCGAACAGCGGACAAAGTCCCAGGAACTGGGCAAGTACAATATTGTTGACAAGTACGGCTCCTATAATTATAACAATGTATTCCATAGTCTTTTATAATTAATCTTTTTTCAATTTGTTCATTAATGCGATCAGATATCCAAGAGCAATAAATGCGCCGGGTGCAAGAACAAAAACAAGCATTCCGTCACCTTCAACCAGTTCCACTCCAAATAAGGCATTTGCTCCCAGCAGCTCCCTTGCTGCTCCCAGCATTGTAAGGGCCATTGTAAAGGCGAGCCCCATCCCGATACCATCTACTATCGAAGAAAACAGAGTGTTTTTGGAGGCAAAGGCTTCTGCGCGTCCCAGAACAAAGCAGTTAACAACAATGAGGGGAATGAAAAGCCCCAGTTCGGCATGCAGCGCTCCCATAAAAGCCTCCATCACTAGGTCTGTTATGGTAACAAAGGATGCGATTATTACTATATATGAAGGAATACGCACTTTGTTGGGAATAAAATCCTTGAAGATTGCTACAACTATATTTGACATTAGTACGACGAAAAGTGTTGCCATACCCATACCAAAACCGTTAAAGGCGGAAGTGGTGGTGCCGAGGGCGGGACATAATCCCAGCATCATTGTAAACACAGGGTTATCGCGTACGAATCCTTTTGTGAAGTTTCTTGCCTGGTTCATTTTTTATCTTTTTTTTCAATGAAAACATCGTATGCTAACTGTACCGCTTCGCAGTAAGCTCTTGAAGTGATTGTAGAAGCTGTTATCGCGTCAATATCACCGTTGTCTTGTCTGACCTTCATATTGAAGTCGGCCGGGTTTCGTCCCACAAACTGCTTGTAAAAATCCGATTTGTCGGTTTCTATCTTGTCACCCAGTCCGGGTGTCTCCGCATGCCTTAGTACTTCAATTCCGTGGATTGTGCCGTCGGGCAGCAGCCCCACCATCAGCTCTATTGTTCCGCTGTAACCTTGGCGGGTGAATGTTTCAATTGCAACTCCCACCAGCTCGTCGCCCATCTTTGCAGGATAAAAAACTAGCTCCTCACCGTTTACCTCTACGGTATACTCTTCCTCATTGGGCTGGTTGTCGAAATCAGGCACCACCTCTCTGATTGCATTGTTTTTTCTCTCGATTGCCGCGAGTCTTATCGGCTCTTTTGTCACCTCATAAACAACTGCAAGTGAGGTGGATGCAACAAGGGTCACAATAAAAAGTGTGAGCACCATGTTTTTGAAGTTTGATTCTTTCTTAGCCATTTTTTATCTCCTCTCCAAATCTCTTTGGTTTGACATACTTGTTAATAACAGGCACAAACGCATTCATTATCAGTATAGCAAAGGACATTCCCTCGGGGTAGGCACCCCATACCCTTATAGTTACTGTAATAATGCCTATTCCGACTCCGTATATCCACATCCCTTTTGCGGTCATTGGGGAGGTAGCATAGTCGGTTGCCATGAAAATAGCACCAAGCAAAATTCCTCCTGTAAGAATATGGAATACAGGATCGGCGTTCGCTTCTGGGTTAGCGCCCCACAATATGCCGGTAAACACTGCTATTGTGGCAATAATTGAAACGGGAATATGCCATGAAATTATTTTGCGTACAAGCAGGTAAATTCCCCCCAGTATTAGAGCTGCAGCAGAAATCTCACCAATACAACCGCCCATTCGTCCAATGAAAAGATCGAGATAACCCGGAACTTCACCCATAAGTTGCGAAACGGGTACTCCGTCAGCGATTCCTTCTTTCATTACATCAAGCGGGGTTGCTCCGGTAACCGCGTCGGTATACTGTGTTCTTGCTGCTACCGGCTCAGGCCAGCTTGTCATTTGAACCGGAAATGAAATAAGCATAAAAACCCTTCCCACGAGTGCAGGATTGAAAGGGTTATTGCCGAGTCCCCCGAACGACATCTTCCCGACACCAATAGATACAAGTGCACCTATAATAATAATCCACACAGGCAGGTTGGACGGCAGGTTAAAGGCCAGAAGCAGTCCGGTTACCGCCGCGGATCCATCGGATATTGTTGGTTCGGTTTTCATCAGGAATTTCTGTATAAGGTATTCGAACCCTATACACGAGATGATAGATACGGCAGTTACTACAAGTGCTCCGATTCCGAAAAAATAAACCGATACTGCCAGGGCAGGGAGGAGTGCAAGGATCACCCCGTACATTAGCTTTTTTACATTGTCACCTCCGAATGTGTGGGGTGACGGAGATACTGTTAGTAGTTTGCTCATTATTTATTGTTTTCTTGATCTGATGATTTTACTTACGGTTGATTTTCCAAGCCGGATGTAATCAAGCAGGGGTAGGCGGGAAGGACATATATAGCTGCATGAGCCGCACTCCATACAGTCCATCACCCTCTCGTTCTCAACCATTTCCCACATTTCCCTCTCGCTTGCTGATCTTAGAAGGTAAGGCTCGAGTCCCATCGGGCAAATGCTGACACACTTCGCACAGCGAATACAATTTTGCGGTTTGTCCCTTTTTGCCTTGTTTTCGGGAAAGACAAGTATGCCCGATGTACCTTTTGCTATAGGTACTTCAAGTGAATTGAGCGCTTTTCCCATCATGGGGCCGCCGCTTATAATCTTGCCTGTGTCATCGGGCAGTCCGCCTGCCGCCTCAATAAGCTCTGAGACAGGAGTACCTATACGCACCATAAAATTGCCCGGATTTTTCAATGATTCGCCGCTAACGGTAACAACCCGTTCAATGAGGGGCTTGTTTTTTTGTACCGCTTCGTAGACAGCTACGGCCGTTCCCACGTTATGCACAACGGTGCCGACATCGATTGGCAGTCCGCCGGAAGGCACTTCCCTGTTTATCAATGCTTTTATAAGTTGTTTTTCGGCGCCCTGCGGGTACATCACCTTCAGGGGGTGCACAGAAACACCTTTGTATTTACCGGCGAGAGAGGAGAGATGTTCAATGGCATCAGGCTTGTTATTTTCTATGCCTATCATCGCCTTTTCCACATCTAGAGCTTTCATAAGCAGCCTGATTCCCACCATCAGCTCTTCTCCTTTTTCAAGCATAAGCCGGTGGTCAGCCGTCAGATATGGCTCGCATTCAGCGCCGTTTATTATTAGAACTTCCGCCTTTTTGCCTTTGGGAACGGACAATTTGATGTGGGAGGGGAACGTGGCTCCGCCAAGTCCCACAATTCCTGCTTCAAGGGTTTTGTTTCTTATCTCTTCCCCGGTAAGACCTGTATCTTTTTTAAGTTCCTTCCCGGTGTCTATGCTTTCGTCCCATTCATCACCTTCAACCTGGATTACAACTGCGGTTTGCCTGTAGCCGGAAGTATCGGTTACTTTATCTACCTTCAGCACTTTCCCAGAGACCGATGAATGTATGTTGGTCGATACAAAAGCGCTGCTTTTGGCTATAAGCTGACCGGCTTTTACCGTATCTCCTTTTTTTACCTCGGGAGTTGAAGGTGCACCAAGATGTTGAGCAACAGGAATGCTAACGGTCTTGGGCACGGGAAGAGTCTCTATAGGCTTGCTGGCGGTAACTTTGTTCTCCGCCGGGTGAACGCCTCCTTTTGGAAATGTTTTTAACACTTTTAACCTCCTACTTTTTGTTTTTCAGAAAGTTTAATTTTTTCTTCATTGTCAGCTCTTGTTTGCCGCTGAATCTCCGGCCTTCTTCTTTTCCTTACGCGGCGGGAAGTTTTCTTCCAATATAGCGTTTGTCGGACATACCGGAGGGCATTTCCGGCACAGCGTGCATTTGTAAGAATCGATATATGCAAGGTTGTTTTCAAGGGTGATAGCATCGAACTGGCATACCTCAACACATTTTCCGCACCCTATACATGCCACCTTGCAACTTTTGCGGGCTATTCCGCCTTTATCTTCATTAATGCATGAAACATATACTTTGCGGTCTTTTTTGTTCTTTTTGCGCAGTTCTATGATATCCCTCGGGCATGCAACAACACAAGCATTGCAGGCAGTGCATTTTTCATCTGTCACAACCGGCAGTCCCGTTTCTTTGTTAATATGGATCGCGTCGAATTTGCATGCTCTCTCACACTCTCCAAGTCCGAGACAGCCATACGGACAGTCTGATTCTCCCCTGTAAAGCTCGGTTGCAATGCGGCATTCGGAAGCCCCTTCGTAATGACTGGTTTTTGGTCTGTGTTCCGGACTCCCGTTGCACTTTACTACGGCAACCAAAGGTGTTTTTTCTCCTAGCTCCTTCCCCAGTATCTTTGCAATTTCCCCCATAGCTTCATTATCAGCAACAGGGCAGTTCAGCTCGGATATATCGTCTGCTTTTACAAGCTCTTCGGCAAAAGGCCTGCAGCCCGGCATTCCGCAACCGCCACAATTTGCCCCCGGAAGGGCTTCCTGGACTTTATCTATGCGGGGATCCTCATAAACCTTGAATTTTTGGGCGATTATGTAGAGGATTATGGCTGCAAGTGTACCTAACACACTTAGAGAAACAATAGAATATACAACAACATCGCTCATTGCTTAATTATTTACCGGTTTATTTATAGTAAATGAAAATTCTTTTTTCAATTTGTCACGGAAAAAATGTAAAGTTGCGTAATACGGCACAAGAAACAGCAGGGCAGTTATTCCCGAAAGAGCTTCATTGCCTGTTACTGCAATCAGTGTTATAAGCACTGTAACTACCACAATAAAGGGCAAAATATAACCGTAAAAAAGAGCTTTAAAACCCAGAGTCTGACTGAGAGTTACTTCCACTTCCTCACCGACTGAAAATTTCTCTTTCGTCTCTTTTACATCAATTATTTTCTCCTCCATTTCAGCAAGGGAACATGAGGACTTTGCCTGGCATGAACCGCAGGCAGTCTTAGGGTCTATTTTGACCCTGACCTGGGAACCCGACACTTCCCTGACTGTCCCTTTGTGCTTAATTGATGCCTGTGAAGACATACTGTTTAATTTGCCGTCTGTTTGAAATTAAGAAGGTACAAAATTATCTATGTTTGGTAATTAAAAATTGCGTTTTGTCATATTTTGCAATCATATAAACAATTTTTATTTATATTGAATACAAATAATCTTGACTTAAGCTGATATGACCTGATATAATAGTTTGGATTATACATAGTGTTTTTTCAGCTTATCTTGCTCCAATCGTGTTCTTTTTTTGTTAACTCTTTAAGTCTTTTTACAAGAAGGGAATTTTTAGTTTCTTCAAGCAGGGGATCGTCGTCTAGTATTTTCGTTACTTTCTCCCGGGCATATTCCAATATTTTGCTATCCCTGCCAATGTGGGATATTTTCAGGTCAAAGGGGAAGCCGCTTTGCATGGTTCCTTCTATGTCGCCCGGACCGCGAAGCTTAAGGTCAGCCTCGGCAATTTCAAACCCGTCGTTGGTGTTGACAAGTGTTTTAAGACGCTGAATTGCCTCTTTTGAAAGCTTGTATGAGCTCATAAGAATACACCAGGATTGTTCAGCCCCCCTGCCTACGCGCCCCCTCAGCTGATGAAGCTGAGAGAGGCCGAACCTTTCGGCGCTTTCAATTACCATAATTGAAGCATTGGGCACATCTACTCCTACTTCAATTACGGTGGTAGCAACCATGATGTGCGCCTGACCGTTTACAAACTGTTTCATTCCGGCTTCTTTATCTTCAGGTTTCATTTGCCCGTGGACAATCGAGACAACATATCCGGTCGGGGGGAATGCCCTTACAATGCTGTTATACCCGTCCTCCAGGTCTTTGTAGTCCATTTTTTCCGACTCCTTTATCAGTGGATATACAATATAAACCTGTCGCCCCTTTTTAATCTGTTCGCGAAGGAAGCCGAACATTCTTTCCCGCTTTGTGTCGAAATAATGAACAGTTTTGACAGGCTTTCTCCCGGGCGGCATCTCGTCTATAACGGATACTTCAAGATCACCGTAAACTGTCATTGCAAGAGTGCGGGGAATTGGGGTTGCTGTCATCACCAGTATATGAGGAGGCTTAATATTTTTATTCCACATTCTTGCCCGTTGAGCCACTCCAAACCGGTGTTGTTCGTCTATAACGACCAGACCGAGGTTGTTAAACCTGACGCTCTCCTCGATAAGAGCATGAGTGCCAACCAGTATCTGCAGCTTTCCCGAAATAAGATTTTCATGTATTTCTTTACGGTGAGAGTTTTTGGTTGAGCCTGTGAGCAACTCTATTGTTACCGGCATATTGCCCAGTATCTTTTTCAGGGTATTGAAATGTTGACCTGCAAGTATTTCTGTGGGTGCCATCAGGCATCCCTGGTAACCGTTGTCAAGGGCAATAAGTATAGACATTATAGCCACGAGTGTTTTGCCGCTGCCTACATCACCCTGCAGCAGGCGGTTCATTTGCTTGCCGGAGCCCAAATCGTGCCTTATCTCCCGTAAAACTCTTTTTTGTGCCCCGGTCAGCTCAAAAGGCAGGTGATTTTTATAGAACTGGTTCACCAGATCACCTACTTTTGAAAAGGCAAAACCTTCAACCGTAGTGTTTCTGTTGGCTTTTTGTTTCAGTATGTTCAGCTGTATGTAGAAAAGCTCCTCAAATTTCAGTCTGAAAGAGGCTTTTTTTAGCAATTCCTGGCTTTGGGGAAAATGTATGTTAAGCAAAGCGTCATTCAGGGAGATCAGGTTGCATTCTTTTACGATATACTCAGGAAGAGTTTCGGGTATTTTCCCGTATACATTTTGCAACAGGTTGCCTGCCAGTTTATGGATAACCCGGGAAGTGACAAAGTTGTTTTTAAGTTTTTCTGTGGTGGTATAAAATGACTGCAGTGTTCCCCTCAGAGTTGATTCCTTTTTCTCGGGCTCTTCCAGCTCGGGATGTACAAGGTTAATTTTTCCTCCGAAAATCGATGGTTTTCCATAAACGATAAATTTCTTCCCCGGTTTAACCCGCCGTGTTATCCAGGTCAGTCCCTTAAACCACACAAGTTCCATAATGCCTGTCCCGTCGCTGATGTAAGCGACAAGTCTTTTTTTGTTACCCTTCCCTGCAGCTTCAATGCCGGTTATTTGTCCCACAACCTGAATATATGGAAGCTCGGCTGTTATTTCCCGGATGGAATAAAACCTGGTGCGGTCAACATGTTTGAAGGGGAAAAAAAAGAGCAGATCCTCAAAAGTGTATATGGACAACTCCTTGTTTAACAGTTCAGCTCTTTTCGCCCCCACACCGCTAAGAAATTTGATATCGGTATCTAAAATATCCGCCATTTTGCCGTTTTGCCGTAAAAAATAGTATAACGTTTACATTAAAACAAGTCCGAAAAAAAACATTGTTATAAAAAAAGTTATATTCACATGCTCAAAAATTAATGCAATCCGATTGTGTGCCCTTTACGGATAAATAAATAGTTCAGGCCTGGACGGGGTCAATTTCATTTTTTGCTGAATTAAATGATTTTTTTATGAGCAAAAGCCTGTCAATCTTTTTGCGTCTTATTTTTCTTTTAAGGTGTAAATTTAAACTTTTCCTCAGATTTTTGGTCTATAAATCAAAAGCGCGAAGCAAAAGGGGGTACGGTGTGCATTCTCCTTTTGTATATGAGCTTATAGATAAAGTTTTCCGTGACGGGTTACACTATGCTGATTATGACAGAGTTGAAAATATACGAGAGAGTCTTGTTTTATCCGGTGAAACCCTCAACGTGAGTGATCTGGGGGCTGGATCGCTTTTTTTCCCGACGGGTAAAAGGAAGGTAAAACAGATGGTCAGGCATTCATCCTGCCGGCTGGCTGAAGGAAGACTACTTTACAGGCTGGTTCGTTACTTTGGGTGCAAAAACATAATTGAAACAGGAACATCTCTGGGGATAGGGGCCATGTATATGGCAGCAGCATCAAAAGATGGCACTGTTTATACAATTGAGGGTTGTTCTGAGCAGTGCAGTCTGGCATTTAAGAATTTCAGAAACGGCGGTTTTGACAATATAAGATTAATAGAGGGGACATTTGAAGATACTTTGCCCGGGCTGCTGGATTCGCTCGGGAGGGTTGATTTTGTTTTTTTTGACGGATCTCACAGTAAAGATTCCGTTCTTTGGCAGTTCAGAGAGTGTTTAAAAAGATCCACTTTTGAAAGTATTTTTGTTTTTGATGATATTCATTGGTCTGATGATATGGAGAAGGCCTGGGAAGAAATTTCAGCAGATCCTTCTGTTAGGGTAACTGTTGATATTTTCCGGATGGGACTGGTTTTTTTCAGGAAAGAACTGTCAAGGCAAAGATTTGTGTTAAATTTTTAAAAATATACAATAAACTATTTCGGTTTAAGGTTTAAAAAAATTAAATTCGAGATTTCAAGGTCAATAGTAAAAAGTATTAAATTAAAACATCCAAATGAGAACCATTATTCAGTTAACAGACATTGTAAAAAATTATCAGCTTGGCTCGGATGTTGTCGTAAGGGCTCTGCGTTCGGTCAGTCTTGAGATTAAAAAAAATGAGTACGTTGCCATAATGGGAGCTTCCGGTTCAGGAAAATCAACACTTATGAATGTTATAGGTTGTCTTGACACCCCAAACAGCGGTCGTTATGTGCTTAATAACACTGATGTGAGCCAGCTTGAGGATTCACAGCTTGCCGAGATAAGGAACAAGGAGATCGGATTTGTTTTTCAGACGTTTAACCTTTTGCCCCGTTACAATGCCCTAGAGAATGTTATGTTACCTATGATCTATGCGGGAAAACCCAAAAATGAGCGCATTGACTCAGCAAAAGAGATGCTTGACAAGGTTGGCCTTGCAGGGAGGATAATGCATAATCCCAATGAATTATCAGGCGGGGAGCGTCAGCGTGTTGCCGTTGCACGAGCCATGGTTAACAGTCCGTCAATAATCCTTGCAGATGAGCCAACCGGAAATCTTGACTCCAAAACATCGGTTGACATTATGAACCTTTTTACCGACATACATGAAGCGGGAAATACCATTATACTGGTAACCCATGAACCCGATATTGCGCAGCGTGCCCATCGCATTGTAAGGCTGCGTGACGGGGAGGTCGAATCCGACAAGATAAATCCCAATCCTTTAAAAAGGGAACCGGTTGTTGTTGATGACAATTAAATCAGCCTGTGTTGCGTTATCCATAACGATTATTCCGGGTAGGCTCCGGAATAGTGTTATAAATGACGTTGTTGGGAAAAATTTCATCTTCTTTGTATACCAAAAATGAGAGAGGTTAACGTTACACCTTTACAACTTTGGGTGGATCTGAAAAAATTTCCTGATTTACCCTGTTAATCACTTTGCTATTGTTTTTGGCAAAGTGTAATTTGTTTTTATTAAGTTTGTGCAACTTTTAAGTGAGTAAATTAATTGTTTAGAGCTATGTATTGGACCTTAGAATTGGCTTCGAAACTTGAAGACGCTCCCTGGCCGGCTACAAAAGATGAGCTGATCGACTATGCAATGCGTTCGGGAGCACCGCTTGAAGTGATTGAAAATCTTCAGGAAATTGAAGATGAAGGGGAGGTATATGAAAGTATAGAGGATATATGGCCAGATTATCCGAGCAAGGATGATTTCTTTTTTAATGAGGATGAGTATTGATTTTCTAATTTTTAAATAAATCGATTTTTGAGCGTGGGCGAATATCGTCCAGCCATCTGAAACCTTCCAGAAACAAGTCGGAATCTGTTAAGTCTTCCAGCGGGAAAAGAGTGGCTTCAGGGTTTGTTTCAAACCTGATGCGGTGGGGTGAGTTATCTTTCATAAAGATAAAAAGAGAGGTGCTTGCCACCTGGTTGAGGCCTATTATATCATTTTCCTCGCGGGGGTAATATAGTGTTTCGGCGTTACCTACAACGCGGACCCTGGTGAGCTCACCTTGATTGAAATACCCTGTCATTTCCCTTCCCTTTATCTGGTTGTAGTAGTCATCCTCTTCAAATGAGACAATAAAGGAATTTCTGTCCATGTAAACGCTGTCAACCTGATCATCCCTGGAGTGGATCTGTATATGGTCAGCGGTAAGCTGCGTTTGGTTGGTCCAGAGAACAGGGTCTGTGTACATGCGTATTATCGAGTCCTGAAAGCTGTAATAAAGTGAGTCGCACTTGCCCTGCATATCTTTGCTGAAAAACCTTGCCCCGTAATATGCGTTCATTATTCTGTGATCTCCTTCAAAAAAGGATTCCAGGGTATCGGCGTGAAGGAAAAGTGAGTCATTTTCTTCATTGTAATGAGTGAACAGGGTACTGTCGGTTAACATTGTATATTCGGGCTCCCTTTCAAAGAAAGCGTAATTGCCTTCCAGTATAACTCTTTCGACCGTATCGTTCATTTCAACGTTGTAGTATCCCTTGCCGCTTTTTTTTGCATGATCGTAATAAATGCTGTCGGCTGTTATAACACTGTTATCATATTTTATAACGGTATTTTCATTGAACTGTGAAATGTCGGTTTGTGTGTTATACCACCCGCTTTCACAATAAATATGAAGATCTTCGGTGACAATTGTAGTGGGGCCGCTAAAGTATGCCGTTTCTGTTTCAGTGTTATATCTCAGGGTATCACTTTCTATAGTGTAATCAGGAGTTCGTACATTCACATTTTGCTTGAAAAGGAAGGTTTTCTCATCAGAATAGTAATAGCCGGTGAGACTTTCAATTACATCATCGCCCCTTTCTATCCTGCCGCTGTCGGGATAGAAAGCAATATTGTTTTCAATGTCAAAATCAAGGTTTTCAGTTTTCAGGGTGGTTTCCCTGTCAACCAGTTTCACATTTCCGCGTGCCTCGGCAAACTGCCTCTCCCCGAAATAATGGATTGAATCGGCATAAAGATTGATCGTGTCACCCTGATTTATATGTACATTACCGTAGGCATGCACTTTGTTGTCTGCTCCGTAATAATGGGCGCTGTCACAATACATAAGGACCTCTTCATGCTTGAGCCTGACATCTCCCAGCAGCCTTCTCACATCAGGCCCCAGACGGCGGTCATGCTCAAGGCTGTTGGCATGGAGTATTTCCACCTTTCTTTCCCTCTCGTCATCTTCCGGCGTTGTTGTGTCTGCAAATACTACTATAAGACCTGCCGTCGCCAGCAGTATAATTATAAAAATCAAGCGGCCCATTGTTTTTCTTCTGGCTTGAAAAGATATCCATCTTGGGGGAGGTTAATTGTCCAACCAGCCCTCGTTAGTAAAGCTGCAATTTTTGTAATCATCCATTATCTTAATGAACGTGTTTTGCTGTTGATCTCTTATCCACTCCTGCAGCACCCTGTCTTCCTTTTCTTCCAGGGCCATATTTTTTATTACATCGTAATGCTCTTCAAGAGTGGCTTTCTGGGGTCGTGTCTGCCTGCTCAGGTAAAATACTTTGTACGCCACCTGACCCTTGTCCCCACGCATTTCAACAGGGTCGGATATTTCCCCTTCGCTCATATCTTTTACTACTTCATATATTTCAGAATCAAGCTGATCCATTTCAAACATTGCCCCCCTTGTTTCGGGATTGATAATCAATCCGCCGCTCAGACTGGTTTTTTCATCTTCGGAATACATCCTGGCAGCATTTTTGAAGGTCAGGGTGTCTTTTCGTATTTCTGCTACAATACTGTCCAGGGTTTCCTTTGTCTCTCTTTTTTCTTCCTCGTCAATTTCAGGTTGTAAAAGAATATGCCTGACATTTAACTGTTCTTCCCTGCGGTCTAATACCTGGGCTATATGATAACCATATTCGGTTTCAAAAACCTGCGAGACTCTGTCTCCTCTCAGTGAAAAAACCACATCGGCAAATTTCGGTTCAAGATCGCTGCGGGAAACAAAACCAAGTTCACCGCCCCGCCTGGCTGTCTCCCGGTCATGTGAATAAAGAGGGGCAAGGGTTTCAAAGTCTCTCTCTCCTTCCATTACCCTTCGCCTCATTTCATTCAGGCGCTGAACAACCCTGTATTCTTCGGCTTCAGTAAATTCCGGATATTTAACAATTTTTCTGACCTGGACTTTTGAGGGTATCATAGGGATCTCATCTTCAGATAAGTTATTGTAGAATCTCCTGACTTCAGACGGGGTTACCTGTACATCTTCTGTAATAGCATTTTTCATTTGCTGGGTTATCATTTGCTCTCTGATGGGGTCGCGCATATCCTCTTTAATCTCAAAAATCGATTTGTTGAAGTAATTTTCGAGTTCTTCCTCGGAACCGATTTGACGAATAAAAAATTGCAGGCGGTTGTTTATTTCCATTTCAATGTCTGACTCCGATACTTCAATGGTATCCCCCTCATTAACCATTAATTTTTGTACAAGGAAGTCTTCAAGAAGTTCACACCTGGTTCCCTCGGTAACACTTTGACCCTGTGCTCGCAGCTGTTCCATGTATTCCTCGAGTTCTGACTGAAGGATAACATGATTGCCTACAACTGCCACAACCTGATCTACTATACGTCTTTCATCATCCTGCGCATTTAATTTTGTTGTTGCTGCGAAGGCAAGGCTTAGTATGATACAGTATATTAAGGTTTTTTTTATCATTTTTGAGTGGTTTTATTTTTTAGCGGGTCTGTTTTTATTTTAATACATTTTATCTTAAATCGGTTTATTGGAGCTTTTTAGTATACTGTTAATGTTAAAATTTCAATGTTTCACAATTATTTCTTTTCACTGTATCAACTCTTTGTTGACTGTTACTTCATATCTTTGGTGAAGCTCCTTGAGCCACTTTTTCTCAAGGTACTCCCGGTAATCTTTCAAAGCACGCTCTTCTACCATCTCAAGAGGTTTTGGCTCCGGCTCCACGACTTTGTGAACCAGTACAACGTAGTAGTTTTCCTCACCCCTTAATAATTTGCCGGCAACACCGCTTTCCCATTCTATCATGTCGACCACAGCGGATTCGCCTTTTGAAAAAATTGACCTTCTGGCAGTCACCCGTGGTTCTGATGAAAACAGGTTCACTCTTCTCAGCAGCCATTCGGTATCCCTGGTTCCTTCATGAATATCTTCGGCCAGTGCTGCGGCTCTTCTGGCAGCTCTTTCGCTTGATGCGGTAAATATGGTGGCATCGATTCTCTCCTCCCGGAGATAATCGTTTTTATTTTTTTCATAAAATTCAATAAAATCTCGACTCTCGGGAGATATGTCTGACCATACCCGTTTACTGGATATTTCATACAATAGCAGTCCATCGCGATATTCTCTTACCCTGTAGCGCAGTCTGGGATATTTTTGCTCAAGCTGCCGGTCTTCATATTCTGTGAGGGTAACTTCTACAAAATTTCTGTACATTCTGTCAATATGATCCGGATATAGCTTCGTTTCCAGTTTTGTTTGAATTTCATATAAATACCGGGCAAAATCACTTTGGTCTACCTGCCTGTTAGCAAATGTAAACAGTGTGGAGGGGGAGCTCATTTTTGAGAGCATTTGCAGATCGATGGCAGATAAATTTTCTTTTGTCATGCTTCGGAAGGCTTCAAGGGCACGGGGATTTTCCCTGAAGTTGTATTCATCTTTCAGCGAATCTGTAAAGGCCGATTTAATGATATCGGCCCTTTCGCCTCCATATGTCAGAATATTTTCTTTCAGCTCTTCCCTTATTTCCTGGTAATCGGGCAGAGGCCTTTGATCCAGCAGCTTTATTATGTGCCATCCGTACCGTGTTTTTACCGGCTCAGAAATATCACCAACCGATTCCAGCTCAAATGCCGCTTTTTCAAATTCATTCACCATTTCCCCGGCACCAAACCATGGCAACTCGCCGCCATCGGGTGCCGAACCTTTGTCCGCTGAATAATTGCGTGCCATCTCTTCAAAAGATTCTCCGTCTTTAACTCTCTGGTGAAGATCCATTATTTTTTTCTCAGCTTCCTTATCATTTGCATGTTCCGGGCGGATCAAAATATGTGCGGTTTTGACTTCCCCGAAGGACTCTTCAATTGAATTTATCCTTATTATGTGATAACCAAATTTGGTTCTCACAGGCTCGGTTATTTGTCCGGGTTCACCATTATACACGGCATTTTCAAAAGGGTAGGACATTTGCAGGGCAGTGAAGTAGCCCAGATCACCTCCGTTTTGTTTTACCGAGTGATCATCTGATGTTGCCCTTGCAACCTGGTTAAATGGTTCGCCCCTTTCTATCCTTTCCTTTATTCCACGGGCTTTCTCATAAGCTTCTTCAGTTTCTTCAGGTGACGGGTACCTGTCCAGGGCGACAAGGATGTGGCTTGCATTAACATTGTATTGCATCCGCTCATAAGCCTCTCTTGCCATTTTTTCAAGTGCAGTACTGTCAGTGAGATAGCCTTTTGCCAGCTTGTCGCGGTAAGCCTCAACCTCTTTACTTATCTCGTCAGATTCATGAAGACCGGCTTCTTTGGCATCTGCAATTTTAAGCTTGTAATCGATGAACAGTTCAAGATATTCATCCAGGGAGATATTTCTGAATTGTTGCCGGTTTCTTTCATAAGAATATAGAAATTCCCCTTTTGTTATTTCCACCCCGTTTATTTTCACCAGCACATTTTCATCACCACCGGCGTTGGATAATAATGGGTTTAATATAAATGCAAACAAGAGAAGAAAAAAATATTTATTTTTCATTATTTCAGGCCTTTTTGCAAATTTTAACTGGCGGTCTTTCCGCACGATTCAAACCTTTAAGACGGTTTTTTGCTTTCCATTGACAACTCATTTTACTACCTTTTTTCAAACGTGATAAAGAGAAAAAAATTACCTGCTGTAGTTGGGAGCTTCCCTTGTGATGGTTACATCGTGCGGATGACTTTCGCTGAGGCCTGAATTTGTGATCCTGATGAATTTAGCCTGCTTTAGTTTTTCAATGTTCCCGGCTCCGCAGTATCCCATGCCGGCACGGAGTCCACCGACCAGCTGGAAAACTACTTCAGAAAGAGTACCTTTGTAGGGTATTCTGCCCGAAATGCCTTCAGGCACAAGTTTTTGTATTTCGTCTTCCATATCCTGGAAGTAGCGGTCCTTCGAACCCTGCTGCATGGCTTCCACAGATCCCATTCCGCGGTAAGCCTTAAATTTCCTTCCGCTGTATATTATTGTTTCCCCGGGTGACTCTTCCACTCCTGCAAGGAGTGATCCTGCCATTATGCAATCCGCCCCGGCTGCCAGTGCTTTAACTATGTCTCCCGAGTAACGGATACCGCCGTCGGCGATTACCGGTATACCTTTCTCTTTAATTGCTTCCGAAACTGAATATATGGCACTCAGCTGGGGTATTCCGACTCCTGCTATAACTCTTGTGGTACAAATTGATCCCGGACCTATACCTACCTTGACGGCATCGGCCCCGTTTTCAACAAGTGATATGGCTGCCTGGGCAGTTCCGATATTGCCGACAACCACATCTGTTTTTCCGCTCCGTTTCTTTATGTCTTTTAAAAGATTGAGAACCCCTTTGGTGTGCCCGTGTGCAGTGTCTATTACCAGTGCATCGGCTCCTGCCTCGGTAAGGGCCTCGACACGTTCAAAAACATCTGGAGTTATACCTATTCCTGCTGCCACGCAAAGCCTCCCTTTTTCATCCTTGCATGCAAACGGGTTGTCCTTTGCCTTGGTAATGTCCTTGTAGGTGAGCAGTCCCACAAGCTTATTGTTTTCGTCTATTACCGGCAGCTTTTCTATCCTGTGTTTTTTCAGCATCTGTGTTGCCTTTTCCAGGTCGGTTGGATGTGAGGTTGTGATAATATTTTCCTTTGTCATAACCTCATTGATGGGCCTTCTCATGTTATCTTCAAACCTCAGGTCGCGGTTTGTTACTATGCCAATAAGGTAGCCTTCCTTGTCAACCACCGGTATTCCCCCTATCTGGTATTCGTTCATTATCTTGAGAGCATCCCCGACAGTGCTGTTTTTCAGTATGGTTATCGGGTCATATATCATGCCGCTTTCCGCCCTTTTAACAAGCTTGACCTGCCTGGCCTGCTCTTCTGTTTTCATACTCTTGTGGATAACTCCTATTCCACCGGCCCTTGCAATGGCAATTGCAAGGGGAGCTTCGGTTACCGTATCCATTGCAGCCGAGGCAACAGGGGTGTTTATTCTGATGTTTCTTGAAAAATTTGACGAGATATCAACATTGCGTGGTAATACTTCAGAATAGGAAGGAATGAGAAGCACATCATCAAAAGTTACTCCTTCTCCGATTATTTTTTCACTATCAAAACCCATTTGACAAATTTTAGTTATTTTTAAGTTACCACAAGTTACAAAAAACGTGGATGCAAATTTAGTTTTTCGTTTTAATGTTGCCAACTAATTTTGAGCGTAATTGTTGGCTGATTTAAGCATTTACACAGGAGGATACAGAAGGTGGAAGTTTACAGGAAAATATTGCAGCGTTACTGGGGTCACGATACTTTCCGTCCCCTGCAGGAGGAGATCATACAGTCTGTAGCAGAAGGAAAGGATACCCTTGCCCTTATGCCTACAGGAGGAGGGAAGTCTATAACTTTTCAGGTACCGGTTATGGCACATGAAGGTATTTGTATTGTTGTTACCCCTCTTATAGCTTTGATGAAAGATCAGGTTGCCAATCTGGTAAAGCGGGGAATTAAGGCTATGGCAGTTTATTCCGGACTAACTGTACGTGAGATCGATGTGGCACTTGATAATTGTATATACGGAGACTACAAGTTCCTCTACGTTTCCCCTGAAAGACTTGGCACCGAGCTGTTCAGGGCAAGAGTTGCCAAAATGCCGGTCAACCTCATTGTCGTCGATGAGGCTCACTGTATATCGCAGTGGGGGTATGACTTCAGGCCTTCATACCTGCAAATTTCAAGGCTGAGGGAGCTTTTGCCCGGCATTCCCGTATTGGCCCTTACTGCCACGGCAACCCCCGATGTTGTTGACGATATACAGGAAAAGCTCCACTTCGGCGAGAAAAATGTTCTTAAAAAAAGCTTTGAACGTGAAAACCTCCGCTATATAGTGAAAAATACCGAAGATAAGACAAAGCAGATGCTGAAAGTTATCCGGGGGGTAGGGGGGCAGGGTATAGTATATGTCAGGAACCGTAAAAAAACCGTTGAAATAGCCGATTTTTTGGCTAAAAACAATGTGGCGGCTGAGGCCTATCATGCAGGTATGAAGATGGAATTGAGAAATGAGAAGCAAAAGGACTGGAGCAAAAGCAAAACCGATGTTATTGTCGCCACCAATGCTTTTGGCATGGGGATTGACAAACCGGATGTCCGTTTTGTCATTCACATGGATCTGCCCGATTCAATCGAATCATATTTTCAGGAAGCAGGGCGTGCGGGAAGGGACGGCAAAGTTGCCTTTGCAGTGCTTTTGTATAATGACTCTGACAAAATAAGCATGGACAGGCGTATTCAGGTTAACTTCCCCTCTATTGAATATGTTAAAAGGGTTTACCATGCCCTGGGCAGTTATTTAAGAGTCCCGTACGGGGGAGGAAAGGAGAATGTTTACGATTTTAATCTGCTGGATTTTGCCTCTACTTACAAGTTTCATCCCCTTACAACTTATTCTTCCCTTAAAATTCTTCAAAGGGCCGGTTATATTGAACTTACCGACGAGGTAAACAATCCTTCAAGGATTTTCTTTATAACAGGCCGTGATGAGCTTTACCGTTTCCAGGTCGAAAACGCCAGCTTTGATTCTTTTATAAAGCTTCTTTTACGTTCCTATTCGGGTGTTTTTTCGGGCTTCGTTCCCATAGACGAAGAGTTTCTTGCCAGAAAGGCTTCCGTTTCCCGGGATGTTGTTTACCAATACCTTAAAACACTTTCCCGGCAGAAGATCATCCAGTACATACCGGCCAAGAAGACTCCCCTTATTGTCTTTACTACAGAGAGAATGGATGAAGGTTCACTTTTTATTTCAACCTCAGATTACACCGAAAGAAAAAAGCGTTTTGAAAAGAGAGCCTATTATATGCTGCAGTATGCAAAGGACTCCTACAGATGTCGCAGCCGGACACTGCTGGCTTATTTTGGCGAAACCGGGGCAAAGGCTTGCGGCACCTGCGATGTGTGCAACAACCGTAATGATTTGAACCTTAGCAAATACGAAGTTGATGTAATAGAGGAGAAAATACGTGAAACTGTCAAACACGGAAAGGTGCTTCTTGATGAGTTGGTTGACCTGCTTGATTATCCGCCGGAAAAAAGCCTGAAAGTTATACGCTGGTTAATTGATCATGAAAGGCTTGTATGTGAAAATGGCAATATTGTTAAATATGTTGAAAGGTGAATACGTTGAAATTATTCGGGGCCTTTTTATAATTTTGCAAGGGGTTGAAAATATATAAGTTAATATGATGGAAATAAACAGAAATGAGCTGGTATATTCGGGGGCGGTTGTAGAATTCGTGGCTGTTGCCAACGAATACTGTTCCTTTGTTGAGCAGGCTGAGGGATTTGAAAAGCGTGACTTTATAGACAAATCGCGTAAAATTCTTTCACTGCTTTATTACAAGGCTACTTTGCTGCCCCTTACGGAGCCTTATTATGATGAAGGGTGCGAGAAATTTGTGACTGAAAAAGACTGGAATTCAGTACACCTTGCAATTGTCAAAAAACTTGGCAGGCATAATGATTATCCTGAAGTCTTTGACCCATTGTACAGGGATACCGAAGACCAGGTAGGGGGAAGTATAGGTGAGGATATGGCCGATATTTACCAGGATATCAAGGATTTTTTGATGGTATACCGGATGGGCACCGAAGAGCTAATGAATGATTCTCTTTGGGAGTGCAATCAAAATTTTGAAAGGTACTGGGGGCAAAAGCTGGTGAATTCGCTTCGCGCAATTCATTCTTTGTTGTATGGCGGGGAAAACCTTGACGAGGAGCAGGAAGAGGGAGATGACAAGTATGATCCCGAAAAGAGGGACACAAATGACTGGTTTATAACCCAGCGGAAAAAAATGTGGTACGGTGATGATGAATAACAGATTTGCATCAAATATTACTCCCGAGGAGATCAAATCACTGCCCCGTTCAGGATTTACGGGGGAGATAACAGTAGTAGACGATCCTGGTACCGTGCCTGAAGCTGTCGATATGATGAGGCGCTACAATGTTTTCGGCTTTGACACTGAAACAAGGCCTGCTTTCAGGAAGGGAGTAAGTTTTGATGTATCCCTGCTTCAGCTGGCGGTAAGTGACAGGGCTTTCCTTTTTCGTTTAAATAAAACCGGTCTTACCAGGGAGCTCAGGTCAATACTCTCCGACCCCGGAATAATAAAAGCAGGTGTGGCAATAAGGGATGATATAACAGGTTTGCAAAAACTTGGCTCTTTTGATCCTGCAGGCTTTGTGGAGCTTCAGGAGTTTGTCAATGATTACGGAATAGAGAGCAACGGTTTGCGAAAACTTGCGGCAATAGTACTTGGCATACATATTTCAAAAAAAGAGCAGGTTTCAAACTGGGAGAAAAAAATGCTTACCGATTCACAGCTGCAGTATGCGGCTACAGATGCATGGGCTTGTTATAAGATCTACTCACAACTTGTTAACCACAGCGGCGAAAATGATTAGAAATTAGCGGTCGCTCTCGCCTCTGGCAATTTTATTTTAAATACGATGAGGGAATTTACCGAAAATCCTGAGGTCCTTAAGTTGCTCGAGGAGATAAAAGTTAAGGGGGTTGACAAAAAGGTATATTCCGATATTTTTGATGACAGTGGCAGTCAGTATGCCGACCTGGTACAGGAGGGCGGAGGTGTGCTCGGTATAGCCCTTGCCGGCTATATCTTTATCCTTGAGAAAGCCGGTATCCGTTTTTTTAGTATTGCAGGTACTTCAGCCGGTGCAATAAGTGCAATGCTAACAGCCTCACTTGTCCCCATAGGCGAGCCTGTTTCACTGATGATGCTTAAGATCCTCTCGGAAAAAGATCTCTCGGAATTTGCCGACGGGCATCCTTCCCTGAACAGGCTAATTAGGCGTTACATTGAGGGGCGCTCGTTTTTCGGGTTCTTTTTCCTGCTTAACTTTTTCAGGATAGTAAGAACTTTGAGAAGGCATTGTGGAATAAACCCCGGGGAGGATTTTGAAAATTGGTTTACAGCCAGGCTAAAAGAGGCCGGGATTGTCACTTTGTCTGATTTGAACAGGTTGAGGGAAAGGGTGCCGCTTCTTTATGACCGTTCCGAAAACAACCGCCCAATCTTGCGCAAAGCAGGGCTGAAGATCATAACATCCGATATCACTACCAAAAGCAAGGTGGTCTTTCCCGATATGGCAAGCCTTTACTGGCCGGACCCTGAGCTGGTCAACCCTGCTGTATTTGTCAGGGCGTCCATGTCGGTTCCATTTTTCTTTTACCCTTTTGTTGTGAAAAATATACCCGGGGCCGGGGAATACGAAGATCCGAATTTACCCAAGGAAAAAACAAAATGGAGAAAATATGCCGGTTATTACGGGAAGATACCCCCGAAGGTTAGTTTTGTGGACGGTGGAATGCTTTCCAATTTTCCTGTCAACGCTTTCCATTTGAAACGGGGGATCCCCAAAAAACCTACTTTTGGTGTGAGACTGAGCACCTGGAGGGACAGTTACACTCACATCCGCGGGGCAGGCAGTATGACCGGTGCTATGATTGGTACAATGAAACAGCTCCACGATTATGATTTCCTTTTGAAAAATCCCGACTACAATAAGCTGATATGCCTGATAGAAGCCGACAGGGATTTCAACTGGCTTGATTTTAATATGTCCCTTAACAGTCAGGTTAAGCTCTTTACGGCCGGTGCAAAAAAGGCCGTAAGTTTTTTGGAGGGATTTGACTGGCATGGGTACAAAGAGATAAGAAGAAAAAGGGATTTAGATAATTAAAATTTAAAACAATGCAAACAGCGGTTATTTGTGCCGCAACTCACGGTACAACTGAAGGTGGCAAATATTGATATATGAAAAAATGAATTTTTCCAAATGAATTTTTTCCAAAAACTTATTGTCAAAAAAGTGGCTGGTGTAAAGGAAAACGTTAACAGTATTGACTGTGGAAAAAGTCGATAAATTTGTAAGCAAGATGCTTGCCTGAGTGGTATACGGTGGAATAATCAGGATTTTTGTTTATATCAGCCTGTTAAGGAAAGAGCTTATAACCTCCCAGAATTCCGGATAGACTGATATGTCGTTATGCCCGGCATTTTTTATAATTTCCATCCCCTTGTCACCTTTCCATGCATCAAAAAGTTTTTTCGAGTGGCCTGGCGGGATAATTTCGTCATCGGAAGCTACCATTGTCAGCATAGGATTGCCGGCTGAAGAGGCATCCGGCAGCATTTTGAATTTGTGTTTCATAAGGAGCCCTGTAGGAAGGAAAGGAAAATGTTCCCTTGATACATTTACCATGCTTTCAAAAGGAGAAATCAGCACTGTTCCGGCAATGTTGCGGTTGGCGGAAAGGTGAATGGCCATAGCGCATCCAAGACTCCTGCCCATAACAGCAATCCTCTCGGGGTCAATTTCTTCTTTTTTCGAGAATGTGTCATACAGGAGCAAGGCGTCATTCAGAAGAGCTTTTTCTCCCGGTTTACCTTCGCTATGGCCGTACCCTCTGTAATTGATAAGCAGCATCGACCAGTTGGTGAACACCTCCTTCTGTTCCATCATCCAGGAAACCTCTTCGGCGTTTCCCCCGAAATATATAAGGAGCGGAGAGGGACCGGCCTTGTTTCTGTGCAGAAGCCAGCCGCGCAATGTAATGCTGTCATGGGTCTTCACACTAACCTCTTCCGCTTCCGGATGCTTTTGCCGTATCTGCCGGATACGTTCGTTTTCAATGCCCGGCATGAAGAACATCATTCTCTCCTGCATGAGAAAAGCAATAGCCGTCACGGCAATATATAAAGCCGCGATTAAAAGAATTATTTTCCTTGCTACGGCAAAAACCTCCATCATAACTGGAAGATGCTTCTTGTTTAAAGTCGCCTAGTAACGGCTGCCTATTTTTTGCCAGTCGAGAATGTCCCACAGGGCTTTGATATGATCAGGCTTCCTGTTCTGGTAATCCAGGTAGTAGGCATGTTCCCAAACGTCCATGGTCATAATGGGGGTTAATCCCTTCCTCAGGGGATTGCCTGCATTGGATTCCTGCACTATGTCGAGTCCTCCCCTGGAATCCTTCACAAGCCAGACCCAGCCTGAACCGAAAAGAGTAGCTCCGGCTTTGCTGAACTCCTCCATAAACTTTTCAAACGATCCGAAATCACGGTTAATGGCATCGGCAAGCTCCCCTTCCGGTTCTCCTCCCCCGGATGGTGAAAAAGCTTCAAAATAGAAGGTGTGATTCCACACCTGTGCCGCATTGTTAAAGATCCCGCCATCTGCTTCTTTAATGATCTCTTCAAGGGATGCATTTTCAAACCTGGTTCCCTCTGTAAGTTTGTTCAGATTGTTTACGTAGGCCTGATGATGCTTGCCGTGGTGAAATTCCAGTGTTTTTTGTGAAATTGAAGGCTCCAGCTCATTAAGCCCGTAAGGCAGTTCGGGTAGTTTAAATGACATAGTTTTATGTTTTTAAGGGATTCAACATTTGTGGCCGGATTTTTAAATCCGCCACTCAAGTTAACAAATATTTCCAATATATGTTCAATGGCTGAAGGGATTTTTCTTTTAAAACAAAAATTACTTACATTGTTTTTATAATTTCGCAATATATTATTGTATTTGTCTTTCCCAAAAGTTTATAAAAAATGATATTATTCTTCCGTGAACACTCCGGCAGGGTCTTTGCCGTTGAAGCAAAGAAGCAGCCCAGTAATCTCGATATAAACAAACTTGTATGGCTCTTTGGCGGCGCCTCTTATCTTAATACTCCAAATGTAGAGGGTTGTTTTATTGGCCCGCGCCGCGAGATGGTCACTCCCTGGAGTACTAATGCCGTGGAGATCACCCAGAATATGGGGATAAACGGTATTAAACGCATAGAGGAGTTTCTCCCGGCCGAAGATGACCCCCGGTATGATCCGATGCTTGAAAGTCCCTACTATTCTCTTAAACAGGATGTTTTTGCAGTTGAGAAGGAGCCGGATCCGGTAATGTACATAGAAGATATCGAGGCTTACAACAGGCAGGAGGGCTTGGCTCTCAGTCCGGAGGAAATAGCCTACCTTAAAAGTGTGAGTGAGCATATCGGGAGACAGCTGACCGACACAGAGATATTCGGCTTTTCTCAGATTAATTCCGAGCATTGCCGCCATAAGATATTTAACGGGAAGTTTATAATTGACGGTGAGGAAAAGCTTTATTCACTTTTTGAGCTTATTAAACAGACAACCAAAACCAATCCAAACCGGGTGGTTTCCGCTTACAAGGATAACTGCGCCTTTCTTGAGGGACCCGTTGCAAGACAGTTTGCTCCCTCCAGTCAGGACAAGGCTGACTGGTTCGAGGTAAAGGATGTTGAAACGGTCCTTTCCCTTAAAGCCGAAACCCACAATTTTCCCACTACGGTCGAACCTTTTAACGGTGCGGCAACGGGAACGGGCGGAGAGATACGGGATCGCCTGGCCGGAGGAAAGGGTGCTGTGCCGCTTGCGGGGACTGCTGTGTATATGACTCCTTATTCCCGTACTGAAGAGGGGAGGCCGTGGGAAAGCGGAATACTGCCCAGGCCATGGCTTTATCGCACGCCTGAGGATATTCTCATCAAGGCATCCAACGGTGCCAGTGATTTTGGGAATAAGTTCGGGCAGCCTCTTATTTGCGGGAGCCTTCTTACTTTTGAACATAGGGAAAAAGAAACCACTTACGGCTATGACAAGGTGATAATGCTTGCCGGCGGTATAGGTTACGGTAAAAGGAAGGAGAGCATGAAGGATGTTCCTGAAAAGGGGGATCGCATAATAATGATGGGGGGAGAAAATTACCGCATCGGGATGGGGGGAAGCTCCGTTTCTTCAGTTGCTACAGGTGAGTATGACAACTTTATTGAGCTCAATGCAGTTCAGCGTTCTAACCCGGAGATGCAAAAAAGGGTGAGCAATGCCATACGTGCCATGATGGAATCGGATAAAAATCCCATAGTCTCTGTGCATGACCACGGGGCCGGGGGGCATTTGAACTGTTTTTCCGAACTGGTGGAGGAAACAGGAGGAAGGATTGAAATGGACAAGTTGCCGGTGGGCGATACTACCTTGTCAGCAAAAGAGGTAGCCGGCAATGAGTCGCAGGAGAGAATGGGGCTGGTGATCAATCCGCATGATCTGTTCTTTTTGAAAAGGGTGGCTGATCGGGAGCGGGCACCTATGTATGATGTGGGGGAGGTTACAGGCGACAGGCATCTGACATTTGAGGATACTGTAAAAAAAGTTAAGCCTTTGGATCTTCAGCTCGACTGGCTCTTTGGTAATCCGCCTCAAACAGTTATGAAGGATTCTGCATTGGAGAGCGGATTTGAAGAGCTGCAGTTCGACACCAAACGTTTCAGGGAGTACCTTGTCTCGGTGCTTCAGATGGAAGCTGTTGCCTGCAAGGATTGGCTGACCAATAAGGTTGACCGCAGTGTAACGGGAAGGGTTGCCCTGCAGCAGACGACCGGGGAAGTTCAGCTGCCGCTGAACAACGTGGCTGTTATGGCCCTTGATCATGGTGGTGGAAGAGGAGTTGCAACAGCCATAGGTCATGCACCAATACCCGGTCTTATCGATCCGGCCAATGGCTCGGTATTGTCAATTGCCGAAGCGTTGACCAATATTGTTTGGGCACCCCTGCAGGATGGGATTAAAGGTGTATCGCTCAGTGCCAACTGGATGTGGGCCACCCGGCACAAGGGTGAGGATAGCCGTCTTTATAGGGCCGTGGAGGCGACTTCCGGTTTTGCAAAATCCCTCGGTATAAATATACCTACCGGCAAGGATTCCCTTTCAATGACCCAAAAATACAAAGACGGTACTGTGGTGTATGCACCCGGGACCGTTATTATATCTGCCGCGGCCGAGGTGAAAGATATAAACAGGCCGGTTACCCCGAACCTGAAAAATATACCGGGCAGCTCACTTTTGTATATAGATTTTTCGCGGGACGAATTTCATCTCGGTGGAAGCAGTTTTGCACAATCTCTGAATTATATCGGCAAAACCGCCCCCACTGTCAAAGATGCTTCTTATTTTGTTAAAGCTTTCAATTCTCTGCAGGAGCTTATTGAAAAGGGGGAGGTTCTTGCCGGCCATGATGTTTCTGCAGGCGGACTGATAACGGCTCTCCTGGAGATGTGCTTTGCAGGAAGGCTTGACGGAGTGCATGCCGATATATCCTTTTTCGATGAGGATCCCCTGCATGTTCTTTTCTCTGAGAAGCCGGCCGTGGTTTTACAGGTCGATGATCCCGAAAGGATCATGGATTTTTTGTTTGAAAAGGGGGTGGATGCAAAATTTATCGGGAGGTATAACAACGGGAGGAAATTCACCATAGCTACCTCCCGCAATGGCGAATACTCCTTTGATATTGACAAGCTCAGGGATGTGTGGTACCGTTCTTCTTACCTGCTTGACAGGAGGCAGTCGGGCGAGGAGCTTGCCCGTGAAAGGTTCCGCAATTATCCCGGTCAGGTTTTGTCCTACAGGTTCCCTCTTGATTTTTCCGGTATGCTTGAACAGTACGGAATTGATGCTGATCGCAGGGAGCGGAGTGGTGTTAAGGCTGCAGTAATAAGGGAAAAAGGTGTTAACGGTGACAGGGAGATGGCATGGATAATGCATCTCTCCGGAATGGATGTGAAAGATGTGCATATGACTGACCTTATAAGCGGGGATGAAACACTTGAGGATGTTAATATGATAGTTTTTGTGGGAGGTTTCTCCAACAGCGATGTTCTTGGTTCGGCCAAGGGCTGGGCTGGTGCTTTTCTTTTCAATGAGAAGGCAAGGGAGAGCCTTGACAGGTTTTATGCACGCGAAGACACCCTCAGCCTGGGTGTCTGTAACGGGTGCCAGCTTATGGTAGAGTTGGGGTTACTTGGAATACACGGGGAAGGGAGACCGGAAATGAGGATCAACACTTCCGGCAAGTTCGAGTCAGCTTTTGTTAATGTTGATATCCCTGAAAATGATACTGTAATGCTCGGCTCGCTTTCAGAAAGCCGTCTTGGTATCTGGATAGCCCATGGCGAGGGAAGGTTCATTTTGCCCGGCAAAGAGGGTGATTACACCATACCGGTGAAATATACATATAAAGAGTATCCCGGCAATCCGAACGGTTCAGACTTTTCTGCCGCCGCCGTTTGCAGTCCCGACGGCAGACACCTTGCAATGATGCCCCACATTGAGCGCTCTTTATATCCCTGGAACTGGGCACATTATCCTGGTGAACGCTGCAGGGACGAGATATCCCCATGGCTGAGCGCATTTATAAATGCCCGGGAATGGATAAAAGAGCGGATTGCAAATGTTTGATTTTTAAAAACGTGTTTTCATTCCGGACCCTTGGTGGTTGGTTTTTTTCAACTTCATCATGGGTATTTTCAGGTTTTTGTATTTTTGATTAAAGGTTAAATTACTCTGACTAATTGTTTTTGTGTTTTGATCAATTAGGGTTTTGTGACAAGCTAACAATTTTTTTTATTAATTAATGTTAAATAAATTTTTTATATTAGCATTGAACTAAGAAACTTGTTAATTAAACAATTTTTCCATACAACAGGGTTAATGCAAGGTCTTTAAACAAAAAGGCCTATCTCACTATTTGATTTCTTCAACATTTCAGTAACATTTTTTTTAAGCCGCTTCATAAAACGAGTAAGTTTAAAATGGTGGTTGAAAAATTAAAAATATTAATTCTTGGAGATAGCTTCAAAAACGGTGGCTTGCTTGATAATTATTTACTCAAAAGCGGGTGCGATGTTTATAAAAGCTTAGACATTTCAGAGGGGGTAAATATACTAAGTCAGGAAGGTATTGACATTGTTTTTTTATTCATGGCGCCTGAGAATTCTGCTTCAATTGAGCTTATCAGGAAATTAAAGTCTTTGAATTCATTAATGACTTTAGTGATTATTGTAAATCAGGAGAGTGATTCAAAAGATCTTTATGATGCCTATTTAGCCGGAGCTGATGGTCTTTTGCTGAAGCCTTTTAATTTAAAGCAATTAAAGAAAACTCTGGAACGAATCAGGCCATTTGCTGAGTTTCAAAAAAAATATACTGAAAATGATCTGCAGTATAAAAGGATATGTTCCGATCTCTACAGAAAAACAAAACTAGAGATAGTTGGCACAAGTCCGGCAATAAAGGAAGTAATAAATCTGGTGGACAAGGTTGCCGGGTCTGATTCAACGACTGTTCTTATTACAGGTGAGAGCGGAACAGGCAAGGAGCTGATAGCACGCAGCATTCATGCCTTAAGCAAAAGATCCCGACAATTTTTCCACTCTGTCAATTGCGCATCCATACCTGAAAATCTTTTCGAAAGTGAATTTTTTGGACATAAGAAAGGAGCTTTCACTGGAGCTGTTGAAAGTACGCCGGGATGGTTTGAAATTTCACAAAATGGAAGCCTCTTTCTTGATGAGGTTTCAGAGTTGCCCTTAAATATGCAGTCTAAATTTTTAAGGGCACTGGAAAACAAAATGATCAGCAAGATAGGAGAAAGAAAACATATAAATATTGATGTCAGAATTATAGTAGCCACCAATCAAAATCTGGAAAATATGGTGGCCGACAATGAATTCCGGCCTGACCTATATTACCGGATAAGTCCATTCACAATAAATATACCGCCGCTGCGCCTGAGAAAGGAGGATGTTCCCGAGCTGATCAACTATTATACTGCTTATTTTTCCAGGAAACTCGGGAAAAATATTGAAAATATTGAAGATAATGTTTACGATAAAATGTTAAACTATGATTTTCCCGGAAATGTAAGGGAGTTGAAAAATATTATTGAACGCGCAACAATAATTTGTGATGACAGCACTATCAGAGCTCAGCATATTAAATTATTTAACAGAGACAGCAGTATGTTTATTCCCGGTGATGGGCTTAACCTTCAGAGCGTTGAAAAGACTGCTATCAAAAAAGCGTTATTGCGCTGCAATTACAATAAGACAAGAGCCGCAAAAGTACTCGATATATCAAGACAGGCCCTTGACAGGAAAATAAAAAAATATTCCATAATCCAGGACTAACCTCCCCTGTTCTTTCAATATTAACATTTTGTTTGTCAGTACTTTGTGGGCGCCGTTTGGCAGTGCCCGTTTAGTTACCACCTGCCCGCATCCGGTCACATCATTTAAGCATTTTTTAATCACCTCCAATAAGGTTTATAAATAAATTGTGTTTTTTTTGACCGCAAACGGACAAAAATGGGTCATTTTTTAACTTGCAAAATTTGTCATAAGTCTCACATAATCAAGAAAATATTCGGAGTGGCATATATTATGCATATATTTATGTTAGAATAATACAATTAAATTAAATGAAAATACTGTTGATAGGAAAACACGGGATCGGAGTGGAGATGGAGGATGAGGTAATGGACGACTCCTTTAATATATCAAATGATATTGACGGAGCAATTAATGTTTTAAAAAAACTGGAAACAATCAGCCTTGTGATAATTTTTGGAACTGAACCTAATGTCTTTTACGCTATGCTGAAAAGATTGAATAATGAGTTTTCCCAACCCTGTCAGTTAATGCTGGTAAACCCGGATGAACTTTATTTTATGGTTTCCGAAAGTGAAAAAAATGTGATATATCACTCAAGCATATAAATTAAACAGAAAAAATATGAACTGCAAGACATTTAAAAAAATCCTTACTCTGATTTTATTGCTTGCCCTCCCTTACTTTTCTGTGCAGGCTCAGCTTTCCAGATTAATTGACCTGGAACTGCAGGGGGGTGTTATGGATGAGGGAGAGGGTATAGAAATTACGGAATTTATATTTAATAAAACCATAACAAAGGTGGGAAGTGATTTTTATAATCATTTTTTTCAACACTGGAGCAATCCTTCCGGTGTTGTCGGATTGTCAGTATATATAGAAGAACGTCCTGTTCCCGGAATGGGGGTTATAATAACCGTAAGGGTCGAGGACCGGCAAGTCTATGGAACTTCTCTCAGGCCAGGTTACCAGGAGATTATTGATGCTGCACAGGCAGCAATAGAACAGACCCAGTCCTACTTTATTGACTATGAAATTGACCAGGAACAGATGGAGAGCCAGGATTTTTCAGGAAGCGGCATTTACTAAAAAAAGCTGCCCGCAGGAAGCGGGCAGCTGAAACATTTTATTTATGCGCAAGGCACAAACAAACCATTTACAATAACAAAAATAATTGAAAAAAATAAAAAAACAAGTCCAACATAAAATCAATCTGAGATGAAATTATCAAAATTTTTAGTATTCATTCTTTTTCTTGTTTTATCATCAATGGCAGCCAAAAGCCAGGATTTTGTCTACAGACCGACAAATCCGGCATTTGGAGGCAATTACCTGAATTATCAGTGGCTGCTCAATTCAGCAGAAATACAGAGTGATTTTGAAGAGGAAGTTACCCCACGTGATACCTTTCGCCGCGATCCGCTTGAAGATTTTCAGGCAAGCCTGAGCAGGCAAATTTTGAGTCAGCTTTCACGTCAGGTTATGGCTAAACAGTTTGGTGAAGAAGCTTTTGGCGAGGGAACCTACGTATTTGGAAATTATGAAATTGAGGTGACTCCGGGAGTTGACGGATTAGTTATCTATATACTGGATACAGAAACCGGAGGGGAGACAACCGTTACCATTCCTCATTATTAGTATTATAGCATTAGTGAAGCAATATATAAGTATGATACTTTAAAGGTGAGTGGTATTTAAAATTAACTAAAAGTATATGAATCTCCTCTTTTTCAAAGGAAAAATACGGCTTTTGTTTTTATTCACACTTTTTTTGGGAGGATGTGATTCTACATTCAGGGTACCTGCATCTACTGAAGAAGCACGTTTAGGAGAATTTTCTGCTGTTCATGAAGATTTTGGAAAACTGCCAAAGCCAAAAGAGAAAGTTGTTGCTGCAGTTTATCAGTTTCGCGATCAGAGCGGACAATATAAGCTTTCTGAGGTGGGTGCCAGCTGGTCAACTGCCGTTACACAGGGAGCTACTTCAATACTTCTGCAGGCGCTTGATGAATCTGGATGGTTTGTTACCATTGAGCGTGAAGGTTTGTCAAATCTTTTAAATGAACGCAGGTTAATAAGATCAAGCCGGGAGCAATTTCAGGGTGGAAGTCAGCAAGGCCCTCTTGTGCCTCCTCTTTTATTTGGCGGCGTAACACTTGAAGGCGGAATTATATCATATGAAACCAATATTGTAACAGGGGGCGCGGGTTTGCGTTATTTTGGTGCAGGCGCCTCAGGTGAATACCGCGAAGACAAGGTTTCCGTTTATCTCAGGGCAGTTTCAACAAGCAGTGGCCGGATCTTAAAAAATGTTCACACTTCAAAAACAATATTATCTCAAAAACTCAATTCCGGGTTGTTCCGCTTTGTATCACTCAACAAGATACTGGAGGCAGAAACTGGTTTTACCTACAATGAGCCTTCTCATATGGCTGTGCAGGAGGCGATCGACAAAGCCGTTTATGCACTTATAGCCGAAGGGATAATGGATGGCTTGTGGGAGACCGATGACCCGCGGGGTAAAGAACATCCTGCTATTCAAGAATATCTGGAAGAGAAAAAGATGACATACAGAACCGATCATCCGGGAGATATTTGGAGTACGCGTAAGAGAATGAACTTCGGGATCACTTCATCAGGCACCATGTATGATGGTGATTACGAAGGAGGCATGTTTATGCCGGGAATGAATTTATCTTTTGGGTTTTTCCAGAACCGTTCCTTATCACTGCGATGGAATACCGGTGCCGGTCGCGTGGAGGCACGCGATGCATTTCATGCCAATATTCTCTATAGCGGATTTGATCTGAGATACCGGTTTTTTCAAAATTACAGGGGCGGCCCCTTTCTGAAGGCAGGCGGGGGACTGCTATATCATACTGAAGACTACTCATTAAATTTCGATTTTGATAATAATATTATTCCATACATCAATATGTCGGTGGGATATGAATGGCTGGTAAGGGATAATACCGGATTAAGTCTTTCTTTGACCAATCAGCAGCTTTTAGAGGATGATATTGACGGGATGGTTTACGGGCGCTTCAATGACCGCATATTTTCAGTTGATCTTGGTGTCAGGTACTATTTCGGCGGCGCCAGGTCAGAGGAGTAAGGCTATTTATAATAAAATATTTACATGTAAATAACTAAAATAAACAGTTAATCCGATGTCTAACCCTTAAACAAGTCAATTTTGCCAAAGGACAAAATTGCAGCACAAAAAAACCATTTGCAACTCTCATGTGACCGGTCGCATGAGAAAGATTTAAACCATTTACATTTTTAATTTTTTTATGCCGCAAGGCAAATTTTTAACAAACAAATCATTTACTAACCAAAACTTTTAAAATCATGAGAAAATTAATCGCAATTTTCGGAGTACTCGCTTTTACAGCGGGAATGGCGTTTGGGCAAGAAAATACGTCAACAGTTGAGCAAGACGGAAACAACAACAAAGGATTAGTAGAACAAATCGGTGAGGTTAATGATGCTATAATTGACCAAACTGGAAATAACAGTATAGCTGATATTTATCAGGAAGGCATAAACAATGAAGCTTATATTGAACAATGGGCAGGTGGAAACCCTTCACATGGCATCTTTGGCTATATTGATCAAATCGGAGATAATAACATAGCCAGAATAGATCACCAGTATGACTGGAACTATGGAAGAAGAACCTATACTGAAATTGATCAAATCGGAGATGATAACGAAGCATATGTGCATCAGGAAGCACATGGCCATGATGCTTTTATTACACAGCATGGTGATGAAAACTGGGCTGGTCTTGAACAACGTCATGGAGGTAGCGTTGCTGATGTTGAACAGTACGGTGACTACAACCAGGTTGCATCTGTTGACAAAAACGGGGGTGATCTAAGTTTTGTTGAGGAAGAAAGTGCATATCAGCATTCATCTGAGATAACCATTCTCCAGGATGGTATGGAAAATAAAGTTGGGTTCTACCAAAGAAACGGGGCATGGGCTGATATCTCTCAAATTGGTGATAATAATGAAGCATTATTATGGCAGAATGGAGACCATACTTCCACTATAATTCAAAATGGTAATAACAATAATGCCGAAGTAATTCAACTTAACTTACCGTAGTTAAATTACAAAAGGGAGCCAATCCCGGTTATAAGCCGGGGTTGGTTTTTCCGGTTTTGTTTGATTTGAAAAACAAACCATTCACTAATTTAAAACTTTTCAAATATGATAAAGTTATTTTCGATAATCGTCATATTTGTTTTCACTGCCGGAATCGGTTTTGCTCAAAGCAATGATGCCACGGTTGATCAGGAAGGTGATGAAAATAAAGCCCTGATCGAACAGATTGGGTATGATAACTGGGCTAAGATTTACCAATTTGGAGATGATAATGACGCTGAAATAGATCAGGATGGAGAAGAGAACATAGCCAAAATCTCCCAGGGAGCCGAGGCTCACGATTGGGGGCCTGTGTGGAGTGTAGGAAACGAAGCTGATATTACTCAAACTGGCGATGGTCATGAGGCTTACATTTACCAGGAGGGCGACGACAATAGGGCTATAATTGAACAAACCCATGATGATAACTGGGCCGAAGTTATCCAGATAAGTGGTGATAACATTGTTAATATAGACCAGGTTTATGGCTCGCATAACATAGCCCAGGTTAAGCAAATGGGTGACCAGCAGCATACCTTTTTCCGCCAGGATGGCAATCATAACGTTTTCCGTTTAAGGCAAGAAGAAGACCACAATAAAGTGGGGCTGGATGAGGATAATCCCTTTATCCAGGAAGGTGATTACAATAAGTTTGCCGGTGTGACCAACGGTGACGGCCTTGCCTTTGACGAATACGGTTATGCAAGGCAGTACAACGGGGCCATATTGCATGAAGACAGCCATCAAACCGGTGATGAGAACAAGATTGGTTTATACCAGGATGGTTTCAGCACTGGTACGATCAAACAACATGGCGACGGTAACAAGGCCCTGCTTTGGCAGGTTGGCGAAGGAAACAATGCGGTCATTGATCAATTTGGTAATGGCCACAGCGCAGCCGTTACCCAGATCGGTAATGGCAATATGGCTACTGTAACGCAAAATCCGTAATAATCCTGAGCCTAGTTTGGTTCATCCAAAAGCTGGCTTGGATTTGTTGTGATTTATGTAAAATGCAGGCACAAACAAACCATTTACACCGAAGTTTAGTGACTGCATAAGTTCAGGGGCCGGCAGCCGGGAGTTTATCCCCTGCCGGTAGCCCTGAACTCTTAAAATAAAATTATGAAACTATTAATTGTCAAGTTAATGTTTCTTTTATTGCTGCCTGCTTGGGTTGTGGCAGGGCAGGATTCACCCGGTGATTTTCAGGATGGTATTTTAATTCAGCAGATAGATCCGGTCGACGACTCGCAGATTCAGTTATCACAGACAGATATTGAAGATCAGGCAATAGGGTTTGGTTACCGGGAGGTTATGGAGAAACTGCGATCCAGGGTTGCAAGTGGTCAACTTGAAAATTACATCGGACTGACTCAAAGCGGCAGCGATAATACGGCAATTATTTTCCAGGAAGGGAAATATAATGCCATGGAAATTGAGCAGTTGGGAAACAATAACCTCTATGAGTTATCACTAAACGGAGAGGAAAACCTTATCCATGTCTTGCAGACTGGTCATTACAACAAGCTTTACCAAATATTGGAAGGCGATGGTATTGGGTTGCAGGTAACACAGCAGGGAAGTGATCTCGAATTGGTGCAGATTGAGACAGGGGGCAATGCTCCTGCTTACAGGGTTGATCAGAGGGGTGAGGGGATGAGTATTCGCATAGAATACAATCAGATAATGTTGCCTTTTACAGGAGGTAATTGATGATAATGAAAAAAACAGGGCTCGGTTTTTTAATTCAACATGGCAAGGCAAATGCTCTCCGGGCCCTGTTTTTAAAGAAAATGTACAGTTTTTATTTATTACAGCTACATGAGAAAGTATTTGATGACTTTTTATTTCTTGATCTGTTGTTTTACAATAGGAGGGGCTTTGACCGCTTCATTTACATATTGGAACAATGATAAACCCTGCGGTGCTGTTGTCGAGCATCTGAAAGAAAGGGGTTTGGATGTTTTTCAGGGGTTTTTTGTAAATTATAAGGACAAAACCTTTGAGGGAAGGTATACACTTGAAGCAATACGCGAAGGGGTCTCAGGAAGTTCGGTGTCGCACCAGGGAGGAGAGTTTAAGGTTGCAGGCAAATCGAGGGTAAAGCTCTCCCGTACATCCATCAACATTGATGAGAAAGATACTTATAAAGTGGTACTTAATATATATGACAATGATGAATTGTTGTGTGCTGATTCAATTGTTGTAGGAGGGATGCCATAATCCGGGTTGTTATGAAAGATTGTTAAACAAAAATATATTGCCGTGAAACCTTCTCCACTATTTCGCCTTACCTTTCTCCTTATCCTTTTTTTGACCATGTCTTATTGTTCGGAGGAGAAAATTTCACCGTCTGGATCCGGTTCTGTTGAAGGTAAGGTTCTTGACGAAGAGGACCTTTCTCCAATAGCCAATGCGGAAGTTACCACCAGTCCACCCACGCATACCGTTCTGACTGATTCTACCGGCAGCTTTCTGCTGGAAGAATTGGAGGTGGGCGACTATAATGTAATTGCCCAAAAAAGAGATTATTTTTCCTCAAGCAAGGCAATAAAGGTAAATCTCAATTCTACCGTTCACACGATTATTAACCTGAAAAAAAGGGATGCAGATGAAAAACTCCCTGAATTTTCATCACTTTTTTATCCTGAAAAAGAACAGCAAGATGTATCTGTTAATGTAAATATAAGCTGGCAGCTTACGGAACCTTGTGATTCAACTGAATTTGAACTTAAGCTTTATGAATCGGGAAGGCTTGTTGATGTTGATCTGGAAAATCCGACCGATACTTTTGCTCTTGTCAATGGTCTGAAGTTTTCAGCTACATATCTATGGCAGGTATCTGCCGAGAACAAGGCCGGGAAGGTATATTCTGATTTGCGCTCTTTTACAACCCGTTCACTTCCTGAAGATTGTATAATGTATGCCAAACGCGTAGATGATATATCCCAGATATTTGTTACCGATACTTTGCTAGAAAACAACATACAAATTACACACAATAACTACCACAGCTGGCGGCCAAGGGTGAACGAGCAAAAAACAAAAATTGCTTTTCTTTCAACAAGGGATGTAACCACGCATTTGTATACAATGGATATTGACGGCAGTAATGTTGAAAAAGTCACAGATATCCCCTCAGGGGGATATTATAGTAAAGGAGTTGGTTTTTCCTGGTTGCCCAACGGGGAAAAACTTGTATTTTCTTTATATAACAGCTTGTATACAGCAAATTATGATGGTACGGGTCTTACAAAATTGACATCTATTTCTGAGGAGAAGCATTTCAGGGAAGTTGACTGGAGTCCGGCGGGCAACAAGATAGTTGCACTTGCACTCGGGAAGGATTACTATGATGCAGAAATAATGGTCATGAACCCGGATGGATCTGACAAAGAAGTATTGATAGGAGATATGGAGGGAGCTTTGGCAAATCCGGTATTTTCAGTTGATGGTAACAGGATCCTGTATACATATGACAATTCCGGGTTTAACTCCGACAAGAGGCGTCAGCTTGATGCTCGTATATATCAGTATGATCTACAAACAGGTGATACCACGGATTTATCTGCAAACAGAAAACCTGCAGGCACAAATGACCTTGCACCAGGATATACACCTGATGGAGGCAAGATTGTGTTTTTTAACGGTAAAAATACCATAGGTTCCAGGAAAGACCTTTGGATAATGGGGGCTGACTATACAGAAAGACATTACCGTAACAGGCTGATTGAGGATGTTGAAATGGGTGGATTGTGAAATTATTAGTTACAATATTTCAACTTGGGTTTAATATTTTTCCCGCCTTCTTTTCTGCTTTTTTGGTGGGGCTCTGGAGACTATCATAAAATGAAATCATCTTATAAAGAGTTTTGGATTTTTTCCCTGTTTTCTATTGCATTAATATTATCCATAATTTGGGCATGTGAAAAAGAAGATCCGGAGCTACCGCTTTTAATTACGGCCCAGGTATCTGAAATCACTTCAGAGGGTGCGGTAAGCGGGGGAAATATTTTGGATGACGGCGGTTCACCTGTTACCGGTTTCGGAGTTGTATGGAGTACTTCAGAAAATCCAAATCTTGATTCTAATGAGGGGTACACCCGGGATGGTGAGGGAAGCGGGGAATTTACCAGTAAACTGACCGGTCTTGATCCCGGCACGAAATATTATGTCAGGGCCTATGCAACTAACAGTGTAGGTACAGCTTATGGCGAAGAGGTTGATTTTACCACTTCAGGTAAACTGCCCATTGTAACCACCGCTGATGTTACAGATGTGAATTCCACTTCGGCTGTCTCAGGAGGCAATGTTAAAGATGATGGGGGAGAGGAGGTAACAGCCCGGGGTGTAGTTTGGAGTATTACCGGGGATCCATCTTTAGAAGAAAATGATGGAATCACAGAAGACGGTGAGGGGGTTGGTAAATTTACCAGCCAATTGAAGGGTCTTGACCGTTTAACAACCTATTATGTGAGAGCTTACGCGATAAACAGTGTAGGCAAGTCTTACGGAGAGCAGAGAGATTTTACCACTTACGTAAATCTTGCCACTGTTACAACTTCTCATGTTAAAAATATTACGACAACTACAGCAGTTTCGGGCGGTAATGTTAAAGACGACGGAGGTATGGATGTTACTGCAAGGGGAATTGTCTGGAGTTCAGTTGAAAACCCTAAATTGGAGGAAAACGAAGGTTTTACAGAAGATGGTGAAGGAGTAGGTGAATTTGAAAGTAAGCTTACTGGACTGGATCCCGGCACAACCTATTATGTAAGGTCTTATGCTACCAACAGTGCGGGTATTGGTTACGGTTATGAGACCGGATTTACAACTAACACTAAACCCACTTATTCTCTCTCTCTTTCAGCCGAGCCTGAGACCGGAGGCAAAGTTGATGGTGAGGGCAACTATGAAGAGGGCGAGGAGGTTGAGTTGGTTGCTACTGCTGGCGAGGGTTATGAAT
>PWHJ01000009.1 GCA_003554865.1 Bacteroidota bacterium | reverse complement strand
GGGTAGATACAGGCGAAGGCGAGTTTTATGGGCCTCCCCACTACACGCTGTCTTGGGCAGAGCGCATGGCCCGCTGCATCTTCGGCACCGAAGACTACGCCACGCCGGAAGACGCCCCCGCAGACTTCAGCTACGTGGTCCGCATCGAAGACGAGTACCGCCTCTCCATCGGCACTGTCATGGGCAGACGTAACACCGCGCTTCTCAACCGTTTGACCATCTCCGCTCTGAACACCAACCGCGACGGCATCCAAGCGGAGGGGCTGGACCTCAACTTGACACTGCGCTACGACCGTGGTAGCTACCGTTCTCTGGTGGCCACCTTCCTCGGCGCGCTGGAGCCGCTGCTGATGCGGCGCAACGTAGAGGGATTCGCCCCCGCACCGCCGCCCTTCGGCATGGCGCGACGCAACATTGACAAGTACTTTTATCTTAAAGGCTAAAAATGGAATACGCATTCTACGCATATATCGCTACTTCGCTGTCCATCTTCATCTGCTGCATCGACAATATGGATGACCTGCCCATCGCCTTTATCATGCTCCTGTTCTGGCCCGTGATAATCAATGCCATGGCCCTCGCTACCGCGGCCAACTCGCTCCTCCCCGATAGCTGGGAATAATCTCCTCCCCTCTGCCTAAGTAAAAGGATAGTAATGATTAGTAGACGGAAAGATAGTTACGAAGGTTCGCACGCCCAACACCTTACCAGTATCGGCCCGCTTGAGTGGTACTTGCCGGAGGATTTAGTGGAGGATATTTCCGGCCCCACTTCCGACCTCTTCATGGTCCTCGACGATTGCGGCCAGTTCTACTTGACTGGGGGCTACGGCCTCACGCGCTTTGCTGAGGGAGATTATACCGCCCCCGCTGCTGCCCGGTTCCCCCGCATGCCGTATGGCTGCCTGCCGCCCATCCAAGACAGCGTGTTTGAAGTGCTGCGTAAGTTCTTCAGCTCCCTCGCCTCTGCCAGCGCCTCCCGCACCCGCCCCCGTGTACGCTTTAGGCGGGACGCGTACACCTTCCGCGTGGACCTCGACGTGGAAGGGGCGACCCCGGATGTCCGCATCTTCAATGTCCTCCCGGCTATGGTGCCGGACCACATTCCTGTGGGTATCACTATCTCCTCCTCCGACAAGTGCCCGAGCTTTGAGCTCGACTTAGATTACTCCTATGGCGGCAAGCCTCCCGAGCTCCCGGCCACGGAGCTGGGCTCCAGACCCCGTAAGCTCGTCGCTGCCGAGTACATACTATCGGAGTTTCTCCGTGCTCTATCCCTGCTTGGCATGCCCGCGGCCTACCTCGAAGGCTGGCGCTCCAACTTGTCCCACTTCGACACTTGGGCAACGCGCCGCTACGCCTCTACTGCAAGCTTATATATGGACCCGCTCCGGAGCGGCTTATTCCTCTCCGCCGACGATTCCCCCGCCGATACCTGCTGGCACCCGCTTGGCGGCGATGGCGAGCTCCCCGATTCCCCTTACTATCTGGTCTGGCACCATGAGGCCGGAAAAGGGCTTACCCTCCCTTCCATGCGCACGGGTGCGGACCTCAAAGCTATGGTAGCTGGCGAGCCCACCGAGCGGGGCCACGTCATTCCGTATAGTGTTGGGTATGCGTTCCCGCTCTTCCCCTGTGTGCAGCACCTCGTGACCCCGCAGTCCAATCAGTAACTCTGTATTTCACCAAAGGCGTAAAGATGAATGTTACTCTATTTAATCGGCTAAACGTTCCGGGCTGGTCCGGCCAAGGCCGCTGCACGACCCCCCGTGCTCCTGTCATGACACTCGAAGAGGCACTGGCCAAGCAGAGCCGCGGCGCGCTCCTCATCTGCGGGTATGCCCCGCTAGACGAAGACAAGGCCCAGTGCCCCCGCCTCCTTAAATCCTCTATCGCCCGCTTCGGGGCCTCGCGCTATGCCTACACTGCGGTGCTTGTTGATATTGATTACGAAGACCACGAAGTCCCCCCGGACAACTGGCACAAAGGGGTGCTGGGCAAGGTCGCCAGTACTGACTTGCCGGCGCCGGCGTGGTACCGCACGCCCCACGGCATGCGGCTGGTATGGCAGCTCGAAGCTGCTATCCCCCTCAAGTTCGCCGATAGCGCCAATGCTATGGTCCACCGTAAGCTCAATGCTGCGGGCATCGCTACGGATACGGGCACCACGGACTGGACGCGGATGTTTTACGGCCCGTTCGCCCGCGGCAGGGACCTGCCCCACGGCAGGCTTGACGACGTGCCGGAGCTGGCCATCGACCCTGCAAACCACGAGGAGGCCAAGCCCAAGTCCCTCGGCGAGACCACGGCCCGCGACCGGCCTGCCGACCTCTCTGAGACGGTCAAAAGGGCGGAGTTGCAGCCGGTCAAGAGCGTGAACAAACAGCTGGCCGACGACCTCTACCGGGGCGCGCTGGGAGCGCCTGTGGGCAAGCGGCATGCCACACTGCTTAAGGTGGCTCTAGAGCTCTCCTTTATCTACGAGAGCGCGGACCCACTAAAGCCCTACCGCCTCCTGTACAACTCTTGCGTCCAGATGGGCAAAGACCCCGCGGAGCTCTGGCGGATATGCGAATGGTCGGCAGCTGCCTTTGCTGGCCACCTAGAGGAGACTGAGGAGGACCGTAAGAGGGCCATGAAACAGGCCCGAGAGGCGTTGGACTGCGACGGCGAAGAGATTGAGCAGCAGCTCGTGCTAATGCAGAGCCCCGAATACTACGTCTGGGATTCCACGGAGCGGACTTACTCGCACGCATACACCGACAAGGCCCAGATACTAGCGGCCCTCAAGCGCCACTGCCCGATGCTGGCCATGGACCCCATCTGGGAGGCCATGCAGAACCGGATTATCCTCCGAGACTACTCCAGCCCGCTCCGTCGGGTTATCTACTCCTACAACGCGGACTCTGCCCACTATGATAAGGACTACCAAGAGCTCCTTATGCCCACGGCCAAGCAAGACCCGGAGCTCATCCCTACCTACCACGAAGACGTAGCGGGCTGGCTATCTGCGCTCTTCGGGCCGCACGAGCAGCGGGGCCTCAACTGGCTTGCGGCTTATCCCCGCCTAGACCGTCCGGTCTGTGCCTTGTATGTCAACGGGCCCAACTCCATCGGAAAGGGGCTCTTGGCCGTTGGCCTAGCCCGGCTCCACTCCCGCCATGGGGAGTTCACAAAGTACGGCGAGATCGTCAACCAGTTCCAGTCTAGCTTCGCCCACTGCCCGCTGGTTGTGGCCGACGAGAAGGTCCCTACTGACGCCTTCACTAAGAACGACTCTTCGCTCTTCCGCCAGTTGGTAGGTAACGGCACGCACTCTGTCAACGAAAAGAACCGCTCCGAGTATACTGTACTCGGGTACCCACGGGTACTCATCACTGCGAATAACGAGGATGCGCTTGCCATCCGCGAGGACCTCAACTCGGAAGACCTAGAGGCGATTAAACGCCGTGTTGGTTATATCGATAGAGGAGCGGATAACGCCGCCGAAGAGTACCTTGTTGAGATGACTGCCGACCGCGGATTTGAGAATACCCACGACTTGACAGAGAGTTGGGCGGATGGTAGAATCGCGGAGCACGTCCTGTGGCTCGAAGAGAACCACGAGTACAAGGCCGACCAAAGGTTTTTAGTGGAAGGCTGGAGCTCGGACTTTACGGAGAGCTTAGTCACTAATGTCGGCAGAGCCGGCGAGATAGCTGAGACGGTTATTATGGCAGTCGCACAAGACTACAATTGCCCCGGTATCCGGTGGTTTGATGGCAAGCTGTTCGTTAATGCCAACGGCCTGATTAGTAACTGGAGCAATATCCGTAATAACGACTTCGATAAGCCGCCCAGCCCGCATAGCCGCACCAAGGCCCTGCGCTCGCTGGCGAACAACTCCAAGAAGCGGCTCCGGCGGCAGGGCTCGATGAAACGCTACTGGGAGATTGACGCGACGGTGCTGGCCCGCCTCGCTGATAGCCAGAACATCATGGACCCCGATAGCCTGATAGCGGCCACGTCCCGAAGCAAGGACAAAGATAAAGAGCACAGCAACGGCGGTAACGCCGGTACTTCTAACAAGATAGTGGAGATGGGATGAGTGATAGTAAAGAAGAGTTCGACCCGAAAGAATTGTGGATTTCTTCCACGGCGATTAGCCGCCGGATAGACTGCGACCGTAAATTCCGGTATGACCTTGACCACGGCATCAATATCGGCAGCGACCACTCCCGATGGGGGAACCTGTACCACGATGCTATGCAGGCTTACGTGCACTTCGATATGGATAGCATGGAGGGCTTAGAGGCCGCCATGGCCGAGGTCCCTACGGGGGACTACGGCGAGAATGAGCTCCCCCACGAGGCATTCTATGAGGACGCCCTGCTGGGCGACGACGAAGAGCCCGGCACCCGGCTTATGTGGCCCGACGTGAAGCGCCGAGTAGAGGACACCATCGGCTCGGAGCACTTCCAGACAATCATCCGCGAGTATTCGCCTGTGGCAGAGAAGAACGTCTACGACTGGAAGGTCCCTCTGGGCGACCACGGCACCGTCGGCCACGGCCATATTGACCTCTTCCATACGCGCGAAGACGGCACGCCTGTTGTGTCTGACTACAAGACCCGCGGCTCGCTGGGCTACGCCCCCCGCACCGCGGAGGATTTCAAGAAGTTCCCCCAGACCGCCTACTATGCCTCGCTTGTCTACGCGCATGCCAAGGCCACCGGGGAGTGGGAACCCGCTAAGGGCGTAGTCGTCGCGCATATCAACGTGGTGCGCGATTCCACGGGCTACCCGCCGACCATCTATAGCCACCACTATAGCCCGGCCTACTTGGAGTCGTGCCTCAACTACTTCAACATGTTCGTGAATGATGCCATCGAAGATGCCCGCAAGGCGCCCGAAGACGTGGAGCCAAACCGGGCTTCGTGCTACAAGTATGGGAAGCCGTGCCCGTACTATGATAACTGCCCCGCCTATAATCCCCACGGCTACACGGGGCTTAAGTTCCTCATCTGGCATAATCAGCAGAATGCAGATAAAATTAAATTCGAGAAAGGTGAAGAGATGAATCCAAATAGCCCGCAGTGCGGCGATAGAGTCCTCCCTACTCCCATCCCCGAAAAAGAGATTGACGTGCTCGATGGCGTCACTCCCCGGCCCAAAAGCAAGCTCCACGGAGTCGAGGTCTATACCCTCGCGCAGCTTGTGGCCTATATTATGGAGCACGGAGGCCTAGACCACCTCAGCTACGTGGGCAAGGTGACTGAGGGTAAGATTGCCGCTTCGCTGGCTGAGTACTGGGTTTCGTTTGAGGACGCCACTGCGGAAGAAATGGAGGTGCTAAATGAGCTCGCCACCTGAGATTGACCTGACGAAGGACTACGAGCCGCTAGAGGCTGCCGAGTGCGACCGCCTTGTGGTTGCATACCAGCAGGGCGATAAGGAGGCGGGGCGGCGTGTTGTGCTCTCCATCATCCCCTTCCTACTGGGCAGCTCGCCGCAGGCGGGTGCCGGCGGGGGGACCTACTTCAAGGGCCACGAAGACTGGATACCGTTCGGCGTTATCCAAGCGTATAAGGCGATGGATACCTACAAGCCCGAGGGGGGCCGTACCTTCCTGAGCTGGCTCCGGTACTACATTTCCGGCTACCGCAGGTATAAGCGCTACGACCGCTACGGAATGCGGTTTAGCAGCTCTGCCAGAGTCCGCAAGGTACTGAGCCGATGGCACGAGCTCAAAGACTACAGCACCGAGGAGCTCTGCGACTGGTTAATCGAAGACGGGATGGACCCTAAGATAGCCCGCACTTGCGCCATATCTCTCCACCCGCGCCGCCCGTCTCCGATGGATGATGAGGCGTTCCGCGGCGTGCCTTGCGGAGGCAGCCCGGCGCAGGCTCTATGGGCCCGCGACGTGGCCATGGAGGTGGCGTCTCCCCCTGCCCAACAAGCCAGCGTAGATAGCGCTCGCGATGAGCTCATGGCAATCATTGGCCCCGCCCTAAAGGAGCTCACCGAGGAGAACCGCGTCATCTTTGAGCTGCACTATCTCCACGAGGTGCCGGCAGTTAAGATAGCCGATGACCGCGGCCTGAGCCGGCAAGCTATCTCTCTACGCTACCGGAAAGTGTGCAGGCATATAGCCGACCACGTAGCCGAAGAGTACGGTGAGGATGCAAGGGAGCGTGTACTTGAGGTTATTTGATATTCAACAGGCGGCCCTGTCGACGCTCGAAGAGCACGGCAAGGGCTTCTTCTCTATCGGCGTCGGCGGGGGCAAAACGCTCCTCACGATGCTGGCCCACCAAGCCCTATCCGTTCACCCGGACGACGTGCTGGCGCTAACCAAGGCCAAGCTCGTCAAGGAGGCTGATAACGAGTACAATAAATTCAAAGACAAGCTTGACTTAAAGCCGACAGACTATAAGTCTTACAGTTGGATAAGCCGTAACGAGCGGTACTTTTGGGAAAAGGAGCCCAAAGTTATTGTGGCCGATGAGTGCCACATGCTCGCTAACAAGTCCAGCAATCGCACCGCTTATTTCATCACGTACATGCGGGAGAACCCCGACTGCGTGTTTATCCCCATGAGCGGGACGCTAACTGGCAAGTCAATCTTGGAGTATGCCCACTTGCTGAAATTCGCCCTCCGTGACGATATGCCCCTGCCTGACCCGTTCAGTGATTTCGGCTGGTCGCGTTTGCAGTCGATGTCGCGAGTCATAGATAGCAGGCCGCAGGCACCGCCCACTGCACAGGATTATCGCACCACCGCTTGGGAGCTCAACAAAGATGAAAGCGAGACTTATTATGAAGCGTACCATCGTGTACTGGCGTCGGCGCCGGGGGTACTCTTACAAGAGGGTACGGCTTTCGATGGCCCCATCGGAGTGGGCCAGTACTACTACGAGCTACCCGATGAGCTGGCCGAAGCTATAACCAAGATTAAGGAGGACGCGCAACTGCCTGACGATGCATACGTGACCAGCGAAACAGACGCCGCCAACAAAGTTAAGCAGCTCCCTATCGGCTTCTACTATCAGCGGATATATGAGGAATGCCATACCGCGGCTTGGCGCC
>PWHJ01000075.1 GCA_003554865.1 Bacteroidota bacterium | reverse complement strand
AGCGGCTTAAATATAAATGGAAGCATATAATATGCTGACTAATAAACATATAGATGATTTTAATATAAATTAATGCGCTTGAGCAGTAATAACTTAAGTCAAGTGCGAAACTTTAGTAACTATAATTTATGAAAATGAACCTTGAAAATACAAAAGCGCAGATGAGAAAGGGTGTACTGGAATATTGCATTTTGTCAATTCTGGCAAAAAATGACGCCTATGCATCTGACATTATAAAGGAGCTGAAAGAGGCAAAAATGATAGTTGTTGAGGGCACTCTCTATCCTTTGCTGACCAGGCAGAAAAATGCCGGATTGCTGAACTATCGCTGGGAAGAATCCACTCAGGGCCCTCCCAGAAAATATTATACTCTTACAGATAAAGGTATGCAGTTCCTCGAGGAGCTTGATAATTCATGGGTAGATCTGGTAAAGGCAGTTGAGTCAATTAACAGTAAAAGATGCGTTTCTAAAAAATAACTCAAAATGAAGAAAGCAATTAAAATCAACATCAGCGGGGTGATCTTTCATATAGATGAAGATGCCTATGAAAAGCTCCGCAAGTACCTTGACAATGTTACTTTATATTTCGAGAACCGCGAAGGGGGCAGAGAGATAGTACAGGATATTGAGGCGCGTATTGCCGAGCTGCTTCAGGACAGGGTAAAGGAACACAAACAGGTAGTTACAATTTCAGATGTGGAAGAGGTTGTTGCCATTATGGGCGATCCTTCCGATTTTGCAGAAGAAACCGAAGATGAAGGCGAAACTTCAGAAGAAGGCCAGACTGCCGCGGAGAAAGCCCCGCCCCGCAGAAGCAGGAGGTTGTACCGCGACCCCGACAACTCGGTTCTGGGAGGTGTATGCGGCGGTCTGGGGTCTTATCTCGGGATTGATCCCGTAATACTTCGCATTATATTTGTTATACTTCTGATAGTTGGCCACGGGGTGTGGGGACTGGTATACCTGGTTTTGTGGATTGCCATTCCAAAGGCTACTACCATTGCACAAAAGCTTGAGATGAAAGGAGAGCAGGTTAACATATCCAATATTGAAAAAAGGGTTAAAGAGGAGTATGAGGATGTAAAAAGTAACATTAAAAATATACATAAAACAAAAACCTACCGGGAAACAACAAATGTTGTCAATGAAATTTTCTCTGTACTCGGGAAAATATTGCTGGTTGTACTGAAGGTAATTGTTGTTGTATTGGGGTTTGTTTTCATATTTGCAGGATTTGCCCTGTTAATGAGTTTCCTCGGGATATTCTTTTTTAAATCGGCAATATTCCCGGTAACTGCAATTGACGGAACTGTTTTCCCTTTCAGTTTTGCTTTGCAGACAATTAGCGAACCTTTCCCGTCATTTATCCTGCTTACAAGCCTTTTCCTGGTATTTACCATACCACTTGTAGCCCTTATATACGGAGGAATCAAGCTAATATTCAATTTCAAAGCCAGGGACCGTGGAATAGGAGTGGCAGCACTTCTTATATGGATAGTCAGTCTGGTTATGCTCCTTACTTTCGGTGCAATGGAAGTCAGAAAATATACCTCACATTCAGAACTTTCAGACAGCTATGTTTTTGAGGAACTTCCATCGCAAACACTTTATCTTGAAGTGGGAGAGGAGGTTGATGATGATCTTTTAACAAGGCATATATCCTTTGATCAGCCTTTCAGGGGGTTTTTCATAGGAAAACATGAAGACACCTATTATGGGAGTGTCCAGCTCTCGATAAGAAGGAGCAGGGGGGAAAATCCCGAGCTGAGCGTTAAGCGTGAAGCCAGGGGGTCTTCAAGGTTTCAGTCTGACAGAAACGCTGAAAATATTATTTACAAGTGGTCACAGGAAGATTCTACACTGGTTTTGGATTCTTTTTATAAAATACCTGAAGGGCGTGGTTGGAATTTTTCAACATTAAGTTTATCTTTAAATATCCCTGAAGGACAGTCCATTTATATTGACGAGAAAATGGACAGGATAATTACTTCGGCAAGGACAGCCGAGAGGGTGAGGATCGGAGATATGACTGGCAAAAGGTGGATAATGACATCAGAGGGGCTTAAACTATATGATGAAGCACAGTTAAACTGAAGAAGTCCGGGGATACTTGAAGCAGAAATTTTTTCTTTATATAAAAAATGATAAAGAGTTTTTTTTTATTTCTGTTTTTGTTTATAATGACCGGCAATGCTGTTTGTTCACAGACTCCTGCAATTATTGAAGGAGTTGTTGTCAGTAAACCAGATAATATACCCCTTAATCATGCCACTGTTGCCATAAAAGGTAAGTCGGTGGGTACCACAACAAACAGTGACGGATTTTTTTCAATTTCATTACATGAAGTTGACCCATATGATACCCTGTATGTCAGTTATCTGGGGCATGAACCTTACAAGCTTTCAGTCAGGGCATTCATAGAAACCGGAGAAAAAGCAATTGAACTGGAAGAGACAGGTTTCGCTTTTTCCGAAGTGACTGTAAAACCCTCAGATTTTAACCTGAATGAGTTCATGGAAGAAGTTATCAGGGAGTACAACCGGAAAAGGAGACGAAACCATCATATAGCTCTCTCTCACTACAGGGAAAAAGCCACCTTCGAGGGAACATATATGATGTTTAATGAAAGTGTCGGATATTCTGTATATATGGGAGAAACCCAAAGTTTTGGATACGGAGCCTACCTTAAAGAAAGAGACAGATTTCATCCTGTTACAAATTACGGGTTTATTTATGAAAATACCCGCATCAGCGATGTCGGGTATGAATGGGAACAACATGGAGATAATTATTTAAACTGGAGACTATCTGATCAAAACAGGCAACCTCTGGGGGGAAACATTCCGTTGATTGCGTTCCGCTTTTTTGAGATCAGGGGGCCGCTTGGAAGTGATGTTGAAAAAGATATTGGCGGACTTTCAGGATTCAGATACCGCCTTGATTCAACCTATTACCTGAACAATCAATTGGTGTATCGCATTCACTTCTCCCCTGGTATATTAAATCTGAAAAAAAAAGAGAGGGGGACTATGGATGTTTTTGCCGATAACTACAGAATATTAAGAGTTGATTGCTATAGTTCGGACCTTTTTTCCGGGTTAAAATCCTTTTTATTTGAAGAGGATGTTGATGGAGAAATTAGCTTTGAATTCCAATATTTCGATGAACGACCTTATCTCTCATCAGCCCTTTTTAACTATGGAAATAACGGATGCTTCCATGAAATCAAAATTAGTGTGCTTGTACAAAAATTTGATGAATTTGAATTTGAACTGAAAGAGTACCAGAGTATCGGTGCATATGCAAATAACCCTTTTATAGTATATGAGACAAAAAAGTGGCAGTCCTATCGTATTCCGGAAGATAAGGATGTGGAAAAAATTAAAGACGATTTAGGGTCAATTGGCGGGAAGGATATATACAAGCAGTTTCATGATAACTCCGGGGACTGGTATGTAGCCCCGGAGGCAAATGAATTGCCACTGCTGGAAAAAGCTCAGTCAGTTATTAATAACCTAAAAAGTTTTTTCTGATCTGAAATAGTGCTATTTAATAATATGTCCCAAACCCAAAAAAAAAATCCAAATGAAGCATTTATTCAAGTCAGCGCTGATTGTCTCACTTTGCCTGATGCCAGCAGCATTGGCGGCGCAGAAGATCACTTCAACTTTGAAAGGTACCGTGGTTGACCGAGACAGCGATACCATTATCCTGATAAAAGACACAGAGGATCTCAGGATGGGGGGTGCCAAAATTCCAATTGAAAACAACAGCTTCGAATATGAGCTGGAAGTTGAGCATATGAAAAAATTTGAGCTGATATTCCAGGATGAAATTCAAAGAGGTGGTTGGAGGCCTGTCCATTTTTTCCCCGACAGCAGCATTACTGAATTCACCCTTCATCCGGCCGGGGAGTTTGAAAAAAATATAATATCCGGAGGCCCTTTAAACGATAAAATGGCGGAGTTCAATGATGAAAAGAGTGAAATTTTTAACCCTGAATACAGAAGGGTAAGCGAGATTCTCGATTCTCTTGAAAGTGAAGGTGAAAAGTATACTGATAAATATTTTCAGTTGCTGGAAATGGCCAGAGAGGCTGAAAGCAGAGAGGAACAAAGTAAATTATTCGGCAGAGTAAATGAAATGGTTCAAACCGCTGAAGCTTTCAGGCCTGAAGCTGCAAAATATTATATGTTATATGATTCGATAAATCAGGCAGCTGTTAACTGGGAGTTGGGTTACATTAAAGACCGGGATGATATTTTTTACTATTCACAGCTTTTCGAATTTTTCAAATATTCTCAGTACCATGAATATCTTGATCCTGTTATTGTTGATGAAATTTTTCAAAAATATCAACTTGGTTATCCTGACCATCCCTATACAGAAGAAATAGCCAACAGGTTGAAAGGAATGAAAATTGCCTTGCCGGGCAATGAGTATATTGATTTTTCAGCTCAGACAATTGAGGGTGAAACGCTAAGTGTTTCAGAACTTATTGAGGGAGAGGTAACACTACTTGATTTCTGGGCTTCATGGTGTTCTCCCTGCAGGACACGCAGTAAAAGTATAATACCCCTTTACCAGCAATACAATGAAAAAGGGTTTGATGTGATTGGTGTTGCCCGGGAATTCAACAATACCGATGCATTTGAAATTGCCATGGAAACAGATGGGTATCCCTGGATATCGCTTATCGATCTTGATGATAAACACAATGTATGGAGCAAATACAATATAACCGGCTCCGGGGCAATGTTTCTGGTAGATTCCGAAGGGGTTATTCTGGCAGTTAATCCCGATGCTGAAGAAGTTGAGAAAATTTTAAGTGAAAGGCTTCGTTAACACAAAAATTAAAAGATCTCTGAAAACCCTGCGAATGCAATAGTTGAGTCAAATCAGCTCTGAGGGTTAACAAGTGAAAAGGGTTAAGTTTTTTGTATCTTTTATTTTTTTGTTAATTTTGCACGGTCATATAACATGATACTGACCGATGGTGTAATGGCAGCACTACAGGTTTTGGTCCTGTCAGTCCAGGTTCGAGTCCTGGTCGGTCAACCACCCCAAATGCCGCTTTATTTCAATAATATGGCGGCTTTTCTTTTATGGCTACCGGTTTAGGTCCGTGCTTGGTTAAAGTTAGTGGTTAATTGTAAAGTACTTCCTCGCTGACCACCGATATGGGTGAACCGTCTGTCAGCAGCCTGGAGATTGCATCATAGGGAGCGGTTATCACTTTATCGCCTGTCAGCAGACCGGATATAATTTCAATATGAAAATTATCCTGTATCCCTGTCTCTACATTTTGTGTTTTGGCTTTGCTGTCTTCAGCTTTGAAAACTATTTCCTGAGAGGCATCACCTTCTCCGGCTGTTTCTCTTTCTGCATGCTCTTTGGTTGTTACTGCCTGAATCGGGACAGAAGGTACCTGTTCCCTGCTTTCGGTTTCAATATCGACAGTGGCTGACATACCCGGCATAAAAGGGTATTTCCGGTCCGGGTTCTCCTCAGTGAGGTGTCCGTAGGATTCGGGCAGGATTATTATTTTTACCTCGAAATTGGTTATCTGATCCTCTGCTTGGGCATCCCTTGCAGATTTGGCAATTTCAGAAACCACCCCCCTGAATCTGTCATAGGGGTACGCGTCAATATCTATGTAAGCGGTGTCATTGTAATCAACCCTTACTATGTCGTTCTCGTTTACCTCCACATTTGCTTCCATACGGCTGAGATCTGCAATGCGCATCATCTCGGTCCCCGGCTGCTGATCGGTCCCCACAACACGCTCGCCTTCTTCCACAGACAACCTTGATATAGTTCCACTTGCAGGTGCATGAATATTTGTTTTTCGCAGATCCTCCTCTGCTTCCCGCAGGGATGCTTTTGCGCTTTTTACTGAAAATCTTGCTGATTTTACGTTTTGTTCGGCTGCATCAAGTTCAGCACTCGCAATTTTATAGGAGGAAAGAGCTGCTTCATATTCCGATCTGGAAATAGTTTCACTTTCCCAAAGCTTTTTTTTGCGGTTATAGTTAAGTTTTTCCTGTTCGTACTGAGCTTCCAGTTGCAAAAGCCTTGATTTTGTCCTTGCTAGTTCGGCCCGGGATGACTGAAGTGAAGCCTCAGCCCTGTCTCTGATAGACATGTATGTGTCCGGCTTGATTTTTGCCAGCAATTTTCCGGCTTCTACTTCATCGCCTTCCTTAACGTTTAACTCGACAATTTCGCCGGGTACGTCGGGACTGATTTTAACTTCTGTTTGTGGCCTGATTCTGCCGTTTGCGGTTATTGTTTCTGTTATGTTTCGTGTCTGAACCTTTTCAGCTGTTACCTCAATGGCGCTTTCGTCTCCAAACCAACCGGCACGACTGCCGGCAATGGTAATTATCAAAACAACCAGAACAACCGCCCACAAGTATTTTTTCTTTTTCATTTGTATATTATTTTGATTTTGTCTGCCAAAGGCTGATGGGGGTTCCTCCGTGCAAAAATATTTTTTAAAAATCTATGGGCTCTCCCAGATAAAATTCAAGAATATTTGTGGAGAATATATACTCGTATTTTGCCCTAAGCAAATCGGATTGTGCCTGGGCTAACTGTGTTTTAGAATGATTATAGTCTACTATATTGATCATGCCCAGCTCAAAACGCTCTTCAGTATGCCTGAAAGCTTCTTCCATTGACTCAAGGGCTTTCTCTGTAGCAAGGTAATTTTCAAAAGATGTCATGGCATCCATATATGCCTGCTCAATTTCGTTCAGTAATCGGTTTTTTGTCTGCTGTAATGCATAATCTGAACTTAATGCATTTACCTGGGCATTTGAAATGGCGGTGTTGATCTGCCTTGCATTGAAAATGGGTATCGACAGTGAAAGGCTGAAATAAGACCCCTGATTGTTTACTATCTGATCCCAGAAGGGCTCAGGATTGCCAATTATCTCCCCCTCGCGAATTAATCTTCTGTAGTTGCTGGAATAGGAGGCGCTCAAGCTGAGTGACGGACTCCTTCTGCCTTTTGCAATACTTAATTGACGGCTGGCACTTGCTCTGTCAAGCCTGGCACTCTCCACATGAGGCTGGATCTCGACTGCTTTACTGTAGACCTCTTCGGAGGTGTGGGTTGGCTGACTGACATCCGTGGCTGAAAAATCGGGAATAATAATTTTAAAATCTTTAGTTTCGGGGAGTTCAAGAAGCTGGGTCAGTTCCAGATATGAAATATCCAGCCGGTTTTTTGCCTCCATTACCCTCAGATTGTCGGATGATGCCTGTGCTTTTATCTCAAGTAAATCCCCTTGTGCCAGTTCTCCGGCCTCTACAAGGGCTTTCGTTCGCACAACCTGCTGATTGGTTATTTCTAGCTGCTCACGCGCAATTTCAAGCAGTTCATAGTTGAATAATATTTGAAGATAGGCTGAGGCAATGTTGAGGGAAATGTCATTGCGGATTTTTTCGACGTCTTTGTGTGCAGCCATCAGATTCAGCCGGTTGCGCTCTATTGTGTTGCGTGTTTGAAAACCGTTAAAAAGTGTTACGCTGCTGCTTACTGAATAACCCATTGACTGTATATTATCTGTGACGGGAAGATTGGTTATCGGGTCGATCGAGCGCCCGTAGTTGAGGTTGGGACTTACCCGTGCATTCAGTGAAGGGAATCGCTCTGCCCTTGATTGCTTGTATGAATTTTCGCTTAACTCTGTTGTCAACTCCTGCTGCTTTATAGAGAGATTGTTCTCCATTGCATATTCAATGCAGTCCTGCAATGACCATTCTTTCTGGGAATAAACGTCAGCTATTGCCCAAAATGAGATTAATGTAACAAACAATGTTTTAAGTACCGCTTTTTTCATTTGGGTTGAGTATTAGTTCTTACACAGAAAATTATAAAAAATATAAGCAATTATAAGAAAACCCTGAAAAGTTCCAAAAATTAACGGTGAATTTAACTATTTTAGAAACAGAATTGTATTCGATCTTCAGAATTATTTAAGTAGTTTGCTTTTCAACGGGTCAAAACTGAACAAAAACAATTTTATATTGTTTAAAAAATTTAATAACAGATAATTTTTTGATTAAATTGAACACAAAAAAACAATGAAAAAGTTATCATTTCTTGTAATTTTTACCTTTTTTTTCGCTCAAAGTCAGGCTCAGTGGAGCCTGGATCTCAATGCCGGTTTTGCTTTTCAGGGGTATAATGAGGTAAGGATCCCCAATGAGACCGGAACAACATTCGATCTGAATAAGGATTTTGATATAGAGGGACCGGTTGTGCCCTTGAGCGTCAGACTGGGGTACACTTTCTCTGAAAAAAACCACTTGTTTCTCCTTTATGCACCCTTGAATATTAACTATGCAGGAGTTGCTGCTAATGATATTCAATATCAAAACACCCTTTTCCCGGAGGGTGAATTTATCGATGCCTTTTATAAATTCAACAGTTACCGCCTAACCTACAGAAGGGATCTGCTTGTTAACGGAAGATGGACTTTGGGTGTTGGTTTTACCGCCAAGATCAGGGATGCAAGAATAAGGCTCAGCTCCGGCGAGTTAACTGACAAAAAGGACGACCTTGGATTTGTACCCTTGCTTAATGTTTTTGCCTCTTATGATTTTGACCGCTGGAGTGCCTTTCTGGAGGGCGATGGATTGGCCGGAGGTCCCGGGCGTGCATTTGATTTTACCCTGGGTGCCCGTATCCCCGTTAGCGAAAATTTTTCAATGAAAACAGCCTACAGAATTCTTGAAGGAGGTGCGGATGTTGATGAGGTATATAATTTTACCCTGATAAATGTAATTACAACATCACTGGTTCTGAAGTTTTAAGTGCGGTTTTTCCTGTTGAGCTGCCGCTGCATGCCGGCTCAGGCCGGGAAAGTTTAATATTCCTCACCATTCCATCAAATTGGGCTTGTATGGTTCAAAAAGCTTTACGGTTGAGGGGTGGCATGTAAAAATGAGCACCTGCCTTGACCGGGCAAAGTTGCTCATTGCAGATGCGGTGTTTTTCGCCCTTGCGGGATCGAAATTTACCATCACATCATCCAGCACTACAGGAAGCGGCTCGGCGTTTTTTTCATATTCACTTATCAGTCCCATTCTCAGGGCCAGAAGCAACTGCTCCCTGGTTCCGCGACTTAGCTCTCCAACAGACTTGGCCTTGCCTGTTTTCTCCTTAAGGCTTACATGTTTTTCGCCCAGCGAGACCTTCAGACCTGTGTACTCAGAGGCGGTTATTTCACTGAAATAATCTCGTGAGGTAGTTATAACAGCCGGTTGTTTTTCCTCCTCATACCTTTGTTTTGATTCTGAGAGTATCTCAAGGGCCATTTTTGTTGCAAGCCACTCATTGGTTTCCTCGCGAAGCCTGGTTTTTAGTGTCTCAATCTGGTTTTGCAAATCAAACATCTCATCGGGTTTCAGCAAGTCATTTATCTGCTGGGTGGTTGAACCTATCTGGGTGTTTATACCGGAATACCTTTTTTCGCATTCGCTTAATTTTTCCCTGTATTCATTGAGTTTTACCGAAATGCTCTCAGGTGTCGTTTTCTCAAAGAATTCAAGTGTTTCCTCAAATTTTTCATGCCCGCAAACTGATTTTACAGCGGCCTCGGCCGTTTTCAATTCATTTTCCAGAGAAGCCGCTTTTTCCTGTTTTTCAAAAATCCTGTACAATTCAGTTTCGTTTTCCACATTCAATTTTTTAAATATCTTCTCCTTTTCTTCCTCAATGCGGTTTAGTTCATTTTCCAGGGTCTTCAGTTCTGTTTTTTCTTTCTCCAGATCCTTTGAAAGCTTTTCTTTTTGATCTGCCTTGTTTATTGTTTCCCCGATCTGCTTAATAAGTAAATGCACCTTATGCAGATTACCCTGTATGTTACTTATTGGCTTGATGGTGGCAACGCTTTCTTCGAATTCCCAGATTATCTGGTTGTGTTTTTCAATTTTGGCAAGGGCATTGCTCTTTTGCCTTTCAAATCTTTTTATGTTATCTATTTCCCTTATCAGATCGGAAATATTTCCCGGGGGAAACTCATTGGGAATGTTAAAGCTTTCAAGTTTCTCACGCCACTTTCCCAAAAGTTCTTTTTTTTCTTTTTCAAGGTCTTTCAACAGTTCCCTTTCATTGTCGAGCTTTTTTTGAAGCTCTGTTTTGGCCTCTTCCAATGATTCTTTTTTCTTGTAAAGCTCCAGGTAATCCTCTATGTTTTTTTTAAGGGCTTCCATTTCTCTGTTGAGAGTTTCTGGGTCATCGCGGGTATGGGCTTCTTTGTTTTCCCTGGAGAAATAATAGGTTGCTGCCAACCCGGCGGCTCCCAAAAACCCGACTGCTATTCCTGCGGCAAGGCTATGCTGGACCAGGTAAAACCCGCTGCCCAGAAAAATAAATGAGAAAATGATGGAAATAACCTGCAAATACTTTTGTGTTCCTGAAGTTTGAGACTGAATGGCAGAAAGGGAAGTTTTAAAGCGCGTATCCATGTCGGCAAGGCTCTCTCTGGCAGCCATCAGTGATTCTTCATCTTTTACAGGCTGCTCATTTATTTGACGGTCAATTTCACCAATCTTTTCTTCTTTTGATTCTACATAGGCTTCCAGTTCCCTGATTTTATCCCTTGCCCTTTCAATGCCGGAATCGGTTTTCACCAGTTCCCCGGCATATTGATTTCCCGCATTTGCCAGCTCTATTGTCCCGTCGATTTGAAGAAGCTTTTCTTTTTCAAATTTGTCACCCAGCCTGTGCAGCACATCAGCGGTTCCGGTTTCGGTACGCTTCACCTCCTGTTCAAGCTCTTTTTTGTCCTCCAGCGCCTTTTCATATACATTAACATTGGTGTTCAAATACTCATATATATCGGCACCCTTTAAAAGTATTTCATCTACTTCTATTTCCTGCCTCTTTTTTTCAAGTGACGAGATCTTGTTTTTGGATTCCTCTGAACGGGATCTAAGGTTTTCCTCTTTTTGCTTCAGCTTCTTGTAATCTTCAAGTACCTGCAAAGGGTGGGCCGGTATCTCTCCCAGACTCTCAAGCTGTTCACGGGCTTTTTTGTACTCTACAAAGTGTGGATAGGCTTTTTTGCAGGAAGAGTAAAATGCTTCCTGCTGTCTCAAATACCGGCGTTCTTCGTCAGTCTCTTTTTGTTTTTTATTAAGATCTTCCAGTTCAAGGTTGAGCCTGTTATATTCCTCAAGCTTTTTCTTAAGCTTGTTCACCCGCTCCTGTTTATCCTCTATTTCGTTTACAAGTTCTATGAGTATCTGTGTTTTGCCCCCCGGTTTGAAGTATTTCTGGGAGTGCTCCTCCAGCTCTTTTTCAAAAGCTGCAAAATCGACCCCGGACAGCCCCATCCCCACGCTGAAGATCTTGTCCTCCACGCCCGACTGTTTAAGCTGATCCACACTTTTCAGCTCTTCCAGGGTTATTGCGTAAATGTTGTGGTACAGATCTTCCGATGCATAATCCATAAGCTTTTTCAGCAGCTGTTCGTCTGCGTGTTCACGGTTTTTGTAAAAAACCTTAAATCCGTTCCTTCCCGAGCCCGAGCGGTAAATCTGCAAAGGTTCGTTTTGCGAGTTTCTCAGCCAGATGCTTCCCCCGTGATTACCGCCTCTTAATGGCGGCCTGCGGTCTTTATGCTGACGCGGATAACCGAAAAGGGTCATCCGTATAAAATCCAGAAGGGTAGATTTCCCCGCTTCATTCATCCCGTAAAGGATATTTAATCCTTTGGAGAAACCTTTGATCCCTTTGTTGTAAAAAATACCGTAACCCTCTATGTACAAACGTTCAATTATCATTTCCCAAAAAGCTTAATTGCTTTAAAATAGTTGTCACTCTTTCTGCTTCTTTTTCTTTTATCTATTCCTCGTTTCAGGATATAACCTCAGCTCTGCTGCTTGTTTACCCGGTATTTAATTAAACCTCCAGCCAATTTACTTATATGTTCAATCCTGCTCCTTGCCGGGGATTAATCCGCCGATACACTTCCACTTGGCATTTTCAAGAATTTCTTTAAGCTCCTGATCCTCTTCGGGTTTTTCCGCGAATTTGCCTGCCCTTGCAGATTTAATTTCCGCAAATATTTTGTCCCGAAGTGCCCGGAGCTTTTCGGGGTCCGATTCATAGCTCTCGAAACGGTTAATAAGGTCGGCTATAAGGTCTGAAGACCTTTTGCGCTCCTCCAGATCTATTTGCGGTTGAGTTTTGTTGATTATTTTATCGACAAAAACAAACCTGCCTTTATATTTGTTTTCGCGGTTTATCTCTTCTATAAGGTTATTGAGCTGGTCATGGTCGCTTAGTTTTTCAAAAATGCCTGTCCTTCCGGTAAGCTCAATCCTTAGCATAAAACATTCACTTTCATTTTTCAGGTATTCGTATTTTAACTCGCCCAGATGTGTGAACAACTCGCTTTCTCCTTCTATCCCTGAAATGTCGGTGCTGTGATAGTTGAAAATCAATTCGGAGAGGGGCATGAACTTTTTGCTTGTGATGTTTTTTTCATCTACTTCAACCATATAGCAACCCTTTCGCCCCGTCTCATTAAAATGCCTTCCCTGGAGGTTGCCCGGGTATACTGCGAGAGGGTTTGCCTCGCTCAGCACCTCATGTTTGTGAATATGTCCCAAAGCCCAGTAATCTATGTCTGCTTCGCGAAGCATCGAAAGGTCAAACGGACAGTACGGTATATGTGCATGCCTGCCTGATAGTGTGCCATGAAGCAGTGCAATAGAAAAAGGGGCAGGATCTTTGCGTTCAAACTCTTTCGCCAGAGGCCGCCATTCTTCCCTTTTTTCGTAACTTATTCCATAAATGGAAGCTACAGGAGCCCCATTTTTTCTGAACAGCTCAAAAGTGACATTCTCTGAACCGAAAAGAGTAGCATTTTCGGGTAATTTGAAAGTTTTTGACCAATCACCTAAAGGATCATGGTTCCCGCAAATTATATAAACTTTTATGTTGTTTTGCTCAAGACGTCGTAATCCCTCAAAAAACCCATACATAGCCCCAAGGCTGCCGGTGGCAGTTTCAAAGGAGTCGCCGGCCAGGAGCAGGAAATCTACCTTCTCGCTTATACAAAGATCTATCAGGTTAGCATAGGATTTTTTTCCCAATTCTGTAAGAGCCGAACCCAGTTCTGAGTTCAGTCGTGAAATACCCTGATAGGGGCTTTCAATGTGAAGGTCTGCGGCATGAATGAATTTCACTTTTTTCGTATATATTTTTCAAGTTTTGACAATACCTGCGGAAAATCCTCCCGCCCGAAACCTATTCTAACATAACTTGTTCCATAGTTGAAAGTCTCTGACGGGAGAACCATTATTCCCGTATCCTTTACCAGTCTTTCTGCAAAATCCATGCTGTTCTCATTTATGTGAAGCTTTATGAAAGCAGTGGATCCGGCCTGTGGTTCGGGGAAATTGCAAAAACTGCTGTTGCGGTGCTGAAACCGCCTGAACACTTCAATGTTCCTTTTTATCTTGTCGAGGTTGGGGGTGATGAATTTGCTGCAATTGTTAAGGGCAATGATTGAAAGAGTTTCGTTAAGCGGACTGTTGCAGATGGAGAGGTAATCCTTGTAGGCTTCAGCCTCGTCCAGTAATTTTTTGTTGTTACTTGCAAGCCATCCGGTTCTGAGCCCTGCCAGACCGAAAGTTTTTGACATTCCCCAAAGAGACACGGCGTTTTCGTAAAGATCGCAGGCCGGCTTGATCTCATTTGCAGGATCAAGAACTAGGCGGTGGTACATCTCGTCTGAAAAGAGAACAATACCGTTTTGCCTGGCCGTTTCGACAATTTCGTTCCAGTCATCTTCCCCTGGCAGATAACCTGTAGGGTTATGCGGGAAATTGACAATTATAAGTTTTGTTTCCGGTATGATCAGCTCTTTCAGCCGCCCGGGATCATAATACCAGTTTTGGGTATCCTCCGGTCTCCAGAATGAAACAGTACAGCCAATACTTTCAGCAACCTGGTAAAGCGACTGGTACATGGGAGACATGCATATCACGTTGTCACCGCGCTGGAGAAGCACATTCATCAAAACGAAGTTGGCCTCCCCGGGTGAGGAAACAACTATGTTTTCCGGTCCCAGCGTTTCGTAACGGCCGGCAATAGTCTCCCTTAATTCCAAGCTTCCTTTGGTTTCCGTGTAACCCAGGGTAAGGTTTTCCCACTCGGATCTTTCCTTGCCTGAGGCAAGGTTCAAAACATAGTGCAGCGGGAACCCGTCGCAATCCGAACATGACAACAGGTGTTCGGTACTGAACTCATATTTTGCAAAGTACCGCTCAATGGCAAACTCTTTGATTTTCATATCCGGTAAGGTCAGTAATTCAGTAATAATTAAAAGCCCCTTTTTTCAGGGGCTTATAGCGCTTTCTACTTGCCTTTACGAAGGACTCTCCCGGCCAAATCGTCAGTGAATTCCCCTTCATCAATAGCCATTGTTCCGTTCACAAAAACATATACCATTCCTTCAGATAGCTGGTGAGGCTCGGTATATGTAGCCCTGTCTCTCAGGTTGTCGGGATCAAATACAACAATATCGGCTTTAAGGCCGGGGCGCAACATTCCCCGGTCGAAGATTCCGAACGTCTTTGCCGTCAGAGATGTCATACTTCTTATCGCCTCTTCTATCCCCTGCAGCTCCTCTTCGAAAACATATTTTCTTATCCTGCGCGGGAATGTTCCGTAATTGCGCGGGTGCGGCACTCCCTCGCCCATTTCCACAAGTCCCCCGTCAGATGAAGTCATATTCCACCGCTGAGTCATGAAACGTGCAATATCCTCCTCGTTCATGTTGAATGATACTACCGACGGACTCCCTTCCATGATCAGCTCGAATGCAGCCTCTATGGGGTCAAGGTTACGTTCCTGCGCCACATTTTCCAGTGTGGCTCCCTCAATTGATGGATCGGCCGAGAATCTTCTGAACTGAAGCCTGTCAGCTCCACCCCTTCGTGCCAGGTTTTCCTTCGTATCGGCTGCTATTTCTTCTCTCAGTTCAGGATCTTCAAGACGCTCCCTCAGCTCGCCGGTTCCGCCTTCACGTGCCCAGGTTGGGATTATTGCAGCAATAAGACTGGTTGCAGAGGCATCGTAAGGGTACTGGTCTGTAAATATTTCAAGTCCCTTTTCCCTTGCCTCGCCTATTTTTTGTGTTATTTCCTCGGAGGCTCCCCATACAGGCGGACCAAGCGCTTTGATATGGGTTACGATGCCTGTAACGCCAGAGGCTTCTGTTATTTCAATAATTTCTTCAACTGCTGATACAACTCCTATTGTGTAATTAGATTCATCCCTTATGTGGCTTTGGTGTACCCCACCGTACTCGGCAACAACCTTTGAAAGCTCTGTTATCTCAGATGTTGGAGCATATATGCCGGGGGTATAAAAGAGTCCTGTTGAAAGTCCATAAGCCCCGTAATCCATGGCCTCTCTAACAAGGGCCTGCATTTCCTCAATTTCCTCGGGTGTAGCTTCACGGTCTTCGCCTCCTATAACCTCCCTTCTGATCGAACCGTGCGGCACAAGCTGCCCCACATTCACACCAAGACCGTGTTCCATAAGCCTTTCCTTTTGGTCCTGAAGGTCGACCGGTCCGCCGCCGCAGGGATTTGTTATAAGAGAGGTTACACCCTGTGCCAGCAGTGGTTGGGCATGACTCAGCTCTTCCGATGATAGTCCGCCGGAAGTATGTGAGTGGGGATCGATAAACCCTGGTGCAACATAATAGCCCGATGCATCGATTGTCCTGTATGCAGAGGCATCTTCAAGATCCCCCATTTTTGCTATTTCGTCACCTTTAATGGCTATATCGGTGTAGACCCAGGGATTGCCTCCTCCGTCAAAAACACGACCGTTTTTTATGATCGCGTCATATTCCGGCACCGGTGCGCAGGCCGAAGCAAGCAGCATCAGCGCCGGCAAGATTGAAATTATAAAAATTTTAAACTTTCTCATGATAAGCCTGTAATTTTGAGTTTGTGCAATATTTCTTTATTCTGTGTGTTATGCAATCACAATTATTTTTAATGCTTTTGGTATCCGCAATACCAATTATTTTTCACTATTTCCCTCTTTGCAATACTCTGCCTGGTAATTCACCGGTGAACTCCCCTTCTTCAATTGCAGGTGTGCCGTTCACGAAGACATAGACCATCCCTTCGGAAAGCTGGTGAGGCTCGGCGTATGTTGCCTTGTCGGTTATTTTTTCAGGGTCAAATATCACAATATCCGCCTTCATACCGGTACGTAATGTGCCGCGGTCGTTTATGCCGAAAACCGAGGAGGTAAGTGAAGTCATACTTCTTATAGCATCTTCAAGCTCCAGGAGGTTTTCCTCGAAAACATATTTTCTGATCTTGCGTGGGAAAGTTCCGTAATTTCTCGGATGTGGAACACCCTCGTCCATCTCTACAAGTCCGCCGTCAGAGCCGGTCATATTCCACTTTTGTGTCATAAAGCGTTCAATGTCATCCTCTCCGATGCTGAAAAGAACTATTGATGGACTCCCTTCTTGTATAAGATCTATGATCAGGTCTGTGGGGTCCATATTTCGTTCGCGTGCAACCTCGTCAAGCCTTTTACCCTCAATGGTGGTATCCTGGGAAAACCTTCTGAATTGCACCTTGTCCGGACCACCCTCCCGTTCAAGGTTCTCTCTGGTCTCTGCGGTTATTCGCTCGAGAAGTTCGGGATCCTCAAGGCGCTCCCTAAGCTTTTCATTTCCGCCTTCCCTTGCCCATGTCGGCACCAGTTGTGCGATAATCCCGGTTGATAATGCCTCATAGGGGTACTGATCTGTGAATATTTCCACTCCCTCATCTCTTACCTCAGCTATTCTGGCCACTATTTCTTCAGAGTCTCCCCATGTGGGAGGTGAGCCTGCTTTTATATGTGTAATTATACCTGTAACCCCGGATTCTTTTGATATTTCAATAATTTCCTCAACCGAATTTATAAAGCCTACTGTTCCGTCAGCTTCATCTCTGATATGGCTTTGATGTACTCCCCCGTATTTTGCTACGACCTCTGAAAGCTCTATCAACTCAGATGTGGGGGTAAAATAGCCCGGAATATAGAACAGTCCGGTCGACATCCCAAATGCCCCGTATTCCATTGCTTCCCTGATCATGGATTTCATTTCCTCCATTTCTTCCGGCTCGGCTTCACGGTCGTCTTCCCCCATCACCTCTTTCCTTACGTTCCCGTGGGGTACAAGCTGAGCAACATTAACTCCTGTTCCGTCTTCCAGAAGCTCTTCGCGCTGTTTTTCAAGATCAATTGCACCCCCGCCGCACTGGTTTACAACAATCGATGTAATACCCTGTGCCAGCTGCGGTCTGGCGTGGCTGAGATCGGAGGAGGTCAGCCCTCTTTCCGCGTGAGAATGTGAGTCAATGAAGCCCGGTGTCACGTAATAACCCGAGGCGTCGATCGTCCTTTCTGCTGAGGCATCCTTCAGGTTCCCCATTGCCGCGATTTTGTCGTCTTTAATTCCTATGTCGGTGTATACCCATGGGTTACCGGCACCATCGAAAACAAAACCGTTGGTGATTATAGTGTCAAAATCAGGCCGTGGCGCACATGCCGCAGCAAGCAGAACCAGGCCGGCAAGTGTTGAAATAATTGAGTGTTTAATTTTGGTCATGATCATACAGGTATTAAGTTTAACGATACATCAACCCGGCAAAATTTGCAGGGGATCAGGAGGGCAATAAAGACTTCCTGGCACAGCAAATGCGGGGGTTATGATTTTGTTTCACCATAAAATTAAAAATTTTTTAACGAAAGTTTACATCAAATGGAGTTTGATTGCTAAATTTATGAAATAACCCTGCTTGAATGCAGTCAGCTTCAGTTTTTTATGCCAGTCCCGGCAAATTGGCGAAATATAGGCGTTTTGCCCACCGGGTGATGGCTAAGATGAGTTTTTTTGATTGCCGGGTTTTAATTGTCAAATATAATTACTCAGTTATGAAGGTTATGTTTTTAAATATTTTAATGATTTTTCTTGTGGTTGCTGCTTTTTCTTCTAGCACCGTGGTACATACAGGAGAAAACACAGAGCTGCCCGATTCTCAGACAGGAGAAACCGTAGAGCTGCCCGATCCGCAGATGTCAGGCGGCATGCCTCTTATGGATGCACTAAGTCAGCGGCAAAGTATGCGCAGTTTTGATACTGCGGAATTAAGCAGTCAGCAGTTGTCCGACCTTTTATGGGCTGCTTTCGGTGTTTCCCGTCCCGCAAGCGGATTGCGGACCGCACCCAGTGCCCGCAACTGGCAGGATATTGACATATACGTTGTAATGTCTAAGGGGTGGTATATTTATAACCACGAGGACCATTCCCTTGTCCGCAAGGGGGATGAGGATCTGCGCAGTCACACTGGTTCTCAGGATTTTGTTGACAAAGCTCCTGTCAATCTCGTGTTTGTTTCCGACCATACCAGAATGGGTGGCGATGTCGACCAGGAAACACGAAGCTTCTACGCCTCTAACCACGCGGGCTACATTTCCCAGAATGTTTATCTTTATTGCGCTTCCGAGGGACTTGCAACGGTGGTAAGGGGATTGATAGACAGGGATAAGATCACAGAGGCGCTGGAGCTGGAAGATTATCAGCAGGTAATATTTGCCCAGACTGTGGGCTATCCAGGTGAATAATCTGCCATCAACAGAAGTGTACCGGCTTTTTTTACTGGTGATCCAGTAAGGGTGCCCGCTTTTGCTGGTGATCCTGTAGAAGGTTACCGGCTTTTTATTGGGAATCAAGTAAGGGTGCCCGCTATTGTGTTTAATTCCGTAAAAGTTTGTCAGCTTTTGCTTGTGATCCCGTAAAAGAGAAAAGTAAGAAGCTGCTCGGCACGCCGCTCCGTCTCTGTGGTATTTTCTTTTATAAGCATTGGTATCTCCAGCCCTTTAATTGCCGTAACTATTGCTATTGTCGCAAGCTCAACGTTAGATACGGCAAAGATTTTTTTCCGTATCCCGTCCTTGAGAATAGCTGACACCATTTTCTTCTCTTCCTTGTCATATTTTTTACGAACCCTTTCAATGAAGGGGAGGTGGTTCAAATAATTAGTTTTAACTGCATTGTAAAGGTTTATTGAAGTGTTGAAAGCCTTCATCCGTGCAAAAACATATGCTTTCATCCGTTTGCAGGGGTCGTTGACCTCTCTTGTGGCATTGATAATCTCGCTTTTGAGATAATTGGCCTCTTTTTCCACCACCGCTTCAAAGATCTCTTCCTTGCTTATAAAATAGTGGTAAATTGAGCTTTTTCCCATACCGGCCTCTTTGGCAATATCATTCATGCGGGTTTTGCGAAACCCCTCCCTGCCAAAGACCTTGGCGGCAGATGAAATTATTTTATCCCTTTTAATATCTTTTTTATCCATTGCAGAGGGATTGTATTAATTTACTACGGCCGTGACTTTTGTTGGTTTTCATCTTCGGCCACCAAAAAATCAATTTGCTTTCTCTCAAGGTTTACCCTGTATATTTCCACATTGATCGTGTCACCAAGCTGAAATGTACGGCCTGATGATTTTCCTGTCATACAGTAATTTTCATCGTCGTACTCATAGAAATCATCATTCAGGTTTCGAATATGAATAAGCCCCTCACATTTGTTTTCAGTCAGCTCAACATATATCCCCCATTCGGCCACGCCCGATATTATGCCTTCGTAGACTTCTCCGATCTTATCGCTCATGAATTCGACCTGCTTATATTTTACTGAAGCCCTTTCAGCTTCAACTGCCTTGCGCTCCATTTCTGAAGCATGAGTGCACATTTTCTCCTGCTCTTCCGCATCTTTTGATTCACCGCCGTTAAGATAGTGATCAAGCAGCCGGTGAACCATCATGTCAGGATACCTCCGGATGGGAGAGGTGAAGTGCGTATAAAACGGGAAAGCCAGTCCATAATGACCGATGTTTTTTGTCGAATACACCGCTTTGGCCATAGAGCGAACCGTGAGTGTTTCTATCAGGTGTTGTTCCTTTTTGCCCTGGGATTGCTCAAGTACCTTGTTGAGTGATTTGGAGATCGCCTTGTTGCTTTTGACTGATGTGTTGAGTTTATATCCCAGCTTGCTTATGAACTTTGCAAAATTGTCCAGCTTATCGGCATCGGGCTTACTGTGGATCCTGTAGACAAAGGTTTTCGCCTTTGACCTATCAGGGTCATCTTTTCTTTTGCCTATGTATTCTGCTACATGTTTGTTGGCTAAAAGCATGAACTCCTCTACAAGATGATTGGCATGGCCCATCTCCCTGAACGAAACACCAAGAGGCACCCCCTCATTGTCGAGCCTGAATTCAACCTCTGACTGCTCAAAAGCGATCGATCCGTTTTTAAATCTTTTATCGCGCAGTATTTTGGCAAGCTTATGCAAACCCAGTATCTCTTTTTCGAACTCCCCGCGGCCCGAGTCGATTATTTGCTGCACCTCGTTATATGTAAAGCGTCTGTCTGATCTGATAACCGTTCGTCCGAACCACTCGTTCAACACTCGTGCATCTTTGTCCATTTCAAAAACAGCCGAAAAGCAAAGCTTCTCCTCTTCCGGTCTGAGTGAGCATACAAAATTAGAGAGCTGTTCGGGCAGCATTGGCACCACCCTGTCGACCAGGTAAACCGATGTGCCCCTGTCATACCCTTCATTGTCAACTATGCTGTCGGGCCTGATATAATGGGTAACATCAGCAATGTGTATGCCCACCTCCAGATTCCCGTTATTTAGTTTTTTCACAGAGAGGGCATCGTCAAAATCTTTGGCGTCTTCCGGATCAATAGTGAAAGTTGTAACCTGACGGAAGTCGCGCCGTTTCTTTTTTTCTGTGGCCGTTATTCCGGGCTTGATTTTTTTCGCCGCAGCTTCCACCTCTTTTGGAAATTTCGAGGGCAATTCGAATTCAGCCAGTATTGCATGCATTTCCACCTCATGCACACCGGGGTCTCCCAGAACTTCTACTATTTCCCCCACCGGGTTCTTAACATTTTTAGGCCATTCCTTTATCCGACCCACCGCTTTTTGTCCCTGTTTTGCACCTTTAAGGCTCTTCGGCGGGATGAAAAGATCGTAGGGCATCATACGGTTATCTGTTACAAGGAAGGCATAATCCTTCGTGGTCTCAACTGTGCCCACGAATGTTTTCCGGCTTCTTTTAATTATCTCCACCACTTCACCTTCCAGCATCTTGCGCCGCCGCCTTGCAAAACAATACACCTTTACCACGTCCGAATCCAGTGCCTGGTTAAGGTTCCCCTCTGAGATAAGAATTTTTTCAGGCACCTCTTCGGATGCTACAAGGGCGGTCCCGTTGGGACGCATCTCAACAACACCGCTAACATAGCCCTTTTGTGATTTAAGCTTATACTTGCCACGGTCTATCTCTTCAAGCTGCTCGTTTTCGGTCAGACTCTCCAGAAGCTCGTTTAAAAGATTTTTGTTTTTTGCGCCGGTTACATTGAGTAATTTTGCTAACTGTTTATAGTTATATGATTTGCGGGGATTATTCATGAAAACGTTCATTATCCCCTTTGACAGGCTTTTTTTGTTTCTTAATTTTTCTTTCTTTTTTGGCATATGTTTGATATGTATTTATTCTCAGTCAATTATATGCAAACATACAATTTTATATTTGCATTTGCTTAGTGCCGGGGGAATATTTGCAATGAAGCGGTAAGAATATAAAATAGCGTTTAAAATGTTGAATTATTATCCGATTTATCCTTAATTTTATTTTGGAAAATATATATTTCAGCATGTTTTATAAAATTATATAAATGTCTTTAAAATAATGGGTTCAATAACAAAAAAAATATTTGGAAGGCTTAAAAAACATCCAAAGGCAGAATATGAAAACGGACTGGTTTTAAGCGGTGGTGCTGCCAGGGGGTTTGCACATCCCGGTGTCATCAAGGCACTTCATGATATAGGTATTAACCCGGATTGTGTGGCGGGCACCAGTGCCGGTGCTATTGTCGGGGCTTTTTATGCAGATGGTTTTGCCCCGGAGGAAATAATTGAGCTTTTCAAGGAGAAGAAGGTTTTTAATTTTGTCAAGGTAGGGTTGAGCAGGACAGGCTTGCTCAGGATGTCGGGACTGGAGAATGTCCTGAAAAAGAACCTGCGATCAAAAAAATTTGATCAGCTTAAGAAGCCACTTTATGTAGCTTCAACCAACTTCAATACCGGCAAGATAGAGTATTTCAGCCAGGGTGACCTGGTTGAAAAGGTTGTGGCCTCTTCAAGTATACCCGTACTTTTCAAGCCCGTTGAAATAAACGGACAGATGTACGTTGACGGGGGGGTGCTTGACAATTTGCCGCACACTCCTCTAAAGGGCAAATGCGGAAAACTTATTGGAGTACATGTGAATTATACCGGACCCGAGAAAGACATCAAAAATCTGATGGAGATAGCAGAGCGTGCTTTTCACCTGAGTATCGGGGCAAGGATAAAGGAGATATCAAGTGAGCTGGATATATTCATCGAGCCGGAAGAGCTGAAACATTTCAGCGTTACCGATGTGGGAGAAGGAGACAAGTTGTTCAAAATCGGTTATGATGAGGCCATGAGAGTTTTGAAAAAAGTTGAGCCGGCTTCCGGTGTAGCGGAAGGCTAATTTTTCCAGTTTAAATGTGAGGCGTTTTTATTTAAAAAAAGGGAATATAAGCCATCTCCCCGAATGGGTCTCCCCTTAATTAGCTTCTGTTTAAAGTCGATACATTACCTATCATGAAGAAATAATGCATCCGTTTTATTAATTTTGACGGATGTTAAAAAATGTGTATTATGGAAAATGGTGGTAAACTGAATATATACAACTCCCTTAGCAGGACAAGGGAGGTGTTTGAGCCTCTTAACCCTCCGCATGTCGGACTTTATGTATGCGGTCCGACTGTCTACGGAGAAGCCCATCTCGGTCATGCACGCCCGGCGGTCACTTTCGATCTGCTGTTTCGTTATTTGAGCCATCTCGGCTATAAGGTCCGTTATGTACGAAACATCACCGATGTGGGCCATTTGGAAAGCGATGCCGACGAGGGTGAGGACAAGATACTAAAGAAGGCCCGTCTTGAGCAGATTGAACCCATGGAAGTTGTCCAGCATTATTCCAACCTCTACCACAAGAACATGGAACAGCTCAATGTTCTTCCCCCTTCAATTGAGCCACAGGCTTCGGGACATATCATTGAGCAGCAGCAGCTGGTGGAGAAAATACTGGAGAACGGCTATGCCTATGAGAGGAACGGTTCGGTTTATTTTGACGTAATGAAGTATCACAGCAAATATAATTACGGAAAGTTGTCGGGGCGCGTGCTGGAGGATCTTATTGCAAATACCCGTGAGCTTGAAGGACAACAGGAGAAGCGCAACAGTGTTGATTTTGCCCTTTGGAAAAGGGCAGAGCCGGCTCACTTAATGCGCTGGCCTTCAAAATGGGGTGAAGGATTTCCCGGCTGGCACCTTGAGTGCTCTGCAATGAGCACAAAGTATCTGGGTGAGGTATTCGACATACACGGGGGAGGCATCGATTTGCTGTTTCCCCATCACGAGTGTGAAATAGCCCAGTCGGTGGCCGCCTCCGGAAAGGATGCCGTCCGTTACTGGATGCACAACAACATGGTTACAATAAACGGTCAAAAGATGGGCAAGTCCCTTCATAATTTCATCACGCTCAATGAGCTGTTTGAAGGCAGGCATGATCTTCTCGAGCGACCCTATCATCCGATGATAATAAGGTTTTTTATGCTGCAGGCCAACTACCGCAGCACCATTGACTTTTCAAACGAAGCTCTTCAGGCTGCCGAAAAAGGCTTTGACCGGCTTATGAATGCTGTTGAAACTATTAAAAAAATTGAGCCCGCTGAAACCTCCTCGTGGGATGCAGGGGAGTTTATACAAAATTGCTACACTGCAATGAACGATGATCTGAACACCCCGGTTGTCATCTCCCATCTGTTCGAGGCCACGCGTTTTATAAACTCCGCGGCAGAAGGGAAGGATACTATAACTGCAGATGATTTGGCCAGGCTGAAAGAGCATTTCAGGATGTTTATATTTGATATATTGGGACTTCAGCAAAAAGAGGGACGCCATGGTGAGCTGGATGAAAAGCTTATAAATACAATACTTCAGATCAGACAGGAAGCCAAGGAGCGTAAGGATTTTGAGACTGCCGATAAAATACGTGATGAGCTGCAAAAGCTCGGGGTTGAAGTTCGGGATGTCAAAGGTGGATTTGAATGGGATATAAAGTAGCACTTTTTTATTTTTTGCTGCAAATCGCGGCATCATAGCGGATAATGAGATCTAAAACCCCGGCTGTCTTTTTTGGTTGCAATAAATGAAAAAATCATTATGGCAAAAAATCCTCCGCTTAAAGGAGCATTGCTCTACAGGTACTTTGTTTCAAATGAAGTGCCGGTTGGGCATATTTTTATTGGAGGCCATAACCCCGTTCGCGTCCAATCCATGACCAGCACGCCAACCCTCGACACCGAAGCCACGGTAGAGCAAATCATGGGTTTAGCACGTGCCGGGTGTGAGATCGTTAGAATGACCGTTCAAAATCTGCGGGAAGCCGAAAATCTCACTGTAATTAAAACCGAGCTGAACCAAAGAGGGCTTCGCACCCCGTTGGCAGCCGACGTTCATTTCAATCCGCAGATAGCATTTCTTGCAGCCAAATCTGTAGAGAAAGTCAGGATCAATCCCGCGAATTTTGCCCTGTCCCATCGCCGCGGCCAGGCGGGAAACAATGCCGGAGGGGGTGAAAAAGAGAGGGAAAAGGTTAGGGAAGAGTTTCTGAAGCTGCTTGAAATTTGCCGGGGTTATGGGACAGCCCTGCGAATCGGGGTAAATCACGGCTCCCTTTCTCCCGCGATAATGAACCACTACGGTGATACACCTCGCGGAATGGTTGAATCGGCCATGGAGTACCTGAGGATATGCCGCAGCGAAAATTTCAACAATGTGGTTGTATCTTTGAAATCCAGCAATACAAGGGTAATGGTGATGTCCAACCGTCTGATGCTAAAAAAGATGCTACAGGAGGAAATGAATTACCCTTTGCATCTGGGAGTTACTGAGGCCGGTGAGGGAGAAGACGGTCGTATCAAATCGGCTGTAGGGATCGGGGCATTGCTAACTTTGGGCATAGGAGACACAATTCGCGTCTCCCTTACAGAGGAGCCCGGGGCCGAGATACCTGTTGCAAAAGACCTGGTTGAGCATTTTTCAGCTCGCACCGCTTCCTTGCCTGAGGGGTTTATTGACACAATCAGACTTGAGACCGGCAAATACAAAAGGCGATTAACCAATAAAGCCGGCAAGACAGGAGCAGATCAGGTGCCGGTTGTGGTATCCTCCGGTGCCGGAGAACCCGCACCCGATTATTATTACGCTTCCGGTGAAGATGATTTATCCCGTCTGCCGGAGGGCAGCAGTATTATCATCCCCGCCGGATTATGGAAGGAAAAGTTCAGTGACAGTCCCATGCATCATCCTTTATTCACTGCCGCGGAGTACGAGGCAAGCCGGCACCCCTCAGAAAGCCTGAATTTTGTTTCGCTCGAGCTGAAAGACCTCTCTTCAGCGCTCTTATCGGCTGCAGCGGAGGATGAAACACTTGTCTTCGTGCTTGACAGCTCCCATGCGCATCCCTCCGCCGAGCAGCTAACATTTATAAAAAAGCTTGAAAATGCAGGATGTAAAAATCCGGTAATTATAAGAAGGCACTTCAGCGAGGCCGTTGCAGAAAGTTTCCGTCTGCGCAGTGCGGCTGATTTGGGAATTTTTTTCATTGACGGGTTGGCTGACGGGATATGGCTTGAAAACAGGGTAGGTGAAAGGGGCCGCACTGCAGCCTCAACCGCTTTTTCCATACTTCAGTCCAGCCGCATGCGCATCAGCAGTACAGAGTTCATTTCGTGTCCATCCTGCGGGCGCACCATGTTCGACATACGAGAAACCGCCGCACAGCTGAAAAAACACCTTTCCCATCTGAAAGGGCTCAAGATTGCCGTGATGGGCTGCATAGTAAACGGACCCGGGGAGATGGCCGATGCAGATTACGGTTATGTCGGCTCCGGAAAAAACCACATAACCCTCTACAAAGGTCAGCATCAGGTAAAGCGCAACATACCCCAGGAAAAAGCCCTTGAAGAGCTTATAGACCTCATAAAGCAAAGCGGCGACTGGCAGGAGGGGT